>JBHLQJ010000280.1:0-2536 GCA_048884945.1 Candidatus Thorarchaeota archaeon | reverse complement strand
AACATCATAATTCCAGTTACAACAAGGGGAGGTGTATCTCGAGAGCGATTAATGGCTCGTCCAATTATTGCTGAAACGGAATTCGCGAGAAGACTAGAAACACCTATGATGAGACCAATTATAGACACACCGACGAAGTCCATCGGATAAAAATATAGAATCACTCCAAAAATACCAGCAAAAACAAGAAAAATCTCAATCTTTGAAGGTCTTTCTCCCAACCATGGAATTGCTGCTATGAGTACTAGAATTGGTGTTAGGTTCAGAAGAAGTGATAGCGTGATTGCAGGGAGATGAAATAAAGCAAGAAACTGAGTTCCCTGTGTAGCTGTGATATAAAAACAACCGTAGATAAACAGCATTCCCAACCATTTTCTTGATCGACCTCTCAAAGAGCGGCGAATTTCGGATTGGGAGATCAATGCCAACAATAGAAATGATGCAATAAAATATCTCAGTCCCGCGAATGTCAAGGGAGGAATATCTTTCAGACCCCATTTGATAATTACAAATGATGAAGACCACAATACTGTTACAAACAATGCTTCAACTACTGCTATAATGCGGGTGCGTCTAGAATCCTGGGTTTCGAGTGGTGTCAGTTGCTCCAAAGTAGTCAAACTATAAATCACCTAACAAATCGATACATTGAAGTAAGAATTAATCTTATGCCGTCATAAGACGGGTGTTTATATGTATGATAGAAGCTAAATTAGAAATTACAGCTGAGGGCTACTACTCATGCGACATCACAAGGAAGATTCCTGTCAGAGTCATATTGGTTTCAATCAATGGGCCTCTCGGTTTTGGTATTATCCAAAGCCTGACTGGAGATGAGAAACCACTTCTTGATTATGTAAAAGAGCTAAAGAAATCGGAGAGCATTATTGAAGTTCGAGTCACACATAGAGCAGAAGATCAGTTTTGGACTGAGGTTACTCACAAACTAAAACAGAAATCAATTCATGAAACCATTCTTGAAAGTCGTTGCATGTCAAGGTTGCCCATAATTATTGAGACTGGAAAGCAAATCCATCATCTTTTGGCACCTGATCAGGATGCCTTTCATTTAGCATTCGAGAATCTTCGTTCAAGATTTTCAAGAGTTCGAGTCAGAAGCATTCGTAGGTCTCCAGGAGGATCTTTTGGTCCTAATCTCACAGAGAAGCAATTTGATGCAATTAAAGTAGCCATGATTAATGGATACTATGATATTCCTAGAAGAAGTGAAGTCAAACAGCTAGCAAATATGTTGAACATAAAACGAGTTGCTATGCAGGAACGCCTAAGGCGAGCAGAGAGGACGATTATGCATCAATTTGCGGATGATTATATACACTAATCATAGACAAAAGTGAAATAGCAACGTTGCTATAGCATTATGATTGCAATGGTAGACCAAGAATACTTTCAGGATGCGAAAGTTCAGAAGATTGATACTGATATCAAAGATTTCAAGGTCCAACTTCAAAAAGCTGAGATGGACTTGGAGGGATTGGATGCTCGACTAGATGCAGAGGTAGAGAAATACCAAGCAGCTGCAAAATTAAAACGAGATTCCTATGAAACAATACGATCACGCCTACGAGAAGCTGAGCGGGACTGGAAATCAGCTGACAAAGAATACCAAGATTCTAAGAAACAAAAGGAAAAGTCTCGTTCAAGTCTTAAGAAAGAGGTCGATACACTTCGTAGAAGGATACGTGATGCTGAAAGAGCCAAAGAGAGACGATTTCGAGAACTGGACAAAGAAAAACACAAAATCGTTGAGAGGGCAAAGAGAGAAAAGGCTCGTGAGCTCGAGGAAGTCAAAAATCGGGAAATAGATCGAGTCGAGGATGAAAAACGAAGAGAACTAGGACTCTAATCCATAACTGTGTAGGAGATTTCAAAAGTGAACGCATATTTTACCATAGTACTTCTTGGTTTCATTTTATTCTTCATCGTGTGGGGACTTGGCTGGTTTCTTGAGAAACTATCACAAGCGATGCTTCGTACTACTCAAGATCCTGGTTCAAGGTCGTGGTACATGCTTGTGGGACCAGGTGTTGCACTACATGAGTCATCACATGCACTTGGCTGTGTTTTCACCAGAACCGAGATTGTCGAGTTTAAACCGATTAACGTTGCGCGTCAAGGAGACCAGATAGTCTTAGGATATGTCAAATACTTGAAACCAAAGAGTCGATTCAAAAATGCCATTATCAATCTTGCACCTATTGCGGTCTCTTTGGTTTTACTCATTCTATTCGCATTTGGAGCCACATATCTTGTTCCGGATAGACCTGAGCTTGGAACTAATGCATTGAATTTACTGAGCGACCTAATCAATGTTAAGTCGAATCCAGCATTACTTTCTGATTGGATTTATCCGTTGAATGCAATTGGTGGTTTTGTCTATACTTTTCTCTATACCTTTGCAGGATTAACAGTCATCAATCCAGTGTTTTGGATTATAGCGTTTCTAGCGATGACGATTATGTTTTCTAATGCTCCATCTAATGTCGATATCGAAAATGCTTCAGCTGGACTCAAG
>JBHLQJ010000279.1:0-2825 GCA_048884945.1 Candidatus Thorarchaeota archaeon | reverse complement strand
CGCCAGAGAGGCTGTGACTCTTGATCACCTCTCAAACGGTAGAGTCATTCTGGGAGTGGGAATTGGCGCACCACCTGATGTCGAGTTTGGTTATTTTGGCGAAGTGAGCGACACAAAGATACGTGCTCAGAAACTAGATGAAGGTCTCAATATAATCACTGGTCTTTGGTCTGGCAAACCTTTCTCCTATACGGGACAATACTATCAATTGGAAGAGATGACATTCTTGCCTAAACCAAAGCAAGAACCTAGAATCCCGATATGGATTGGTGGAGGAGTACCAAATAGAGCCCCCTTTAGAAGAGCTGCATCTTATGATGGTGTTGCTCCTGTCCACTCAAAATGGCCCGAACCAATTACTCCTAAACTTCTTGATGATGTCCTCAAAATCATTCAGTCTGAGAGAAAAAATCTAGCAAACTACGATGTAATAGTCTGTGGTGAAACAACTGGAAAAGACTCAGCAAAAGACCGGGAAAAGATTGAACAATGGAATCAAGCTGGAGCGACATGGTTCCTTGAAGATATACATGCTCTACGCGCTGAAGTTGCTGAACTTAGAGAAAGGATACGGGCTGGACCCCCTGAGGTTTGACAGTTTATTTCATTGTTTAATTTTCGAACAATAAGGGCCGACGAGTGCGACTAAGTCAGAATCATGGATCGGATCGCCTGACTCTGCGGATTCAGTGAAGAAAGTGAGCACATTATTCGAATATCTTCAGCATTATTTGATGTATCTCATGGACAATTATGGATAACCAAACTATATTCGAACTCGACTGATAGTGTTGAATTCATAGAAGCCTTCACTATGTGGTAGGGCTGAGAGAATGCCATGGTTACACCACAACCTTCTCCTGGGTGTTGTTCCTTAATATGAACTGTAAGTCTGTTTCCTGATGCTGTAATGTGAGTGATCTCAGCTATATATCCACCAGTAGCGAACTCACCAATAAAGACCGCAAATACTACTTCATATGTGAAATTCACAAAGGGCAGATCAGGAACACCTGTACTTATGTTGTTCATGTCTGTCCAAAGTGTTTCCCATGATTCTAGGTCATTAATCACATAATTTATTCTATTCTTAATTCCACAATAATATCCCTGTTCTATCTCTTCAAAAGGAATACTTGATGGAGCGAAACTAAACTGGAGAACAATAACAGAGCCAACAATCAATGTACATAGGAGAATTGCTCCAGCTATGACCTTGCGCTCCATTATCATACGTTCCTATTTTATTCTCAAATAATTAGAGAATGGTTTTAATAAAACCTTATACAAATTCACAGTCAACTCTATTCAACTAGAAATACCCTTGTTCCTTTTTGCGTGCTTGAGCACCTCTAATCGTCTGTGCGTATGCTTTTGCCTTCTCTGCTTTCGGGTTACTTGGCTCAGCCCTCGTAGCCCTATCAAAAGAGTATGCTGCCTTAATCTTGTACATGTTTGCGCGTTGATAATCGCCTTCCGCTTCTAATTGTGTTCCATAAAGATTGCAAGCACTAGCTAAAGCCCACCACGTATCAAATGATGAAGGTGATAGACTTGCTGACTCGTCAAAAGCTTCGATTGCTTTCTCGAGTCTGCCTGACTCTATCTCTAGTCTTCCACGCTCAAACGCTTCATTGGCATTCATCAGATATTCAATAAACTCAGTACAATTTCCTGTCATAAGCTTGGTGTTTAGCTCTCTCAGATTGCAGTTACAAGGAGTGCATCACGTTTGAATGGTATTCCCCCTCTCTTTGTCATGCGTTTCTTTATTGATTTGAAAGCTGCAGCTTTGATTGAATCTGATATCGCATCATTATTCTTTCCTTCAACTAGCCAGTCATAATCCATCATCTCTTTCCACCAAAAGTCAATTGAATCATAAGTGAAAGAGGCTGAACGAGTAAACACTTGTATGTCATAGAATCCTGCTTCAGATAGGATTTTCCTCCACCCTTTTTCGTTCTCAATGGTGTAATTGATTCTGCTTCTAATAGATTGAGATGTGAGGAATTCATACATCCAGTCAAGATCCTCCTGTAGGAGCCAAGTACTTATTCCAAACTTACCACCAGATTTTAGGTGTCTGCATATTGCCGCCATTAAATCATCTGACTTCTTGTATTCAAGAGTCTGAAAATCGAAGTAATTATCCCAGCCGATGAATCCCGCCGTAATGCAATCAAACGATTGCTCATCAAAACGTGCTCCACGGGCATCCATGAAATGCACTTTTGCATTTCCTACTTTGCATCTTTTTATTTCTTGATTCGTTGTTTCTGCGCAATGCTCGCAAATTTCAACACCAACTACATAACCAGAGTTTCCTACTTTTCTTGCAAGCGGATATAAGACCGAACCTCCTCCAGTGCCAATATCTAGAATCCTAAAACCCTCCTGAATATCAAGTAAGTCCACAAGATTCTCGCCAAATATATCCCAAAATCCACCCCATGTCTTCGGTTTTAATTCATCAAATGAATTTGAAATACCCAACTCACGCAACTCCATGATGTCCTCATTTTCCAAGGTTATTATACATTAGATGTAACCAAATGTGCCTGACTGGTAAAAGGCTGCGTTGAACCGTATCTTAAATACTGCAAATCCTATTGGCTGTTGAAACATGAGTCTATCACGTAAACCACAAACTTTTGTCGTTATCATAATCTTAGTTGTTGTTCTTGGAGTGGGAGCTTTTGCTGGTTACACACTGATGACTAGTCCTCCACCTGCTGATGACATGTCGATAAAAATTACAACACTTGAGAATGCAGGTGTGCTAATTGAGGCTGATGGGTCATGCATCTACATTGACCCTATCG
>JBHLQJ010000278.1:0-2842 GCA_048884945.1 Candidatus Thorarchaeota archaeon | reverse complement strand
AGTGTATATGCAGAGGAGTCAGTTGAAAGTCAAACTCTTTGGTCGTGGATTAGCTTGGTTTGATACGGGATTCTTTGGTTTCTCTTCGAGTGAAATCACGTTCCCGTTTTCGTCAAACTCAACAACGCCAAAGGATTGAGGATTCTTGACATAATATCCAAAAATGACAGCACCCTTCTTTAATGAAACTGCATCTCTTATAATTTCAGTAAGACTTTGCCCATAGAATATATTATCACCAAGAATGAGAGCTACATGGTCCTTTCCTATGAACTCTTCACCGACAATGAAGGCGTCTGCCAACCCTCTTGGTTTGATTTGCACTTTGTATTGGAATTTCATTCCGAGTTGCTTTCCATCACCGAGTAGTCTTTCATATTGTGGAGTGTCATGAGGCGTGGAGATTATGAGAATATCTCTTATCCCTGAGAGCATTAAGACGGATAGTGGGTAGTAAATCATTGGTTTATCGTAAACAGGAAGAAGCTGCTTGGACACAGCTCTTGTTGCAGGATATAGACGAGTACCTGCACCTCCAGCAAGAATTATTCCCTTCAATCTATTCACCATTTCGGAGTTGGGTTTGACTCAAATAAAGGCTTTCGGACAGTTATGGTAGACAACTTTGATAAGAAGGACCCATCAATCTTCCTTTAACCTGTGACGCGAATTGTTGCTGGAGTGGACAGTTGTCTGATGATGAATGTGATACTGCTTGGAACTTTCGATGAAAAACACTTGAGAATAGTCAATATAACCAAAGCATTGAGATCCCAAGGATTCAATATTACACATTGGAATATCAAAGGAAATCTGTGGGTCCGATATTTCCGACTGATTAAATCTTCACCTAAAATCGTACGAGATGCCATTCGAAGCAAGTTCATTTTGGTCCCATATCCAAGCTGGAGAAGTCTGTTATTCGCTAAGTTGATGTCAATAATAACGAGAAGAAAACTGGTTATAGATGCCTTCATCTCTAACTACAACACCTTTGTAGAAGATCGAAAATATGTTCATCCTAAATCCTTGAGTGCCCTATCTTTCTTGATGCAAGATAGAATTTCATGTAAATTAGCAGACTTGATTCTTTTAGATACTCACCAACATATTGAGTACTTCACGAAATTGGTTTCACTTCCAAACAAAAAATTCTTACGTGTGTTTGTTGGCGTAGACATTAATGAGCAGGTTATGAAGAAACCTCGTGAGGTTCAAAGTGAGGAACCTACAATTTTTTTCGCCGGATCTTACATTCCTCTGCATGGACTTAGATACATCATAGAAGCTATAGACTATCTCCGGAAGAATGGTCAGAAATTTCGATTTGTCTTGATAGGGAAGGGGCAGGAAACAGAGATGATTGATTCTATGATTCAAAGGCTGGAACTAGGCTCTTTCATTGAAAGACATACTTTCATTCCCTATGACCAGCTTCTGAGTCTCATCAGAGATATGGACATTTGCTTGGGAATATTCGGTAACACAAGAAAAGCAAGAATGGTCATTCCAACAAAAGTATTCGACTACGCAGCCATGAACAAGATCTTCATTACTGGAAATTCGAAAGCAATGAAGGAATTGTTCACTGAAGGCTCCGATTTCATTGGATGTCAGTTTGGAAACGCAAAAGCGCTTTTCAAAAGATTGGAACATACCATCTCCTTATTACCGGACCTCAAAAAGAAGATGAATCCACGAGAAACAGTTCTCATGCATGCTACACCAGAGAAAATGGGTGTACAGATAGTGCAAGATTTGATTGCTAAGGACGTGCTTTCATAGATGCGAGTTCTCCTAATCTCAACACCCTCAAGTCTACACACTCGAACCTGGCTCACAGAATTGAGAAACCATGGAGTGGAAGTAGACCTGCTGTATATTGAAGAGTGGATAGATAAATCAGGACCAGTACCAGAGGAGCTATACTCTCAAGCAAGACTTCTTAGACTTCCAGGAAAAGCCGGCCTTCTCAGACGTTCATTAAGTCAGCGTAAAATAGGAAATGTTTTCAGAGATCTGAAGAACAGGACCAGAATTCATCAGAGCATCCAGTTCATTGGTCCGGAGATTGCTAGAGTTTTTCATGAGGGAGGATATGATATAGTTCATTGTCATGGTATTTCATCAGCTTTACTATTAGCTGAAGCCAGTGGAGTTCATCCATATTCTGGCACTGCTTGGGGTTCCGATATACACATTCAGCCTTATAGAAACCCGTACATGCGCCCATTGATTTCCAGAGCATTGGAAGGAGCGGCATTTATTCATGTTGAAAGTGAAAGATCAGCAAGCAGAGTTCTCGAATTAGCTCCTTCCGTTGGTGAAAGACTGTTCATCAGCACTTGGGGTGTTGATACAACACAATTTGTGCCAGGACTCGCTTTCAAACCGACTCGGGATAAATATAACATCCCAAACCAAAAATACGTTCTGAGTTTCAGGGTACTTGGCCCCTTGTACAGGATTGATACGATTCTACATGCGTTTTCCCGAGTTTTAGAGAAGGTTCAAGATTTAATCCTGATTATAGCTAGTGATGGTCCAGAAAAACAGCAACTGGAAGCACTTGCCAGAGAACTGCAGATTGCTAATAGTGTGTATTTCACTGGGTTCGTTGACAATGAAGACAAAAGAGCCCTACTTTCGAATGCTGAAGTCTATGTACAATTTCCAAAGTCAGATGGAGTTGCAATTTCTGCTATGGAGGCTATGAGTTCAGGACTTCCAATAATATCATCGGATGTTGGGGAAGCCTCGGTGCTTATTAGCGAAGGAGACAATGGAATTCTTGTAGCTGGTGATGATTCACAAACACTCGCAAATGCCATTCTAAAGGTTG
>JBHLQJ010000277.1:0-2848 GCA_048884945.1 Candidatus Thorarchaeota archaeon | reverse complement strand
AAAATCAACTCCACCTTTCATTCCTGATTCTTTCTCAATTATCTTTTGAACGACATTTTGAGTAGTCCCCGGTGCAACAGTCGATTCTACGATTACTATGGCACCTTTCTTTATTTGTTGTCCGATATTTGCGCTTACTTCTCTGAGTGATTCATAGCGAGGCATATTTTGAGAGTCAGTTGGTGTTTGGACATCAATCAAGATGATGTCTGCATCTTTAAGGATATCAATGTCATCAGTGACTCTGAAGGTGCCTTTTTTTACCACCTTTGTGATTAACTCATCAAGTCCTGGTTCATCGCCCTCGAAAGGGGATTTGCCGCTATTTAGAATATCGATCTTCCAACCTGAGCGCTTGGATCTTCGTTGCAATCCCGTTACATCATATCCATCAACATCCGCAAGTAAAGCTGCTGCAGGTATGCCAACATAACCCATTCCAATGACAACAATTTTGGTAACCATGATGACACCTCAAGTCACATCAATGCTGCGATGGCTGAGTAACTACTGAAAAAGATTGCCTTGGAGTAATTGATGTTCTATTTGGCAATCACACAGTATGAAATTAAGGATTGTGACCAGTATGGGCCAAGTACATGACAAATATACAAACAATAATAGCATAACTAAGAAACGTATAAATAAAAATGCAAGAAGCAAGTCTAGAACAGGGGTTTTGCCGGAGAATATAATATGAGAATTGCACATATCTGTCCATTAGTTGGAGAACAACCCGGTGGCTCGGAGAGATATGTCACAAATCTTTCATCACATCAAGCCGAAAACAACGATGTATCGATATATACGACTACATGTCATCGCGAGCGGGAAGGCACTTTCAGAGAAGGAGATGTAACAATCCACAGGTTTTATTCTCCTTTCAAGATCTGGAACATCGATACAGTATCATTCATCTTAATGCATCTTCTGAAATCTAACGCTGAAATCTATCATATTCATTCATACCTTTACTCTGTATCCTTTCAAGGAGTTTTGGCCAAATTACTTAGACAGCGAAAAGGAATACTTCACTTGCATGGGGGCATAGGTCCCTTGCCATATTCATCTGGTTTCTTGAAGCGATTTGTGAAGAACGCCTTTGATGCTTCAATTGGCTCTTTTGTCATAAAAAACTGCGATATCGTTGCCTCTGTATCTCACAATGATTTGGAGTATGTATCTAGTCGATACAAGATTCCGCCTGATCGTTTAGCTCATTTGCCCAACGCAGTGGATGTCCTGAAATTCCGATATGAACCGTCAATACCAGATACACGTGATCCATTGGTACTTCTCTATATTGGTGACTTTGAGCCATGGAAAGGTTTGAATCTAATTCTGCATTGGCTTCAAAAGAAGAGTCATTATGGAGGGAGAGACATCACAATGCGTTTTGTTGGACAAGGAACACTTGAGACAAAGATACTGGAAAACAAACGTATCTTGGATATGAAAGATAACGGTGTCCGGATTGAATTACTTGGAGCAAAGCCACATTCAGAAATTCATAGAGTATTGAAGAGCGCTGATGCACTAATATTGCCTTCATACTGGGAAGGGCTTCCAACCGTATTGCTAGAGGCAATGGCTACTGGTACTCCAGTAATTTCTACTCCAGTTGGAGACATTCCCAGATTGATTCAGGACAGAATCACTGGTCTACTAATCGACCGATCAATCTCTAGTCTTGATGCAGCTGTCAGCAAAATAATAGATAGTGAACATTTCTTGAGAGAAATGACGCTTCGTGCAAGAAACCTTGTAGCAACAAGCTATTCATTTTCGTCAGTTAGTGCATTAGCTGAAAAATGTTATTCTCGAGTTGTAGACTATGCGTAGTCACGTGACTGCACCTGATTGAGAAATATAATTGTCGATGGAAGTAAACCGGAATTTTGCTAGTAGTGCGATAAGTCGCGCTTTACACTTTGCAAGATTGGTGTATAGATATAATTTGTTAGAAATTGTAGTTTCAATAATGGGGATATCAGATGAAAACTCCCATGTATGAAATGAAATTACAGCTGGAACTCTCTCTTTTCGTCTCTTTTGTAAGGCGAAATCTAAAAACCAATGGGGAATAACTCGAAAGAAGAAACCTGTACCTAATGGAAGTCTAAGGTATGGTGGTCCCAAAGCGAGAAATGGAAATTCCTGAATTCCAATCGATTCTTCTTTTTCTATGCCTTTGTCAAGTCTCTGTCTTGATGGCCAATATGGGGAAACAGGAGCATTTGGCACACCGTATAAGGTTGTTTTTGCAGGGAAAACACTAGAGTCATAGGTGAAATCCAGCTTTCTTAGCTCCTCAAATATCCAAAAGGTCGATCTATCAAGTGAGGCAGTCGGTGCTCTAAATCCTCTTACTTCACAACCTATTTGCTTTGCAAGAGATATGAACTGCTTCGCTTCATCTGTAAATATAGACCGAGTTTGCCTCCATAATGGCACATGAGACCAGCCATGATAGGCTAATTCATGATTGTTTCTAAGGATGATCTTCCCTATACCAGGATCTTTCTTCAATAGCTCTCCTACGACAAAGAAAGTAGCTTTTGCATTGTTGAGTGCGAGAAGTTCTATGATTTCTGATATTGTCTCTCTGGCAGTAGTTACAGAATCACTACGGTCTGTCTTTCTAATGAGCTCTGCATGGTACCACTCCTCTACATCTATTGTGAGAATGTGTTTATGCATCATGAAATGTCAACCACACAGATTTTCAACGTTTCAAAGAGCAAGTACTTGATAAGAACTTCTAAGATGTCATTAAGTCATGACTAGATTGCTTGTCAATTGTTTTTTATATCAACTTGGCTGTTCAATATTCGGTGTTTATTTATTG
>JBHLQJ010000276.1:0-3036 GCA_048884945.1 Candidatus Thorarchaeota archaeon | reverse complement strand
CAGAGTTGTCCCTGCAAACATGCGCCCAGCTTTTGAATATTTAAGGAGCTTTTGGTTTCACCAAATTTCAGACGAATGTGAATAGATAGCTCTCTTGGAAAAAGAAACAAGCTTATCTTCAAAAGATATGACCCGATTCTGGGTGAAATATTGGAACCAGTCCTTTGGAGTTTAAAATATCGACCTAAGACTTGGGCTGATTTTATCGGAAGAGAAAATACCATCAATCAGTTGAAGTCTCTCTCAAAATCCAATGTTTTCCCAAACATGATCTTCTATGGTCCATCAGGAACCGGTAAAACCGCCGCAGCAGAAATCTTTTCAAAAGAAATTCTTAGTGACAGTTTTGACGCCAACTTCAAGCTTCTAAACATTCGTGATATATGGGATATCCCTGTGACTAAAGCGAAACGTTCTGTTCAGGATTTGGCAAAACTCGGGCGTGAACAAAGATCTGAACTGGATGAATACATTTCTGTAGTCTTTCGTGAAGCAAAAACAAGGCGAAGTGCGCGAGGTCGTTCAGGTGATCCAACACGTGCTGAAATTCTATCTGAAGCCATTCGGTTTTTTGCATCGACAGCAACTATAGCTGATGAGAAGGTCAAGATACTAGTATTAGATGAAGCTGATGCATTGACATCAGGTATGCAGCAAGCACTTCGGAGAACTATGGAGCTATATAGTACTGCTTGCCGCTTTATTCTCATTACTCCTTCTCTCTCAGGCTGGAGTCCTGCAATCATTTCAAGGTCTCTTACACTTAATTTTTCAACACTTCCAGATGAAATCCTTCAAAGTTTCATAGATGATGTGGCTACAAAAGAGAATGTCACTATCGAGAATCCTGCACTAGTAGCTATTGCTAGAGAGTCTGCTGGTGATTTAAGACGTGCTTTAAACCTACTTCAAGTTTCATCAATTGGCAGTGATGTTGTTACTGAAGATACTGTATACGAACACTCCGAAACCATGCTAACATCGAGAGCACGAAACATAGTGAATCTCGCACTAGATGGCCAGTATGAGCAAGCCAGAAAAGAAATTCGAAATCTATTAGCAATTGAGGATTACTCACCTCAAGAAGTGTGTCTCGAGATTGAACGAGATCTTGTAAAACGCCCTTTTTCACCTCAAGTTCTTACAAAGGTTCTAGACAGAGTCGCTGAGATTGACTATCGACTCTTACAAGGAAAGAATGCCTTTATTCATATGGCTGCACTTTTAGCTTCTCTCCGGGCTATTGGTGCAGAAGAAAACTAAGACATTGGGTTGATTTCGTGATTTATTGAGAGTTTTTCACATAATAATGCAACAAGGTTAGGGGAAAGGCTTTGATTATCAAATAGGAAACCTGCGCTTATCGAATCTTCAACTCTAGTTATCATTTCATTATCTACTGCCATTGTGAGCATCCGTCTTACTTGGCTTGGCTTCCCATACCTACA
This sequence comes from Candidatus Thorarchaeota archaeon, assembly GCA_048884945.1. Classification (GTDB taxonomy): domain Archaea; phylum Asgardarchaeota; class Thorarchaeia; order Thorarchaeales; family Thorarchaeaceae; genus SMTZ1-45. Next base: position 1,588 of record JBHLQJ010000276.1, on the reverse strand, counting down.
TCTGAATGAGATGAACTCTACTGCGTCTTCCACACGAACAGGATTTCCCTTCTTTCGGAAAAGATGTGTAAGAATTAGAAGGAGGTTTCTGCCATTCATAATTTGAGTCGCACCCGACAGCCTTTTAGAAGTTATCGTGATTGGGGACCCATCAATGACAAATCGTCCATTAGTAGCAGTTCACGGACACGCAATAGCGGAGCTAGCAGTTCTATTACAAGATGCATGTTACTTGTTTGATAAAACTGTGAGTTTAGAAGATAAGGCGCTAGGGGGTTGGTCAAATATCAACATCCGCGGTCAATCTGATGGTATTGATTTTGTTTTGAAACTACCCTGTTCTGTTTCATCAAATGATATAAAACCCTACAAAAAGCTCTACGATGTCAGTTTGTTTCTCAATCATCGGGGCATAGCTCCCTTACCCTTATACTTGGGTAGGTTGAATGATGCAAAAGCAACTCCGTTCATCATTTTCGAGTTTGTAGATGGTGTAATTCATGACACACTCACTGAATTTACAACTCCAGAAATTGTTTCCCTGAAGAAATGTCTGCTAAACCTTTCTTCACAGAAGCCACCAGGGCTTAGAGAGTACGAATCGTCTTCAGACTATTTGATTGCAATTCATTCTATTATTGAAAATCATGAGGGATTGTCTATATGCTCTCAAGAGCTAGATATGTTAATTGAATCATTTGATGACCTCTACTCTAAAGTTCTTTCTTACACTGATACTCTTGGCAAATGGCACTCTTCAACAATGCATGGTGATCTATGGGTTCCTAACATTATCTTCCAAGATGAAAAAGTCATCCTCCTTGATTTCGAGGCATGCGCATATGGAAATCGACTCTATGACTATGCTTACCTCCTTGAAGCGCCCGTTAATTCTTTTGAGTACTACCCTCAGAGATTGCTTCATGAAGATGAAGTCGTAGATGTAAATCAATTGAGACCTCTTGCCCTAGCCTACCTGATTGCTTGGTCTTTGGAACGCCTCCTTTCAGCAGAATCTGGTCTTATAGAACCAAGTTTGGCTACGCCTGCAAGCTGGTCTGCAGTTGCGAATTACACACGTTCAAAGATATCTCGATTGAAGAATCTTCTCTCCTAATTGAAGAATTTCTCTGGTGGTGTTTCCCAAATATTTTCACTAGCTGAAGCAATTACATATTGGTAACCTTGTTCAGTAAGGAAAAGTTGACGCTTTGCTCCGAAATCCATGTCTCTTGTGTCTTTTGTGACAAGCGAATAGAAACGAGCAAAACTGCCATCTGTCTTTGGGCGAAGAATCCTCCCCAAGCGTTGAGCTTCTTCTTGACGAGACCCAAAAGTACCAGATACCTGAATCGCAACATTTGCATCTGGCAGGTCTAGAGCAAAGTTAGCAACTTTTGATACTATCAGTATCTTCTCTTCTCCTTCCTTGAAAGCTTCATAGAGACGTTGGCGTTCATCATTGCTTGTTTTTCCAGTGATTAATGGCGCACCAACTTCATCTGCAATCAATTTCAATTGGTCAAGATACATTCCTATGACCAAGACATTATCATTTTCATGATACTTCAATAGTTTGTGAATCAGT
>JBHLQJ010000275.1:0-3153 GCA_048884945.1 Candidatus Thorarchaeota archaeon | reverse complement strand
ATCAATCGATTGTCTGTTCCCTCATCCAACACCGAGCTACTTGGTCCACGATGAAGCAACCAGCAGTCATGAGTCCCTGGACCCAACCAGATAGCAGCAACGTCGGCAGTGAGATCAGACAGATCATTCAACACCATCTTCCACCCACTGACATCATCTTGCACGCCGTAGAACATATCACCTACACCAGTGACAATACCTGCCATTCCGGTGCCACTGATTGTGTTTCGCATTAGCCATACATCATCTGCTCCAAAACCAAAGACACCCATGCAGTTAGGATCATCCATGACTATCTCATTGTGGTGAGCAAACACTGACACTCCCTCCACATCTCCCGCTGCGGCCAGATAGTCATCAATCCAAATACCGGTTACGCCGGGTGCACACTCAATGTAGTTATGATGGATAGAAACCCTACTAGGTTCCAGACTTGAGGCATACAATCCGTTTGCCACATAGACACCGTACCAACCGTTACACATGACATCATTGAATGCAATTTCCACATGTGAGTTACTTAGGTCCCAGACTTCAGGACCAACCATGGTATTCACATATTTATTTCGAACAATCTGAATATGTGAGTCCACAGATTGTCCAACTACAGCACCTGAGCCTAGGCTGTTCTCGAAATGGCATCTCTCAATCACGAAGTTTCCGCTGATCTTCTCATTTGGGAGACCATATTCCCAGCCTAGAAACTCCCATTCGCCTTGTATCATTATAGCATTCTGAATGCTATTACCAAACAAACCATATTCCTCTCCAACATCACCTAAGAACTCAAGACCCTTGCAAGTTACATCAAAGTATGATATTACGTCATCATCGTATCCGTCGCCTGCAATGCCAAGGATGTCGATGGTGTTTATAGCCCTAAAGAGGTCGAAGTACCACGCCTCAGGCGGTTTATCGATATTGACTGTGAAGTCGCACAGTTCAATCTTGTACGGATCCTCCTCAGTGCTTGTCGAGTACTCATCCTGATAGAACATTATCAGTCGTGGATTAGCAGATCCCTGGTTAGCTGGGTCTAAAGCAGGGAAGTCCTCTATACTGTGAAGAACTGTTTCTCCAGCTCCAGCACCCCTGAAAGTTCCATCAAAGTTAACACCAACAAGTGTTTCACACAGATAGAAGTCACCTTCCTCAAGAAAGACTGTTCCCTTTCCTGCGGTAACCACATCATCTATAGCTTGTTGGATATTGGCTGTGTCTGTGATCCCGGTTGTGTCTCCCGAAGGTGCAACCACGAACGTGTTACTGCTCTTGGGTGCCGCAATCACGGGACCAAATAGCGATAGACTCAATGTGAGACATACCACTACAGTAAGTATTCTCATCTTGTTTTGTTTCAAATTCTCTCCTCCTACATCCCTACTCGAACCTGTAGGGAGTACCACACAGATGCTCCATTGTAGACACTGTCAGTCAAGACCCGCCCTGTGAAGCAAGTCGCAAACCTCAGGGCCCATTGCTAGTCTTCGTTGATTAATTGTGTAATATAATTACGGGTAATATCCTGTATATAAATCACATTAATTCTCAAAAGATTACTAAATAAAATGATGTTTTAAGAAATTGTGGATAACAGGAAAAAAATCCTGTGGATATTGAAAGCATGAAATGATCTAAGTTGTAGTATTTGAGGTCATGATGATAGGCTTGAAGTTTATTTGGAAAATATCAGTGGTTTTACCAAAGCTGATGACTATGCCAGATTGTAGACTTAGCAAGAGCTTATGAGTCCGCATGCGTACTATTTACCGGGAATCAATTACAGAGAGGGGTCTCTAATCAATCAACTTAGTCTGAGGAGTCTGACTGTCTTGGACAAAGAAAAACAGCACGAGGAAGTTAACGTTATTGTACTCGGATTGAAACACTTTAGTCATGGGTTCATCGCTTTCATAGGATTTGGTGCCTTTGAGTACTATATTGCAATACTTTTCGCGAATCTTGCATATGGCAATGTCATTGCAGTTGTCCCATTTCTCCTGCTTCTTGCGGCACCCTTCATGCTCATCATCATAGGAGCTGTGAATTCTCAGTCTGTGAAGTACATCTACAATTTTAAAACAACTCAGCATTGGACAAGCCTCCTCGGGCAGGGTGTAGTCGTGGCTCTTGCAGGGTATTATTTGGCGTTCTTCTGGGCAAATCTCTTTTGGGGAGTTTTGTTTCAACTACTTCGCCGTCCATACACGACTGCAACAGGTCCATTCATGATTGTCCTAGCTTTGTACATCCCATTTATTTTATACATCCCAACCCTTGGATATACTACAAAAGCAATCCCCTACCATTTAGTCAAAATCAGCTCAGAGGAGTTCCAGCAAGATGAGCAAAGAATGGATGTCAGCGCTAAAGATGCTACCAATTGACTGGCTCTTGGAGGACAATAATCCTCCAGTCAGGTACTATACAATGAGAGACCTTTTGGTATACAAGAATACGGATTCTGATATGATTGAAACAAAAAACCAGCTTGCCAATTATAACGTAACCCAACGCATTTTGAATAGACAGAATCCAGATGGTTCTTGGGAGTCGGCAGATGAACCCTATCTTCCAAAGTATAAGTCCTCCTACTGGCAGATTATGTTTCTCGCAATGTTTGGACTTGATCGTTCTTATCAGCAAGTAGAAAGAGCTATTGAACACATTCTCAGATTCCAGCTACAAGAAGGTGGATTCGCTACATTCAAAGAAGAAGGAGCCAAGAAGGAGTATGAGTACCTAAGCAAGAGAAATCTGATGCATAAGAAGCCATATCCACAAGCAGATGAGTGGATCCCGGCTAGGATTCGGGAGATGGAACTGTCGTGCCTGACTGGAAATATGGCACTCGCACTTATACGATTGGGATACTCAGATCATAGAGCTGTTAAGGATGCCTTGGACTGGTTAGTCGAGATTCAAAACACTGATGGTGGCTGGCTCTGTCCCTACTGGGGCGCTCACAAGAATGACAAGCATGGGTGTTTCATGGGGACAATCACTCCTCTCGATGCATTCTCTGAAGCACCGAAAAAGCTTCTCAATGTGCAAATGAAAAAAGCAATTGAACAGGGTCTGGAATTCCTCTTGATGCATAGACTCTACAGGGCAGACCATCACGAATTCAGACCAATTAAGAATCAATGGCTC
>JBHLQJ010000274.1:0-3170 GCA_048884945.1 Candidatus Thorarchaeota archaeon | reverse complement strand
ATCATAATGGATGGAGTTCTCGCTTTTGTTGATGGCGGACCTATGGAAGGCACTCTGAAGAATTCGAATGTCTTTGTTGCTGGCGTTGACAAGGTAGCTATTGATGCTATTGGGGTTGCCCTTCTAAGAATCCATGGTACAACTCCGGAGGTTTCTAAGGGTCCTATCTTTGAGCAGGAACAAATAGCCCGAGCTGTAGAACTTGGAATTGGTATTTCCTCATTCGATGAAATCGAATTCATAACAGATTCGCACAATAGTGAGGAATTAGTTAAGCAGATTAGAAATGAATTCTCTTAGTTTTTATAATCTTTAAGTTAACCAGTTCTTTCCAGATGATTTCAGACGATACCGGGTTCAGATTCGATTGCTTTTTGATCATGGGCAAATGCAAAATATAAACATAATAAAATGGGAATAACGAAAACCCACAATCTAATGGGAAGGAATAGAAAAATGATGATAATCAGAACAATTACGATTGCATCATCAGAGCCAGTTTTTCTGACATCAACAGGTACTGCTGATTCCAGCATTTCACTTGCTCTTCCAATAGGTTTGGCACAAGCTTTGCATCTGATTGTATCATCAGCAGCGATCACTGGATATCCAATCGATTCACAATGCCAGCATTTGACCATTCCTCTCTTTTTATTCTTCTCCATTCTCATATTCTCGGTTTATTCTTGTTTTATTTTGATAAAAACTTTCATGATTATCTAAGCATCCAAATCCTATTCTGTAGTACCACAACTAAGCATAATTATTTCCAATATTTTGAAGATTAGCACAATACGAAAAGCACTTGAAGACCTCCTATCTCCAAAATTTCATGATTGAGATAAGGGAAGCCCGCGAAGAAGACCGAGAATCAGCAATCAGAATTCTCTGGAAGGCATTTGAAGCCACAACAAACTATGAAGAATATCTGAAAAAAGAATGGATCAAGAGATGGAATAACTCTGAGAAAGAGAACTATGCATACGTTGCTGTTGATAATGGTAAAGTTGTTTCAAGCCTTTCATTCTTCACAACATCCGCGCATGAACAAGTCATTAGAGGTGCACCAGTAAGATTTGCAGGAGTATGGGCAGTCACATCTGATGCTGCATACCGCAGGAAAGGACTTGTTAGGAAGCTCTTTGATATCTCCTTCCCAAGGATGCGCGAGGAGAAAGCACCGCTCTCCATATTGGACCCCTTCTATAAACCACTTTATGAGAAGTTCTCATATGCTCTAGCAGAAAAACGAGCTCGACATGTATTCACTAGAGACCAAATCAGGGCAGGTAAGACAAGAGAAGACATAACATCAAGAGAAGCAAAAGACCCTGAAGACAGAGAAACGATTCAGCAGATAGAGAAATCGATGGTAAGATTTGGTTCAAGGTTCTTCTCTAGTAGTGAATCGTTGGATTATGCTTTCAAGAATGGTATTACGCATATACTTGAGGACAAGAGTGGTCCTGTGGGATGTGTCTGGTTCAACTTCACCAGAGGGCCACCACTCACACTCCCTGAACTCACAGTAGGAATGTCGAGATACATGAGCGATGATGTTTTTCCCTCAATTGTCGAGTTGGTCAGGAACTATTCAGCCAATGTGAGTAAAATTACATGGTGGGCAGATACTGATGCTCCCGTAAGACACTACTTTAGTGATATTCATCGCGCTGAATCATATATGCTAGGTTCAATGATGATGCGGGTGATTGACTTTGAAGGCTACTGCCAAAGCATTAAGATTCCAGAAGAAACAACTGAAAAAGTCACGATTGAATTGAGTGATGACCAGTGCCCTTGGAATAATGGAGTTTATACTCTTGTTCCTGATGGAGGCAACTTGAAAGCTGAACGGGGTGATTCAAATCCGGACATATCTCTTAACGCATTTCAGTTATCAGAGATGATTGGAGGGATTACACCACCGACCCTACTCAGGTCATTACAGGAAATCAAATGCGATGCAGCCACAGCAAGGAAACTTGAAGATATCTTTCCGGCAGATACCTTCGTATCGTATGTTCGGTTCTGATCTTTGTGTCTAGGATTCAGCAACGATTTCTTAATTAGTATGTCTACGAGAAAATTGAACCAAGTCGGAGCGTGGTTCAGAAGGATGCATGTTTTCCAATAGCTATTGCTGATGGAAATTGTGAATGGCATTTTCTGCTCATCCGATTTAAAATCAAGAGGAGAATTATGATGCACGCTCATGGGAATACAAGTAAGAAAATGATTGTGTGTTCGTTGACTATCCTTTTACTCTTACTGAGTTTTGTCGGTTCAACAAATACACATGTACAGGAATTTCCTGCAAGAACAAGGAGCAATTTAATGGCTGAAGGACTTGACCTCTATACTGATGAAGAAATTGTTAGTTCTATTGAGCTCTGGTCAGGCAATAAAACTAGCCCTGGGATAGAACTCGCATCATTCATCGTTGGGAGTGCAGACGGTCTCAAAATGCAAATGAATTTTGTATCCCTCTTTGAATTTGCTCTATTCAAGTTAAATGAATCAGTTATGAGTGACTCCCTCATGCTTAAGGGGTTCGACGATGGAGGAGATATTGGCACATTCTTCGAAGTGTATACTTGGGTCGATCCCTATACAGAACCGGATATCACAACTGCCAATGAAACAGTGATCACTGATGATTGGTGCTCACTCGGCATCAATAGCGTATTGAATGGAGATGTCCTTTTCGAATATTTAAACACATCAATTGAATACTTGTTGTTTATCGGACGAAGCTCAACAACTGGACCAGGATACTTTCAAGCAATTGATGCAGTTGAGGTTTACGGATTTACAAATGTTATGGCAGATGAGCAGAATGATGGTTATCCAGACATCTGGCAGTATCCAGATGTAGAAATGCATGATGTTTCCATTGATATTGATCTTTTTGGGGAAACTTGGGGAATAATGGGTCTTGTTGGGACTGCGCCTGAAGGTAGCAGTAATCTTGAATTCCTAACGCCCTTTATCAAGTTGGGAGTTATCGAACCAGAAAAAGTTGACGAAACTCACTTCTATGTCATCTGTCAAGCGGAGCTTACGCTTCCCTTCCATGGAGTTCTCGACTATCTAAATTTCCTTCATTCATATGATCTAGTGAATATGACGTATATGGAATCAGATTTCATAGTCTTTGCTGAGTTCAC
>JBHLQJ010000273.1:0-3192 GCA_048884945.1 Candidatus Thorarchaeota archaeon | reverse complement strand
GAGGGGTCCTACAATGTCCTCGAAGCCGTTAGGATTCTTGAACTGGATCAGGTCATGATTCCGAGTTCGATTGCAGCTTTTGGACCCAGCACTCCAAAAGAAAATACACCAAATGATGTCATCACAAGACCGACAACAGCTTATGGGGTTTCCAAAGTTTTCATTGAATTATGGGGCGAATACTATGTCAAACGCTATGGCGTAGATTTCCGCTCACTACGTTACCCCGGTATAATCAGTTCAGAGGCACTTCCAGGTGGAGGAACAACTGACTATGCTGTTGAGATTTTCTATGAGGCGCTAAAAAACAAGAAGTACACTTCATTTATTGACAAGGGAACATATCTCCCTATGATGTACATGGCTGATTGCACGAAATGCACCATTGACCTCATTGAAGCTGATGTGAGTAAATTGAAACATAGGAGTTTCAACATCACAGCAATGAGCTTTGCACCAGAGGAGCTTGCTGAGGAAATAAAGAAGCACATTCCTGAGTTTGAAATAAGTTATGAGCCTGACTTCAGACAGGAGATAGCTGAGTCTTGGCCAGCATCACTTGATGACAGTGCAGCCCGCGAGGAATGGGGCTGGAACCCGGATTATGACTTGCCAGCCATGACCAAGGATATGTTGGATAAGCTTTCAAAGAAGCTTGGAATCAACTATTGAAACTTAATTCCATCGTCACCTTTATGTTAAAGCACGCTGGTTGAGAAAACATTGAAACGGTGGACTTCATGGATAGACAGCCGCTTTACTTCACCATTTTCATCTTATCCATCTTAATCTGCTCTTCATTCTATCTATCTTGGGCTGCGGATAGAGGATTGGGCGATGTTTCTGTGACGAGAGTGTCAGTTGAAAGTGCGCCGGGTAGATCTGTTGAACTTCTAATTTATTCGCCAAGATCGGTAAACCACTACGAACCAATGCCAGTTATCCTGACCATTCATGGACTCACAGGTTCAAAGGAAGGAATGTTTCCATTCAATATCGAGCTAGCACGCCGTAACTTCACAGTAGTTTCTATAGACCTTCCAGGACATGGTGACTCGATTGTTCAATTCGACATAACTGATTTTACCCAAATGGCACAAGATGCCTATGCCGCTCTTAGGTATGTTCAAACCACCTTCACAAGTGTTGACAATGAGAGCTATGGTGTCCTCTCGCACTCTCTAGGTTTTCGAGTAGCAATTGAGCTTGAGGATTTTCCAATATCACCAAAAGCATATGCCGCGGTTGGTGATGTGGGTAAGCTAGCCCAAGATGAGTTCATTGAATTTCCAAGGAACCTTTTACTAGCAGTTGGAGTGCTTGATGAGATAGTGAGCCATCAAGATGCACTACAGGCAATCCGTGTAGCCACAGGCAATGAATCAGCAATTGCAGGTGTAACTTATGGATCATTGGATAACAAGACTGCGTATAGACTTTCATTCGGTCTCTCAAATCACGCCTCTGAGATTGTTGATAGTACTTTAGTCAATGAAACAGTATCATGGCTAGTCCAAGGTGTACAAGGGGAATCTCAGATATTATACACAAAAGCACCTTCGGAACAGGTTTATTCCAATGAAAATGTAGCATCTGTATCTGGTTCATTCTTTATTCTTATTTCAGTAATCCCAGTGATGTGGCTAGTTTACAGTTTCCTTCCTGAAAGATTAAAACCTCGTCAGATATCGAACAAGAATCATACCTATAGTTTCAGAAAGACTTTCGGAATTAGCTCTGTTCTTGGAGCAGGAATGGTAATTATTTTCATTGCTAGTTCACTTCTCGGATTGTATCTCGAGGATCTTGGAATCGATTGGCTGAACTTAATGTCCGGGACTGGACTTATTCTATTCTTGATTTTTGCAGTAGTTGCGATGGTTTTGTTGATGGTTCTACTAATGGGTTCTAATAATACAAATAAAGTTCTATCAACAGGAGGAGTGGAGGTCTCAATCGGTATCAAAGAACAAGTTGCGGATATCCTGAAAAGCCTCATTATCGCTGGTTTTGGCATATCTTGGATTCTATTTTGGCTCACACTCGCCAATAGTGTGGAACCTGGGGTGCTCCTGTTATTGATCAAATTACCTCTTGGAATCCGGAGTATCGATACAGCAATTCTAACAATTATAGCGATTCCATTCTTTTTAGTTGAAGCTAGTTGGATTAGATGGCTACTATCAATCAAAATGAATCAGTCTGAGATCTTTGAGCGGATTAGGCAGATTGGGCTTCTCTTAATTTCCAGATTCGCTATGGTTGGAGTTTTGACTGTTTTGGTTATCATTGGTACATCTGCTGCAGGTGTATCGTTGGGTAGGATTGTTCTTCTTGGTGTGATTTGGGTGCGAATAATTATTGTTCAGTTAATTTCTACATTGATTCTTACATGGGCTTCATTAAAGTTTGAGAACACTTGGTCCGCAGTCATGGTTGTTTCGTTTATCTTCTCGTTGGTTCTTGTAGCTACATTACCAATTATTTAGTTACTTGCTTTCTTACGTTTGCTTACTCGATGCACTATCAAGGTGGTAATAGTAACAAGTTCGATCGATATCCCGATTAGCAGATAGAATCTTAGTGGATCTGGAAAAGTGGGATTTTCGTCAGAAATCTTGTATGTTTCATAGAAATATATTTCATGCATGGGATTATAGATCAATCCATCACCACGTAACGAAGCTCTCCATACACGAAATTCTGTTTCTTGGGCTAGCCAAAGGTAGGGAAAATCGTAAGCCATTGTTTCTTGAAGAACATTCAGTATCTGGTCTCTTTCATCTTTATCAACAGCAGTCTTTTGCTGCTGGTACAAACTATTAACCAAGGAGTTGTTGTAGCCAATTCTTCTTGCAAACAAACCCTCATGATATGCTAATGGAAATAAAACATCATCAGGATCAGCGAAATCAGGAGTCCATCCTGCAAGGTAGACTAGCAATTGTCGATTGATTGATGCATTAATATAGTCAGAGAATAATAGACCTCCTAAAGCACATTTCATTGGTTGATCAAGTCCAGTCTGGTTAGCAAGAGGAGAATTCCAGATATTTGTGAGAGCTTCCGCCATTGAGGTGTAAAACCGACTTGGATAAGATGAAGTAATAACATAGTTCAATTCAATTGTATTGCCGAGTAAATTAAGCACATTGACAAATGTAGAGTTAGACATAGCCTGATTCCATTCAT
>JBHLQJ010000272.1:0-3232 GCA_048884945.1 Candidatus Thorarchaeota archaeon | reverse complement strand
CCAGCCAATTGTCCCTGCAAAATCCATGAAGGGAATGTCTTGCATAAAATAGACAACGCAAGCAGATACACCGAAACCTAAGAGGGATGCAGCTGTGTCATTCACTCTTTCACTCAGTATTATGAGGACCACTACTATGAATGTTGCAAGTACAATTAATCCAGCGGATTCCATGTAACACCAAATTAGTTCCAATAAGCGGTCCTATTAAGCAATATCGTTATTTAGTACACGAATCATCAGATGATTTTCTATGACCATGAATCATGTGCATTGTTTCGTTTCATTAATGTCAAAGTTGCTGCTTCATCGATGGACAACTTCTCTTCTGTAAGGAGTTCTTGAAGGATTTCCAAGTATTGATTATTCAGCCTAAAGCCATCGCCCTCAACTACTCTTAATGTCGCTCGATGATTCCATTCCGCATCTGGGTCATCCACTGAATGGAGGGTTACAACATAATTATCGCCAGCTCTCCCCATCATCAAACGAACATTGCTGTAAGTAAGTCCTTTCATTTCACTACCTATCGATCTTTGGGCATAGGTTTGGATTGCCGACATAAACGAACCAAACAATTCTTGGTTGACCCTAATATTCTCAAGACCAACTGAAGCTTGCCTGATCCCTGCATCATCAAACACAATAATGCCCTTCACGTTCGCGACAACCAGCTCTTACTCTGTCGTAATTGTTAATCAAGACCTGTAATATGAGTACCTTGTACAGACTCAACAATTCTGGACGCGTTATTGTCCTAGAAGTTCTCCCACCTCTTTGGCATATTTCCTCATCTGAGTCACAGCTAAACCCATGGATGTTAAGTCCTTAGCCGAACCCATTAGCAAGAATTCACCTGCATGAGAGAGAACTACAAAACCGTCCTTTCCACGCACCACAACTTCATAGAGATCACTCAGATCAAGTTTACTTGCAGCCATATCTCCTGTCATTAAGAGTGCTGCACTAACAGCAGCCATTAGATCCGGATCTGCCTCAGAGTCTTCAGTAGCAAAGTACGCGAGTTTGACTCCCTGTTTGCTAACCACTGCTATCGCATCAAGGTCTGCATAATTAGTCAGACCCATCAATAGCTCAACAAGTTCCTTTTCCTTTGCAGGATCGAGATGAGACGACATTTTGTTTACCTCTTTTTCATGCAATCATTCATTATTATTTTGCAACTAGCTTCTTACCTTTTGCTTTACTCTTTTTCTTTTGATCTGTATCTGACTCTTCTTCAAGCTCTGATCTGAAGAAGCTAATAAGGTCTCCAAGACGCTCTTTCATTTCTGCTTTTATAGGACTTAGGATAGCGTCTGGTGTTCCTTTTAGTAATTCAATACCTAATACTCTTCCATCCTTCACAATCACGCGAGGGATAAAACCTTCCGCCATAAAAGTACCTTCTGGCGGATCTTTTACTTTCTCAAATTTTCTCTCTACTTTCTCTTGTCCAAAGACAGTAATCTTATGCTCTGCCACTGTAAAGAGCTCATTGTATACAATCAGCAGCTCTCTTTGATAGCCCTCTGGTGGGTCTACTGTTTCAAGTTCACTAATCATTGCTTGAATGTCTCCAGATGGAGCTGTTGCGCTGGTGAGTGGTCTTGCAGTAGGTGATGTTGGTCTTGCCGTCGATGTAGGTGGTCTAGGCGGGGGCGCTGTTGTCGTTGGTTGGGTCATCGGCTCTGCTGGTTTTGGTTTCGGTGGTGCGGAATGTGATGATATGGGTTCTTCAGTTGTTTCGGTCTTTGGCATCGGTGGTTTTGGAGGCGGAGCTGGCTCCCCGGGTTTCAATATTCTTTCTGCCGCTGTAGTTCCATTCAAAGCAGTGAAGAAAGTAGGTGGCTCTTCACCTTCATCTAGAGGTCGCACTTTGAAGTGGAACCCATATTCTGTCCGAAGGTTGGTAGCAACCCTTGCGCCTATGAATTTCCTTCTGATACCTGCTTGAGTCCCTTTCCATAGATAGATGCTCTTTGTTTCATCGTCGACAACGCAGACGACTTTCGTCGAGTCAAGATCATCTTTAGACAATTCGACCTCATTCAGGGTCCCATCTTCCAGCACCTCATAGCCAACTACCATAGTTAATCACGACGCCATTCGTTAAACATCTAATGCTGAGCATATATGGTATCAAGCCAGCGTATTCGTTATTGCCTTTTTGTGGTATATGATTGTTATTGTGTTAGATATAGCAACGAAATCTACCTCTAGTAGGCGTTAAGAAGGCTTATGTGTCAGGTGCACCTACATATTTTGGTTGCTGACAATGGAAAAAACAAGCAAATATACAAGTCCATTCAAGAAGCAATTCAATGAAGTTGAGAGTCTGAGTTGGAGTAGGATTATCCTCGGATTTATGGCATCAACTGTGATAATGCTCGCATCCACATGGGGCCTGCTCTCTCTACTGAACTTATCTGGTGTATATAGCTTTGATTCTTCCCGTTTCGTTCCATATACTATTTACATGCTAGTGGCTTCGTTAGGTTCCATTATACTCGCAATAGTGTTGTGTGCTATTATCACCAAGTGGCCTCGAGTAGTCAGTCTTCCACTTCGGATTCATAGATTTGCTAAACGACATGCTGGTGATTATTTTCTATCTCCAGAACCAGAAGACGAAACCTTGGGGACAGTGCTTCGAAGGTCACTCTATGGGTCTGTCCTCATCGTAGGAATTGCGCTCACACTACTAGGATTCGAGTTGATGGGTCAATTGAACACGGGTGACATTATCTTTGTTGGCGTTGTCCTAATGATTGCAAGTGTTGCAATTCTTCCATTTACAATAGTTTTGCTTTATTTTGGTCCATGGTTGATGAAAGACTCCGGATTGTTCCATCTCGATGTAAGAGATCGGTCTCTAAGTAATGTCGGAGATGATGTTGAAGATATTCTGGAGTTCTTTGCGGGAGTAGACATCATTCTTGTGTGGATTGAACTCACTCTGAATGTAGGTGGAGAAGCTCCATGGATTCCTATCTTCATCATGATAATACCACTTGGTCCACTATTTTCAATCGTTCTTAATTTCACGCTCGTCTTCATGGTCTTCAAAGAAAAAGCCACACTGTCAATGATGCAATATCTAACAACCGTATACGATGTTCCTGATATGATAAATTCTCCAAATTATATTCGCAGTCAGATACTCAATTTGGTCGACCGTGAACTACTACTTACAGCTTCTACACCCTTACCTTCGTCAGACTCCCAAATT
>JBHLQJ010000271.1:0-3317 GCA_048884945.1 Candidatus Thorarchaeota archaeon | reverse complement strand
GGGTCCGTTCAATGAAACTCTACAAAGACCCGAGTGAGATCGCTGATTATCCGATTATAACAACAGTCCCAGAAGTCAATCAACTACTTGAAGAACTAGCGTCCATTACAGGTCTTGGTGCTGCTGAAATTGATGCATTCAGAGCCGATCTTGCTAGAATGAAAGCTAGTGAACGTCCAGGCTTTCTCAAAGAGGTTATTGATCAAGAAAAAGCTCGTCGTGCTGATGTGTTAGCTCAACCTCCGACACGTGAGCTTCCACTTGAGGAGGTTCCTCTCGCTCAGAGACCCGAGGAGTTAGATGATCTACGACAGAAACTCATCAAGAAAGGAATGGCTGTTGACGAGATCGATGTCATTCTTGAAGAAGCAAAGAGTCTCTCAAAGGCGGATCTTGATGCTCTTCTAAACAGCCTTGGTATCGATCTTGATTAATTTCCATACTTGGGACTTTCTGGCAATTCGCCAGTTAGTTCCAAGCATTTTCTCTATTATCTTGGGGAATAGTTAAGTGAGTATCATGATTTCCAAGATATCATGAATCTTGAAGAAAGAATCAAGCTGGTTGCCAGCATTGGAGAAGAAGTCGTCACAATGCCAGAGCTAAAAAAGCTCTTGGAAGAAAAATCTAATCCTATAGCCTATGACGGTTTTGAACCATCGGGATTAGCACACCTTCCTTTTGGAGTGTTTAGGCCTCTTCTCCTTAAGGATTTAATAAAAGCTGGAATCAGATTCAAGATTTGGCTTGCGGACTGGTTTGCATGGATAAACAACAAAATGGGTGGAGACCTCGATAAAATAAAGACCACCGGAGAGTATTTTATTGAGGTCTGGAAAGCAGCAGGTGTCCCTAGTGAAAAAGTAGAATACCTCTTTGCATCTGATGCCATGGACTCTATCGAATACTGGGAACGAGTTGTTAGGATTGCAAAGGTTACCACTGTGGCTAGAGCAACTCGGGCACTGACAATAATGGGACGACGAGAGGGGGAAATGTCGGAAGTAGCTCAATATTTTTATCCTGTGATGCAAGTTTCAGATATATTTCATCTAGAAGCAGACATAACACAACTCGGACTAGACCAAAGAAGAGCAAATATGCTAGCAAGGGAGGTTGGACCGAAGCTTGGTCTTTGGAAACCTGTTGTTATCAGTCATCATATGCTGATCAATCTCGAGGGATCGATAGAACCTGAGGGACTTGATGAAGCGGAACGCGACTTGCATATGATACAGACCAAAATGAGCAAGAGTAAACCATCTTCAAGTATCTTTATCCATGACTCTGAGGATGAGATAAGAAAAAAGATAATGGCTGCCTACTGTCCACCAAAGGAGGTTAAGGGCAATCCACTCCTTGATTATGCCAAGCATCTAGTATTCAGAACATTTGAATCGATGAAAGTGGAACGCAAACCAAAATTTGGTGGGGACCTAGAATTCAAAAACTACAGAGCATTAGAGAAGAGCTATATTTCCGGAGACCTTCATCCTTTGGATTTGAAGAATGCTATGGTATTATATGTCGACAAGATGGTAAAACCACTTCGGGATCATTTCGAAAAGAAACAAAGCGCAAGAGAATTGCTTGAGCTCGTTAAAAGTTATCAGGTTACTCGTTAATCACTGAACGCTTCCGAGTTCTTCTAGTCACCATGCCAAGAGCAATAAATCCTACAATCACACTAAACCACAAAGTTACGACACGAATCAGAATTGTTGCAGCACTTGCTAAGGAAGCTTGGATTCCTAGAATGAATGTTAGCAAAGCAACAGAAGTGATTTCATAAGTCCCTACACCCCCTGGTAGAAAAGACACAGCTCCAATAATTGAAGCTGCAGCGTGGACAAATGTTGCCTGAAGTAATAGTGTAAGTGATATTGGAGTTGCTGTCAATAGACTCAGTAGTAACCAAAGTTCAAGGCACTCCATAAACCAACCAGGTATGCTAACTGATGTGCTTAAGACTAAAGGCTTTGGACTCAGTGTCATTGTCATGGTATGTTCGATATCATCAAAGCTGTCCTGGAATCGCTTTAATGGTCCGATTGAAGTGAACCGTTTGAGTATTTTTTGGTAGAATGTTCTCTGACTCAATACGATAGCGGCAACAAAGACAACACCGCCCAGCATGAGAACTGCAAGAAGCTGATCTCCTGTGTTGACTCCTATTCCAAAACCAATCATTGCCAGAAGTACTAAAGCTAATAGATCCGTTATGCGTTCTGAAACAACAACTGGTACCGTTTTCGCAATAGGAGTTCCATCTATATCCCGAATAAAATATCCCTTGATTGCTTCACCAATCTTTCCAGGAGTCGTTGTGAGAGTAAATCCTGCAAGGAAAACGCTGAAACTATCTTTGTGCGAAAGATGAACATCAATTCTGTTTAGATAATATTGCCATTTCACATACCGAATAATGTAATTCAAAAATGATAAACCCATCATAGCAGGTAGAACCCACCACCATTCAATCGATGCTAAGGCAATAGCAACCGCATCTAATTGACCATAAAGTCCAACAGCTGCAAAAACTACGACACTAAAGATTACAAATACAATAACCTTCTGAGTACTAATCATAGATTGTTCCATGTTTGGTCGAGTATCTTCACCAGCTGTCATATGCAACCTTCCTGACTCTCTGCCATAGCATTGTTGGGACATGAAGCAAGAACATTGAGGGATGTCCGGTTATCTGGGTCCTCCCTCGTTTCAATTCTTCATAGATATCATCTGCTGTTTCTATATCCTGTATCCAAGTTTTCGCATTTCCAATTTCCAAGGAAGTGTGTCCATCGCTTCCTGCTGTCATTGGCTTTTCTAACCGTTTTGCCAGTCTTTGTGCTTGTTTATTGAAGATATTGAATATGCATCTCGAATTGATCCCCTCTATAAGATCAACTTGTTTCATAATGATACTGTCCGGAAGACCCTTTCTCAAAGCTGTATATTTGCGTAAGGGGTCTCTTGGATGAGGAAGGACAACTAGACCATTGCAATCGTGTATATCATCTGCTATCTCTTCGAAGGATCTATTCTCAATATGTTCAGAAACAAAGAGTCCTATTACCTCACCATAATCTGCTGTTTTATATTCGCAGGCTGGTATAATGAATCTGCCATCTCGTTTAATAACTTTGAGTGTCGCCGCTCGCCAATGTTCGGTTGGTGCAACCCCCGTGAGCCCCTTTTTCTTCATGAGTTTGAATAGCGTGTATGGATTCTGCATTCCATCGATGGAGTGAATTGTATGCATGTGTAGATCGAAAGCCGATAGTCTCGAACTCAAGATATTCACCCTATCACGG
>JBHLQJ010000270.1:0-3323 GCA_048884945.1 Candidatus Thorarchaeota archaeon | reverse complement strand
TTTCCAATAGTCCCACTAAAATCTCCCCAGACCTCGGCAATATCTGTGGTTTTTATTCGATAGCGTGGAACGTATACGCCATAACCGATTATTCCAACCATAGTTCTCTCCTCAAATAATAATACGCCAATTGTCGAACTTATTTACGTCGTTATTCTACGCCTCGTGTGCCAAGCCCCATATGAAGCTTGCTGTCAGACATCCAAAGTATCACGTCTTTCACCGATTGTAATCAAAGAGCTTTGGATGTTGCCGACAATCCCTTGGAGGGTATAGCGACTATTTATGCATAGCGACATGCCCCGACACCTGCTGATTATTGGTTCGAACATTGACGAAATTTCCATGCTGTGTGGATTAATACTATAAGGGTTTAGTCGAAGATATTGGTGGTGTTGTTCGTGTCAGACTCTCCGCGAACTAAAATTCAACGAATTATTGTTACTGAGCAAAAGACCGTAGCAGATCTTCTCCGTGAGCTTGACATCAGTGACGACCATGTTGTTCTTGTTAATGGGAAACAGATGGCGCTTGAATTCCAGCTGCAAGAGAATGACAAGGTCGCGATACTACCCAAGATTGCTGGTGGGTAGACGACCTACTCTTTCTATAAGTTCTTGAGTCGGACTCATGTCCATATCAATTTCAAAATGATTTTCAGTTGGAATCCCTATCTCTTTGGCAATTGTATGCAAAACATTCTGCACTAGAACATGACTCTCTCGCCTACTGATTCCCTCTGCATCTTGGACATTTTTCATGACTGCTTTTTGAAGAGCTTTTGAAGAACCAGAGCTATATTGAGTGGCGTGTTTCTGGGTATTCGCAATATCCTCTCGAAGGCCCAATTCCCTAGCTAAATCCCTGAAGATTATCTTTCTACTTGGAGTACCATGCGGATTGAAAAAGAACTCTACTGGGGTTGAGAATGCTGAACGTCCAAATTCTTGGTCTAGATATGGAAAGAATGAATCAACACCATGGTATTCGATTGCCAATACATCTCGAACAATATTGGTGTCATGTGTTATCGAATAGTCTGACCAGAGTTCGTTTCGTACTGACTCAGACCCCTTTTCTATGAAAGTTCTCTCATATCTCGCATATCCAGCAAAGAGTTCATCGGGTCCTTGACCAGAAACAAGAAGTTTACATCCTTCTTCCTTTGCCTTACTAGCTGCAAGAAAGAATGGAATTGCGATTTCAACATCCATACGATTACTAGTTTCAATTGCGTAGATTACTTCTGGCAATACTCTCCAAACTAATTCGACATCAAACTGGAATAACCGGTAATCAATAGATAATGCTCTGGCTATTTCTCTTGTTCTCTGAAAGTCTTTAGAACTGGGTGAAGCTGCTGAAACTAACACAGTGTCTTCACAGATGTTTTTGGTCAGTATAGCGGCAAGACTACTGTCAACACCACCTGAAAATAGTACACCACACTTGTCACTACTTTTGAAACGTGAAAATGAATTGTGCAATTTTTGTTTTAGATCCTCGAGACAATCTTCTCTCATCTTTTTGGTTGGGGTTTTTGGAAGAGTGTGTTTACGAAGTTGAGTATGTTCCCAAACTCCATTCCTACCAATAAGCATACAACCTGGATTAAGAGATTCAGTTTCTGTCTGACCAATAGCCCATATTGCTTTCTTCCGGTTGGAAAAAACCAAACCATAATTTAAGTCAGCAAAATACAGAGGTCTCACTCCATCTAGGGACCTTATTATTCTAATCTCATTCTCATTTGTTACTCCAATAGCAACGAACATCGTTGGGAGGTTTCGAAGGTCATCTTGATTATTAAGAAATTTTCCCAACTGTTCGAGTGATTCCTCGCAGTCAAACGCAACCTTGTCTACGATCAAGAGTCTACATTGATACTGATTCTCAACAAGACACAGGTCATCCTTAGTCCCGTGAAATCCAAAGCGAATCATACGATTAGGTAAATCATAATGGACCTCAGTCATCTCATCCTGAAGAGAAATACGCTCCTTCATCAATGAGAAAATTCTCTCTGATGGCATAGACTCAGTAAAACTTTCGGAATCTTTGAGCAATCCAATAAAGCTTGGCATAATGCTCAAGTCTTTACTTCTTCTAGCATGACTTGCTTGACACCAGCTATTCCCTGTAATCGGCCCTTTAGATTGCCTACTTCAACGTTCAGCTGTTCTGGTGTGAAATAGCATTCATAATAGCACTCGTCGGCAGCCTGGCATATACCACTCGTGAAAAGAATGTCCTCGAGTGATACTTCCATGAACGCCTCTGTAAGCTCTTCCAAGAACGTCTTACTTAGTTTCTCAATTACAAGTTTCAGATACATCACTTTATCACTATCAACTGGATAGAGTTTGACATTACCATCTTTGACAATGAGAATTACTAGTCCAAATTGATGGTTAATCCTGTCTACAAAATCAGCCGGCAGAGTGATAGAGTCACCCTTCTGAATTTTCAAAACTCGTGCCTGCGTCATGTTACCTTTACTCAATCGTATCTGCCTCCGGACAGTCACCTTTCATGAATGTTTGTGGTGATTATATCTCTTGCGGGAGTTGCCAATATCAACTTCCTCTCCTAAACCAACCCCGAATTTTAGTAAGTGCTTCGCTTTCAGGCTTATCAACGACTCTCAGCGCCCATTTGGGCCTATCAGTACTGGAAAATTCCAAAAATGCAACTTCTCCTTCAGAAAGTATCTTCTCCATCTCTTGTAATCTTCCATTAAGCCAAGCCTTCTTTGACACGGGCATTCGAGCTGTTACCATGTCAAATAATGCAGGATGCAGGTCAAAGATAAGAGCGTATTCTTTTACATAATCAAGAACTCCTTCTTGAAGAGCTTGGCTAATTTTCTCTCTGTCTGTGAAGAATGATGCGGCAACAGACATATTCGGATACTTCTCCGGCAAATTAAGCGCGAATTTGAATGATCTGTTGAATTTTGATAGATGTGTTGCTGCATCAAGAAAGAGAATAGTTTCTGGTTTTCCCTCAAAATGATCTTCAGAGATTTCAATAATTGCTCCTTCCATAGTTTCCTCTTTATCCATAACGGACTGGATTAATTGGTCTGTTACTGGTGGAAGATCACCATCTTCGATTGAATCGATAGATTCGTATGAGAGAGCTTCGGTTTCCCAATCGTCTTCCTTTGAACCCTTCTTCTTTTTCTGATCATCATCCTGTTTCTTAGGACGTCTGTGTGGTGGAATGTATCCAATCTCTTCAACGAGATGTTGGAGTGCAAGAGGTAGAAAAAGGTCATAGAGTGTTCCCCTTGTTTCAAGCACCACGAGTACAGGCTTGAA
>JBHLQJ010000269.1:0-3347 GCA_048884945.1 Candidatus Thorarchaeota archaeon | reverse complement strand
CTGCAAATTTCGTCAGAGAGCATTTCCCCTGCGTTCTTAAGCCTATTACAGGATTTGGAGGCCTTGGTGTCCAGCTAATAGAACGTGAGTTTGATTTCGAAAACATATATGACTACTTGAAGTTTCACAGTCAAATGTTTGGCAAAGGTGCATATCTGCTTCAGGAATTTGTAAGGAACCCTGGATTTGATATTCGTGCTCTTGTGCTTGATGACGAAGTGATTGCATCAATGCAAAGAGTTGGTGGAGAAGGAATTACTACAAACATTCACAGTGGTGGTATCCCTCGAAACAATACCTTGGATGTGACTGATCTATCCGTTAGAGCTGCAAAATCGGTAAAGGGTAGATTAGTCGGTGTTGATATCATACCCGATATTGATGGAAACCTTTGGATTCTAGAAGCAAATGCTACACCGGGTTGGACTGGACTGCAACAGGTCACCGATTTTGTTATCTCAGATAGAATAGCTCATTGTTTTGCTAGAATATAGTCGCTCCATGCGAAACCTTTTAAGAAGGCATCATGCGAAAGTCGGCTATCGAAACACCCGTTGTGGTGGACGAAATCCGTTCTGCTATGCAGAACCCGCAAAACGAAATTCTAAGGACAGAATTCCTTTGACTGAAGCCGCAGAAGCCAAACCAGAAGATGTTGAGTTTCTACGAGCAAAGCTTCGTGAACTCAAAGTACAAGCTCGGGACGAACTTGAGGTTCTCAGACGTGACCGAGATCAGATGAGAGAATACAAAACAATTCGAGATGACCATAACAAGGAAGTTAGAGGTCTGATTGAATCAGTTAAAGCTGAACGCGAAGAGCGTGATAGAATAAACAAAGAAATATCCGAAGCAAAAGATCGAAGAACCGCGATTCATGCTCAACTGAAAAGTGTTTATGATGAAATAAGAGAGCTTCGAAGCAATCTTGTTGGAAGCCCATCTACAGATCAACGACGGATGATGCGTCGTGTTGAAGAGCTAGAGTGGCGTCAACAGACTGACCAACTCACAAGAGATGAAGAGTTGTCTATCGTTGAAGAGATAGCAAAGATAGAAGCTAAGCTTGTCAAAATCGGCCAAGAGAAAGAGAAACAAGATCGAATAAGTGAGCTTCGTAGGCTTGCAAGAAAACTCAAGGAAGAGGCTTCAGACGCACATGAGAAGGTCATCGAGCTTTCTGAGAAGTCACAAATCCATCATCAGGAAGTTGTAAGAATTCGTCCACAGCTTGAAGAATACAAAAAGTCAGCAGACACAGCACACAAGAATTTCGTGGAGTGGTTGAAGAAAGTAAAAGATGGTGAAACGAAGCTAAAAGACCTCCGAACTCAGATTGAGGATACACAAGGAAAACTTCGGAAGTACACTGTTGAAAAACGCGATATTGAGCGTCAGGAAATACGTGATCAACAGAAAGCTCAGGAGCGAGAACGAGCTGAAGAAGCTGTTGAAAAGCTCCAATCAGGTAAACGACTCACATTTGATGAGTTCATTCTTGCACAGCGCCAAGTCACTGATGACAAGAAGAAGAAACCAAAGAAAAGATCAAGGAAACAAGAAGAAGATGATCTTCTTGAAGAGCTTGCTGAGCTTGAAACAGAAATAAAACCTGTATCTAAAAGTGAGGGTGATCTTGAAACAACTGAAACCCAGGAGCTTGAACAAACTCCTGATGAATTCCATAGCAATGATAAAACGGAATAATTACTACAGCTTTAATCTTACTATAGATTAGGAGAATACGGGGGGATTTTGAATGAGCAGTAGAAGTCAAAGACCAGTAAGTCGACGTTCAGCATCGACAATATTCTACTCTCTTGCTCTGGGGTCAGGTGTGATGAGGACATTCTCAGTTACATTTGATATTGTTGCCCTCAATACTATAAGTGTCCCTCCACTAGCCTATGGTTTTCTAGCACAGTGGACAAGCTTTGCAGTCACCTTTCTCACTGTTGTATTTTTGAGTATAAAACGATCTGTTGACGGAAAAAAGAGAGCTCTAGGGTATAGTTTGGATCCAGATTTTGGTCGAATACGTCTTCTCCCAAAGACGCCAATGATTTACATAGTATTAGCTGGAGTCTTTGCTGGCATTTCTACATTATTCTATTACATTCTGGCTGGTTCCCATGATGCATCAACTGTTCTACCGTACGGACAGCTTGTAATCATTTATCTTTTAATAGGAGATCTGCTTGCGGAGAAAGACACACCAACAGTAATTGAAATTCAATCAATTATTTCAATTCTCTTTGGGGTTCTTCTTGTCGGAGCAACTCCAGGAGGTTTTGAGGTCACCACACTCCTAATGGTGCTTGGCCCGTTGAACATATCATCGGCTCTTGTGACCTACTACCAGCGAAAGACAAAACGATATGAGATTTCTCCGGGCCTCCGAGTTGACTCATTGAACATGAGGATTTGGACTCTGCTTGTCTTAAATTCAGTCATGAGTCTTCTTGCATTTCCTTTCATGAATGAATCTGATTGGCTATCAATGTCGATTCAATTCATTCCATTGTTCTGGTACTTGGTTGGAGGTTCAGTAACCGCGTTCTTTTCGATTGTGATGTATATTCGAGCTCTGGGTCGAGGCAAGATGGCAGTTGTCAACTCATTATCTTCGGTTTCTGTTGTTCTTGGAATTCCGGTAACTGTAATTGGTAATCTTCTGATTCCAGGAGCATTTGGAGTTCTTGATGCAGATGCCTTCCTTTGGTCCCTGAAGATGTTTGGTGTTATTCTCGTGATGATTGGAGTCCTTGCGCTGGAAGCATCTGATGTTCGTTCAATTGTGTTAATCCATGTGAAGCCTTTGACCGGCGACTTACTGCCAGAATTGTTTGATATAAAAGGAGTTGAATCTGCCGCAGCGCTTGCAGGACCTCACGATTATATCCTCAGTATCAAAAGTAGAAACCTAACAAAGACACGTACGCTGATTCTTAAAAAGATACAGAAGATTGAAGGGATAAAGGATGTTGAAACTCTCGTGGTAATGAAGGAATTCACATAATTAAAAATAGGAGTTGAAAATATTGACTGAAAAAGTATTAGCATATATTCTGATGGATCTTGAACTAGGTCGAACTGATGAAGTACTTGAAGCACTTCGTAAAATCGATGAAGCAACCACTGTTGCTGTAACTACAGGAAGTTATGATATAGTCGTTCTATTGGAAACAAACAATCTTGAGGAACTATATGAAATCACCGTTCAGAAAATACACAGGATTCCCGGAATTAAAGAAACTTCAACAGCAGTTGTTGAAAAGATGATGAGAGTATAGAGCAAGAAGTTCAAAATCTGAATTCCTCGTCAATCAGGTTTTTATCGAGATAGT
>JBHLQJ010000268.1:0-3401 GCA_048884945.1 Candidatus Thorarchaeota archaeon | reverse complement strand
AATACGGATAGTCTAAATAGATTTTGAATGCTGACCCATCTGGAGCAAGTCTATATCCGGTTTCAGGATCAATGTTAAAATTCAAGCTATCAAGAATCTGATTACCAATATTTGATTGATTCGTGTAGTAGTGCCAAGTGAAATCACTCTCTGCGCACCAGGTATTTGCTTGTGGAACAAGTGAATCATGTTCAATAGAATGGTTTTCCATGATATCAGTGATTGCTGTCTTGTCAAACGCATACGCAAATGCACGCCGAAAACCACTGATATTTAATGGATACTTAGCGCAGTTTATCGATATATGACCATAGCCATTACTCAAATAACTGTAGATGTCTATGTTCGGATCCTTGTCTAGTGTGGAATAGTATGATGGGTCTATATATCCAAGACTCATATCAATTGCCCCGCTGAGAAGAGCTAACACTGTATGATCTTGAGTGTATATCATCTTGTAGACAACACCATCTACATATGGTCCGGTGTTCAAGTTGCTTGTTTGCTCAGATAAAGAAACAGAGGGATTTGGAACTAACATCAGGGATAACAGAAGCACAATGAGTGACAATGGAATTACCCACTGCTTTCTAAACGTAATCACCCTCAATTAGTCCTAGTAGGTATATATCACCCTAAAACCTCTTTGATTCAATCAACAAGACCTGATTTTCGATTATGTTTTGTTTGGATAGACTATAATTTTCTATTATGCTCTGTTGATCTCATAGCTTAACTGCGATAGTGCACCCTTCTCCAATTGGAAGAATGGTGCTAATGGTTTGTAGTTTCAGGAGGGCTCTGTTAAATCTGTCAATTGCTCTATCAGATTCGTTCCATTTGTCTGGAGGTCTGATGACAGGAAACAGTGTATCATCAATCATGAAGAGACCTCTCTTTTTCAAGACCCTGATGCAATCCTCAAGCATGACTGGGTAAAGTCGTTTAGATGAGTCTTGGAAAACAACATCGAAGGATTCAGAATCCATCTCCGAAACGATCTTTCTAGCATCACCAATGACTATCTCTATACTGTCCGATATCCCCTCTCTTTTGAAAGCTTCTCGAGCAGTTTCAACAATTGACTCGTTTATTTCAATCGTGGTCACAGTTCCACCAAATCTCTTCGCGGCAAGTGCCAGAATTGTAGTCGAAAAACCTATGCTCATCCCAATCTCTAAAATTCTCTTTGGTCTACTAAGATTCAGAAGTACCTTGAAGAGGCGGGAAATATCATCCTCGATTACTGGTTCAAAGCTGTCCAGACCTGTGGCTTTGATATAGTCTTCCATTCTCGGTTTGTCTGTTTCTTTGTATATCTCATCGATATAGTCCCAGGCTCTCTGACAATCAAAAGGAACTTCGCTCATGCAAGAACTTACCAAGTCATCCCTTAAGTTAGTTAGGTTGTGAATCATTCCTCTTCAAAAATCTGGAATTCATTAAAAACGCGCCATCCATTATCGTTTTGACGAACAATTTTTCGGATTATGCACAAATTTCTTCAAATATTGTGGAAAAAATTAGGTTTCATAATCTCAATTTCACCTCTAAAGAAATTATCCTATCTAATATATTAAATTATAATTGTCATAAACCTTAAAAAATAATAAAAAGGAAAATGAGTCGTATTTTTACACCGAAATATAATGCGAATACAATACACACACGGTATATAACAGCTCCACGAAGAATCGTTAATGGTTGTCTTTCTCCTTGACAACCAATTCGCACTGTCGCCGGGAGGACACAGGACAAATGATACAACGTGAGGAGTCTTCTGACTCAACACCTACGATAGCAGCAACAGCAAAGACATCCAGTGCGATATACGAAGCAGACCTCAGAACGAGATTAGCTACTTTTCCACGGGATGTGCTCGCATGGTTTGCTTTAGGACGGTACCTACGTTCAGTAGGTCGACTCAGGGAAGCTGAAGATGCACTTCGAAAAGCTGTAACAATCAACCCTAAGCCTCTCCCATTCTGGGAAGAGCTTGCTTTGACTCTTGTAGATCTAGGACGGATTGATGAAGCCTACAGCATCTGTGACCAGAATCTACGACAAAATGATGACTCTATTCAGAAAAGGGTCGCTGAACTACGAAAGCTAGAGAGGTCCGCTGATACTCAGTATCCAGCAGAGACCTCTCCCTGTGTCGCATGTTCAGATTATACCTATTATGGTTGCTCAAGAGGTTCAGAATGTGATGCGATCGTTCGCTGGCGATCCGCCATGGGAAATATCCTACCAAGCATGAAAAACAGAACTTGAACACAAGTCACATCTTAAGAGCACATTCCGAATCACTGATTTATGGTAGCCTTATCAGGACAGTTGAACTTATACAAGGTTGATGCCTGATGTCTAATCTCAAGTCTTTGGTGGAAGACCTTCCAGATTCTCCCGGAGTCTATCTCTGGAAGAACGAGAAAGGTAAAATCCTCTATATTGGAAAAGCCAAGTTCTTGAGAAAACGCGTTGGCTCCTATTTGAGAAAAACCGGTCTTTTCAGACGAATTTGGGATATGATGCAAGAAGCGCGGGACTTGGAAACCATACTGACAAACACCGAAAGAGAAGCACTCGTTCTTGAACAGACCCTCATAAAGAAACATCAACCCAAGTACAATATTGCCTTGAAGGATGATAGACGGCATGCTTGGGTAAGAGTTGACCTGTCTATGACCATCCCGACCTTTGAGATCACTCGTGAAGCTCAGAAAGATGGGGCCAACTACTATGGGCCATATGGCAGTACGAAGCGACTTGAACGATTCCTAGATACCATTAGAAAATCTATCCCCGTGGCAATGTGCAAAGAACCTGCAAAGGTAAAACGAGAATGCATGGACTATCACCTTGACCGATGTTCAGGACCATGTAAGGACCATATCCCCTTGGATGAATATCACTCACTTGTTGAACAGATGTGCTACTATCTTGAGGGTCGTCCAGAAGACCTCATTAAAATCCTCCAAAGCGAAATGCGAGAAGCATCTGAAGCGATGAACTTCGAAAAAGCTGCTGAACTTCGCGATAGGTTGCAAGACCTTGAGATTCTGATGAGTAGACAAAAGATTGTTGAATTTGAAGGTGCAAATAGAGACATACTAGGCATTTCTCGAACAGAACAAGCTGCTCTCATTGAAATGTTCATAGTTAGAAATGGCCGTCTAATAGGGCATGACAACTTCTACTTCGAAGTGGATCTTGACACAACAGATGTAGAGGTACTAACTGCGTTTGTAGAGCAGTTCTATTTTACGATTCCACGCTTACCTGATGAGATTATACTTCCAGATGAGCTTCCAGAGGGTAAACAACTTGGTTTGTGGTTGAGTGAGGCGAATGGACATCCAGTGAAGATTACTATTCCAGAGGACGACCGAGGAAAAGAC
>JBHLQJ010000267.1:0-3410 GCA_048884945.1 Candidatus Thorarchaeota archaeon | reverse complement strand
TTTATAACATTAGTGAATGCTTATTCAGTTATAATAATGAATGAACGTTCATTTATAATACTTTCGTAATAAGTAACAAGCTGGTTTATATAAGTGAATGATTGTTCATTAATCATTATGACCCGGACTCGTGACCAAACAAAATATGATGCGATTGTTGATGCCTCGATTAGGCTGGTAAACGAACTCGGCTTTGATGGAATCTCGATATCAAAGATAGCAGCGCAGGCAAAAGTGTCACCAGCTACCATCTATATCTATTTCAAGAATAGAGAGGATCTCTTTACAAAGATCTATACTGATATTAGAAACCAGATTAGCCATGGAGCATTTGAGGACATTCAAAACAGTCTGACTGTAGAAGAAGGCTTCAAAACGTTATGTAGAGGCACATTCCTCTACTATCTGGAGCATCCAGACTTTGCCGTCTATCGTGAACGTTTCGAACAAACGGCGATGATGCAGAATGTAAATGAGCACGAGTTTGGGATCTATCGTTTCAGTAATGATCTTCTTCAGAGGGGCATCAAGGAGAGAATCATTAAGGACCTCCCTATTCCTCTGCTTGCTTCGTTCGCATTTGTGCCTATCATTACCCTGCTTAGATTTCACATCAACGGAGTCCTGAAATTGAGTGAGAGTATCATCAAGCAAGTGTGTAAGATGGCATGGGATTCTATTCGCAGATGAGAAAGAATGATGGTTTGTTAAACAATCTCAAACCCAGATTCACTGATAGAAGAGGGCCATGGAAATTACCTTTATTGCTCAGATTCTGAGTTAATGATAGAGATTGAAACCCTCACTAGATATCAATTGCTGAAGAGAGGAACGCTAAGTAAAATTCAGCGAACCGCTGACTATTGCTTTCATAAAATGGCAAAATAAATATACAAGTTAATCAGAATCTTCCTGTTTCTATGCAAAGGAGGTGTATGTATGGAAACTTGTTTGATGGTTGAGTGGGATAATCCAAAAGATGAAAAACGTTTGGAAGGTTTTTGGAAACAGGCTGAGAAGGCTCTACCATATTTTGAGAAGATGAAAAAAGAAGGTATTATCAAACACTACGGTTTATGGTCCGATAATACCGGCCATACTGTTTTTCTCATTTTCTTTGAGGATGAAAATAAATTCGCAAAGTTATGGGGAGATCAAGAATATCATAAAGTGGCAAGAGTTGCAGTCAGCAACTTTGATAATGCAAAGGTTCGTTTGATGCGGCCTGGATCGACTAGTCCAGATTAAAGGCACAAAAGGGAGAGAAACGAAGGAGGGGAACGCTCCCCATCCTTCGGAAACTGGTACGCTTAGATACAGCGGCGAATGACCTCGGGTCCCTGCTCTTCGAACTCCTTGCGAGTATTGGTTCAAGTGTCTATTTGCTCTAGTTAATCTGCTATGATTCTATCCTCGTCCCAAGAATTACAGCACCGACCTGAGCATAGAGAAATCCAGTGATTTCACCATTATCATCTGCTTGGAATATGATGCTCATTCTGGTAGAATCCTTGGGTCTGAAACGCATTCCGCTGATGGGAATGAGATCTGTTGGGTTAGCTCCCGGCATATTGAAGACAAGTATGTTCTCATTCTTAATCGTCATCTCCACTGTGCGTCCATAGAACTCATATTTTCCTATAATCTTCTTCAAGAATTCTGGATTGGTAAGATGGTCGTCTGGTAACCGTGCAAATCTTATTGGTTGCACTTCTGGTTCAATTCTAATTGTTAGGGAATCAATCTCTCCATAGGAATTGAAATGAAACGTCAATAGTTCTCTGACATCAAATAGTTCCCAAAGAAATTGGAAAGTATCATAATGATAATGTTTGAGAGGAAATATTTCACTTCCAAATGCCATCTTCAATTGACCCTCATTTAACGAAATATTTAGCACTCCATACCCCGGATGATGATACTTTCCTTGGTACTTGTCTAAATTGAATGTAGTTTTTGTTTCCTTGATTTTAAGGGATTCCTCGTGAACAGATGAACCATGAGCTACTTTCTTGAAGGCATCAAAAGAGGGTTTCAGTAAATTGGACCAATCCACCTCCTCGAGTTTGAGCAATCTGTCAATTAGGATATTCACCACCGCATTTGCCAAGGGATTGGCCTGTTCGTTCACTATTGCACCAACTCCAATTCCTTCTTCAGGTAAGAAACACATTTCGGTTGATGAGCCATCTGTGTGGCCCCCATGTCTAACTCGACTGTATCCTCTGTATACATCTGTCTGCCAACCCAATGCGTATGCAGGTTGCTTAATCCACTTCTGATCAGGTAGCCATTGGTTTAGAGAGTCATATCCTCCCATGATTACTGATTGATGAGTACGTGTAAGGTTTCTTGGAGAAACGAGTTGATTCCCATTTACCATTCCCTTACTTAGATGAAACTTTAGCCAGTTACCCATATCATCGATACTTGAATTGATACTACCTGCTCCAGTTGCTGCGGTATATTGAGCTTCATACAAGTTATCATACTCTGTTGCTGTTCTTTTCCCGGCTACGTCATAGTACCCCATAGCATAATCATCACTTGCTATCATTTGCTTCACAGACATTACTGCATTCATTTTCAGCGGGTCGAAGATCCTATTCTTTACAAATTCCCGGTAGTTAACTCCGGAGATTTCTTCCACTAGAGCTGCTGCAGCTATATACATCAGATTGCAGTATTGAAATGTTGTTCGAATCTCTTTACTCGGTTCCAGATGAGGTAGGTTGTCGAATATTTTCGAATATGTAAACTCATCATTTACCCACACGAAATCATGCCGAGGGAGTCCAGTTCTATGTGACAGCATATCAATCAACGAAACTCTACTTGATGCAACTGGGTCTTTCAGGACAAATTTCCGAAACTGTTCATGTAATGGTTTGTCCCATTCTAGTTTTCCATCATCCACGAGCATTGAAACAGCTGTGGATGTAAAAGCCTTCGAAGTAGAGCCTATCGGTTGCAGAGTTTTTGTTGTCATTGGTAGCTTTTTTTCGATATCTCGTAGACCCACTGCACCTGAATATACGATGTCCCCATCTTTTACTACAATGCAGGTAATCCCTGGTGTGTTCCAATGAGTCCTCATTTTCTCTAATTCGGAATCAAATCCATCTATCACTGAAGCTGGCGACATGAATTTCTCCCTTCACCACAAGTCTAATCTAAACAAATGCGCAAAATTCAGAGAATACAAACTATTAGTTAACTGTTTTTACTTATAGAAGTGAAGTGAGATTATCTGAAGATTACTTCCACCTACTTTCAACACCCTACATGATTTAGAATTTGAATAGAGTGTAAAAGGAGAGAAACGAAGGAGAGCTTCGCTAACCCTCCTCCAAGCCCTAGTACGCTTTAGATACAACGGTGGATGACCTCGCGTCATTGTTCCTCGAATT
>JBHLQJ010000266.1:0-3415 GCA_048884945.1 Candidatus Thorarchaeota archaeon | reverse complement strand
TTTCCTCTAGCTGGGCTTGATTAGGAGGCAAAGAGGCATTTTCGGGATTAAAAACCAAATCTAATTCTAGCTCAGAGTTTGCTCCATACCCAAGTTTGTTGAGTGTTTTTAGGACTTGAATGCTCTTCTTGAACGCACCAGTCCCCCGTACATGGTCCACATCAGCTTCGATGTAGCATGGGAATGAACCAACAAGTCGAATCTGAAGGTTTCTATACAAGTCCATTAGTCCACGCTTTGATGAGTCTAATAGTACTGTAAGGTTAGTACGAACTTGGATAATATAATCTCTCTCAGTCAAAGCTTCAAGAAATCGGGGAAGGAAGGGATTCAATTCAGGCGCTCCGCCTGTGATATCTATGAGTCCTGGACGTATGTGTTCTGCAACTTCAAGGATAGTTTCCATTATATTCCATGTCATAAAATCCTCGCTGTCAAGTGTGGCTTGTACATGACAGTGAGTACAGAGTTGATTGCACCGATTCCCTATATTCACTTGAAGGATTTCATGCGATAACCCCGTTAATTTGGATCCAGTTTCGGTAAGTATGCGTTGAGAAAATGTTGCCATTTTCACCCCGTGTTTATACTTTATTGATATAGATTTCGAGATTTTCACCGAATCAGAAAAAGGGACTTAACACCATAAAATAAAGGTTCTAACAACATCTTTTGTTTTGCTGTCAAAGAGTAGATAAGTTTTGAATACAATTTGTTCTGTAGACTCTGTTTTGCAAATGGTGAAGAGAATAAATCCTGAGGACCAATTCTTATGAAATCATTCAAGGAGGAAATAGAGGAAGAAATACACAAAAAACAGAGAAGAACAAAGAAAGCCTTGGCAAAACTTGAGGAATTGCAGAAGAAAAACAAAGATAGAGATTTTGATTGGCTGCTAGAAAAATTGACTGAAGGTGGCGGGCGTGTACTTACATTTGACGGTGTGACAATCTATCTTACCAAAAAAAGCGGAAAAATCGAGATAAGACTTGCTGATGGTAATCCGCCATCAATAAATATCTGGGAACGCTTATAGAAATAGGGGAGTATCAAGACGCAATAGAAGACCTTACTTGATAGACAGTCCATAATCCTTTTATTCAAATCTCAGCGGATTCGACTAGTTCTACTCATACTGTAGACCACAAGACCAATTCGGTGATGATTATGGGAAAGCGTCCAGGCCATTGTTACAGAGAGTGCGACCGCCAGCCCTTCATGAGGAAGCGGTATATTCACAGGCAGCCTGCCAGCAGATTGACTAGCTTCGACATGGGTAGTGCAAATGGTGAATTTGAGGTAGAAATGTCACTGATAGGTCTTGAAAGATGTCAGATTAGGCACCAAGCCCTTGAGGCAGCCCGTGTTGCTGCTAACAGGGAAATGACCAAGAAGGTGGGTCGACAGAACTATCACCTGAGAATGCGTGTAAAACCATTCCACTACCTTCGCGAGAACAAGATGATCTCAGGAGCAGGAGCAGACCGTGTGCAGGATGGTATGCGAAAGGCATGGGGTAAGGTCATAGGTCTTGCTGCACGAATACGACCTGGTCAACCATTGATCACAGTTCGAGTGAACCCTCGATACATAGACCCCGCCATGGTTGCATTGAAGAAAGCAGCTCCAAAGATGCCTACTCCCTGCAAGATTGTCTTCGATAAAATAGACCCTGATTTGAAGCGAAAAATGGGCTATGGTATCTAGTCTTCAGGTTTCTTTCGTTCTTTTACAAGTTCATTGATTCGTCGTACTACACCTGTAAGTGTAGCGACTTCTCTTCCGGTCATGTATGCCCGTCCCAGAAGATTTCTGAAGACCTGCTTAGCTATTGGAATCTTGTGTTCCTTGAGGTTTAGTTGATCAACAACATCGTCAAAGAACTTGTACACCTGTTCTCGTTCTTGATAGGTTGCCGCTCTAGTTTCAGAGATTTTGCGTGGACTTACTGGAGCATATTTTGAAAACAAGTGATAGAGCACAATGGATACAGCATGACTGAGATTGAGACTTGGATACTCCTTTGATGCTGGTATCGTGAACGCTAGATCACAAAGCGCCATCTCCTCATTGAGTAGTCCAGTGCTCTCCCTGCCAAAAACTATGCCAATCCGACCAGCAAGAGCATTTGGGTCTGGCAATTCGGAGAGCGGTACAAGGGCTCTTGTTACACTATGGTTCCCTCCAGCTCTTGCGGTCGCAGCCCAAGCTAGATTAATATCAGCAAGAGCAGAACCTAGATTCCCATAGATGCCTGCTTTGTTCAAGATTTCATTTGCATGCACTGAGAGCATCTGTGCATACTGATTCTGGCGATAATCTTCTCCCACTAGTCTAAGTTCATGTACACCAAAGTTGGCTAACGCCCTAGCTACAAAACCGACATTTCCTGGATTCTCTGGACCCACAAGAACAACAACCAAGTTGGGAAATTCTACCAACCACCATCCCTACCTATGAGCGAGTTGTAAAATGTCTCCATCCTGCAATGGGTAGTTAAGACCCACAGTTCTTCGCTTAATCTTGTCATTCTCTCGAAGGATGACAGCAGAACGAAATCTCTCAACAAACAATTCTTTGTGTACCTTTCCGGCAGCATCTTCAACAACTGAGCCTTCAGGAAGCACAATTGGTTTGTCTTCTCTCTTCTTCCCTGGTATCTTTGTATAGACCCTAAGAATGTCAAGATGTTCGTAGAATGCCCAGCTCATGCCATCCAGATTCTCCTTTCTCAATGCAGATGTTGGGACAATGTCAAATCGGTGACCGTAGTTCTTTTCCAGCTCCTTGAATCTGGCCTCAGAACCCTCTGCATCCCCCTTTGTAGCCACAACCATTGCTCGAACATATACAACGCTTGAGTCCATCGCGTCAACTAACTGCTCGAAAGTTGCTGGTTTTTGAAATCGTACGATTATATTTGAAATTCTACGTGCCCTGAGATATTCCTTGACCTCTTCGATGTCACCTTCAAAGTTCTGAGCACCATAAATCATATGCCCACCTAGACCCACTCTCTCGATTCTTATTGCAGACTTCTCCTTGTTGAGGCGTATTCGCGCAGCATCCAACTCCCCAAGAATTATTCTCATCTGATTCTCAATATCCTGAGAGAGGTCAACAACCAGTGCAATACAGTCAGTGTTTCTAGCAACAGCCAATGCTTGGCGTCCAATTCCTGCCTCATTGCTGCCTTCAAAAACACCTGGAAGCTCCACTAATTGAATATTGATGTCCTCCAGAGTTAACATGGCAGGAGTAGGGATTGGCGTAGTGAATGGATAGTTACCAACATCCAAGTCTGCATTTGTGACCGCATTGATTAGTGTGGACTTTCCACTATTTGTAACACCAACCAAGCAGATTTGACCAGCACCCTCCTTTCGTACAACGCCCTCTTCTGAACTGCCTGTGC
>JBHLQJ010000265.1:0-3422 GCA_048884945.1 Candidatus Thorarchaeota archaeon | reverse complement strand
ACTCACCTTTAATATAGAACTCAGCTGTAAAGCTTCTTGATTCCCCTCGGTCACTCTGCTCACTAGGGCTTACCTCTAATCTTACTTCTTCATCTTCTTCATTGTCTATCGGCTTAGAGGAATAATCTTGAATCTCAGCACTCCAGATATCCTCATTGTGTCCTACTTGTTTCACATTGATGAAAACATAGTCAGTTTCTTCTGTTGGATTCCCTACATGGAAACTAGTATCTGCTTTGACACAAGCCGGAAATACAGTCCAACATTCATACCCCACATTGTTGACCTTGTCTTCTTCTATCTCGTTCTCTGCTTCGAGTGTCACTTTAAGACTAGCAGTATCCGCAAGGAGCGGCGACCAACTGAAGCTGACTTCTATCGGGTGAGTGAGAGGTACAAACACATTGTAAACAGTGTCAATTTGCCCCCATGAAACACCTCCTGGATCTCTTGCATATGAAAGTGTCACATTGCAGCGTTCAGCATTTACGCTCCCTCTATTATAGACTGTGACATTGACTGTATAGTCTGCACCTTGAGCCACCCTCTTTACTGGTGTTGCTCCATCATAGATTGTGATACAGGGGTTGTCCCATATATACCCATCTTCATCTGTCAGATCCCAAGTTGTATAATCGAAAAGTGAGTAGACATAGGGATCTGTTTTCAAGGCAGATGATAATCGTAAGACAGTGGTTGTTGCGACTATAAATCCTCGTTCGGCATCTTGCTCAGCCCGTAGATTTAGATATTCATATGGTCCTTCAGGCACTTCTATCCCTACTGATTGAGTTTGGGTGTAGACTATTTCTTTGGTTCCTTCATATCCATCGAAGTAGACATCAATAGGCGCATCTTCGTAAAATCCTGACACGCTAACTTCGAGGAGTTTGCCTGCTATGGCTGAACGTGCTGTGGGAGTTACTTGGGCTTTTTCACTCACACATACAGCGATTTCTCCCAAGTATGGTACATGGTTTTGCTTCGTCACAGTCACATTTAGTGACGATGATACGTCTAACGGATCAACTTCAAAAACAACCTGCCCTCTGGTATCAGTATACCCGACCTGATAGATATCAAGGTCTTGTTGAATGCAAACTTTGGCATAACTGATTGGCTCTTGTGTTTCATTATTTCTGACTGTAACAACGAACTTCTGCGATGTTGAGGTCCCGATGGACATAGGTCGAGTTACATTGAGTTCCACGGGTTCCTCTGTCCAGAGCCGGGTCTCAGGATCACCAAAGAGATGAAATGCTTCGAACATCTGTCTTGCTGGATCGTCTTCTTTGCCCATCCATTTACTTGCAGCGTTCAGTTTTCCAGCGAGAAGAATCCCTCCCATCTCATATATAGGCTGACTTCCATCTTTTAGAAATCCTGGCCAGATTGCTTGAATCATCCCATTTAGTAAGTCCGCACTGGGTTTTCCTGGAGCTGGACGCGTAGGTGCAATTGCCGCGATTGCACCTGACTCAAGTCTCAGGATCTCCTCAGCAAAGCTCTCTTCGTTGACAAATGAGAATGGATTCTCCTCGATATGATCACCATCGAATTGATCTAAGTCCATGAATAAGTGATCAGACTCACCGTCAAACCATCCAGTGCTACATGCAATGCTCACTATCAAAGGTGTCATGTTACCATTTGCTAGAGCTGGCATGTATGATGTGTTGAAAAATGGGTACGTCCAACCCTCCCATACGTCTCTGTCATCATTATCATGCACTCCATCTGGACCACCAAATTCAGGGTCATAGCCATGATCGTCTTTATAGAGCATGTTCTTGGACCCCCCATGACCATAGTATAGGACTAGGAATCTACCGTCGTCAATATTGGCAGTTATGTTACCTTCGGCATTATCGGGGTATGGTGAATTCATATAGGCCCAAAGCCAATCGTATACATCATCATAGTTTTCAATGATATACCTGACCGAATTTGATTCCGGGTCTGAATCATTCAAACGAGTATGAAACCGCAGAGGTATGTAATCATCTTTGCCATCACAGGAGTAGTTGTAGTGTACATTATACTTCAGCTCATCCTTTAGGTATTCTCTAATTTTCTCTAGATGGTAAACCCAAGGAGCAATTTCTTCTTCGACTCCATCATGATCCCAATCTTCGAAAAATCCTGCTGTCATTATACTGTTGAAAAAATGAGGCTCTACTTTTGGAGATTGTTCATAGTTAATTGTCTTGTTGACTATTATCTCCGCCTGTTCCACAGTGTCTACTGATATTCGACCGTAGATCATATCTGGGAAATAGCTGTGTCCCTCAATAATGAAGTATCCAAGATCTGATGCTATGTGAGCATTCCCTCTCTCAAACATCCATCCTGGATGTTCCATGGCCTTATTGGTTGGGATAGCTTCAACATCGCCGAAAAGTAGGACATATGTTGGTACTGGATTCCAATGGTCGTAGGCGTATTCTATGCATTCTTTTATCTCGGTGATCTTCTCATCCCATGTGCGGCTCTCAATAACAATGACCGCTGAAGGGGTGCCCTTTCGTTCCTTCCACTCTGCTAGACGGTGAGCCTGAAACGCAAAAGTATCATTTGTTATAATCAAATACTCTGCACCTCGAACATCGCTTGGCGATGGGCTTGACGAGTAGAGATATTGGGGGACTGTGGCGTTTGGCATTGATGGTGGTGGAGGGGGTGTTCGAATGTATGTATTCGCGATTCCTGGTTGCTGTTGGTATTTAACATGGATTGGGTCATAATGAATCAATGAGTTTGTGAAAATCCAATCAAACATTCTTGAGCGCAACGCCTCACGAACTGGTTGAATCTGTGCTGGGGCGCTGTATCTTATCTTGACGACTATTTGAGAAAACGCCCTCAAAAAGCCTGTTACAGGATTGTATTGCACTGGATAGAAGCTCAGTTTCAGTAATCTATGTCCTCTAGTAATTAAAGGCGCAGTACCTGTTCTTCCAATAATGTTGGTTCTCACTCTTGGAAAGAGAGTGCTGTTATAATATACAGGACCTTTGACGGTTGGTAGGATTGTGCTAGGAATTGTGGGAGTATGGGTGGAGTTTCGACCAACTCCAACAGGATAATTCACAGGTGCTGCTGGACGCACATTGTAGCTATATCCACTATCAGTGTCATTTGATGTCCCGAGGACTTCAATCGAAACATCGATATTGTGGGGAATCTCCACAAGTTCAGTCAAGACTGGTAGCATCGGTGTCCCATTTGCATTCATGGAACTGGCTCCCGGCATTTTCAAGTCGTCATATCGTGTTGTGTTTAATGTAATGTTGCTCCTCCAGAAGCCATGGAAATCTGCCACGATTGTAATCCCCGTGGTGTCTGAGATAATGACGTTGGCTTCTGCTGGTGTTCCAGGGTCTGTTTCGTCAAAATGGACCCATGGAATTGGTGTAGAAGTG
>JBHLQJ010000264.1:0-3525 GCA_048884945.1 Candidatus Thorarchaeota archaeon | reverse complement strand
CTGGACTGTTTCAATTCCAGGAAATGAGTTAGGAATTGGATTGCACACAGCAACAGTTAGTGCTTGGTTATATGGATATACACAACAGACCAACATCACATCTAACCTGAATGTAACAGTCGCAGCAAACTCATTCTTGGTGAGTTGGGAACCATGGGAACTTGATGCATCATTCGTCGATATTGTGAATGTGTCTGTGGTTTATACCCAAGACTTCTTACCAATTATAGGCGCAACTGTAGAGCTCACCATCAATGGCACAACCTATTTTTTGACTTATAGTGCAACAGACGGAATGTGGCATTTTAGTTTTCGAGCAAGTGACATCGGCTTAGGTCTATGGAATGTGACTGTAACTGCAAATAAGACAGGATATGCTGACGGATGGGACTCGAGATTACTTACAATATCGCCTGCAATCACAAACTTAACTGTAATCAAATCAACTCTAACCATTTTTTATGACGAGGATATCACGATTAATATTTACTATAAACTTCTGAACGGTAGTATTGTCCCTGGAGCAGTATTGACACTCGAAATAGGTGGAATAGCACAAGTTGCTATTTGGGAAATGGATCATTGGACTCTTACCAGAAGTGGGAACAGTATGGGCATAGGAGTTCATCCAGCATATGTGCATACCACCGCAAACGGATATCAAGCTGCCATAGAAACATTTGATATTAGTGTAATTGAAATTCCAACCACTGCTACAACTCCTTCATCGAATATCACGATATTTGCATACGAGTCACCTACAGTTTCAGTTACTTGGATAGATAGCAAGAACATCCTTGGTATAGCTGGATTCATACCTGTAGTAACCTGGTTGGACTTGTTTTCAGTAGTTGATCATGGCAATGGGACATACAGCATCCAAATTGAAAGCAGTTCTCTCCATGTCGGGAATTATGAATTACACGTGGAATTTGTTAGGACAGGATATGAAAATGGCACTTTTCAAGTTAATATCAATATATTGGAGTTGCCGATAGTTCTAATCTACGATAGTGACATTCATCAATACGAAAACGAATCAATCAGTATTCAAATACAGATGATTGATGGTCCACATGCATCAATCGTTGATTGGGGTGAGATTGCTATCGAACTAGAAGGTGTCCAATACTTTTTAGTTTACGATTCTGAGCTGGAGAAATACTCTATTGATATATGGCTGAGCATCCTAGCACCAGGAGATTATACGCTTAACTTCACTGCTTCTGCGATTGATTGTGAAACTGAGTATGGAGAAATCCAACTTGAAATAGTGCCTAAGATTTCCTACATCCTTGTTTTAGAAGCAGATGAACAGATCCTAGGCGGACAATCGACGCGGATAATAATCACAGCAACAAATGAGTCAGGTCCTGTGAGCGGCTTAACAGTCACATTTCACGTTACAATCCAAAGAGAACAAGGAGCGACTCAAGAACGAGCATATGTGAACACGACAAATAGTGAAGGCGTAGCTTTGGTAGAATTCGATGTTCCAGCGGATGCCACGAGCCTTACAATATGGGCTAATTTTGAGGGCTCCATTTCAGAATGGCCATCAATATCAAATACTATCAATAGAGATGTTACTTCTAGTGGTATTGATATTCTTTCATTCATCTTTTCGCTGTTCAGTGACCCACTCGCTTTAGCTCTCATATTAGGAACATGTGGGTTGGGCTCTGGATTGATAATATTTCGACGACGACGTAGTAGACCGAGAATAGAAATACCGTTGGTCACTGAGGATGTTGTTTTACCACCTATTGCACCAACAGCTCCTGCAGGGGAAATGGACATTCTAATGAATGAAATCAAACAATACCCAGTAGGATTAACAAGGTCGCAAATTGCTAAAGCTTTGGATATCTCACAAAGTAAAGCTGGTGTTTTGGTTAGGAAGCTATTAGCATCCGACCCCAGGTTTGAAGAAATTTCAGAGGGGAGATTGCGACGAATAAGGTTCAAAATAGATGACTAAATCCTGTTCAGGATTTTGAATTAATTAATCAATTCAGGATAAGTATTTCAATAAAAAATGGTCTGAACTAGAAAACAGTGATATATGAAATTAGATTCATCGCATCAACTGTAATAACCAATAATTGTTGTTGATATGTGCAGTTTATGAGCCCGTCAATAAGATGTGGATGCATCGATGCGAGTAAAAAGAGGCAAAAATATGAGAAAGGTCTTGATTTCATTCCTTCTACTTGCATTTATTCTTACAATGCCTACTGCAAATCAATTTAGTTATTCAAAAATTGAGGATACAAATCCGAACAAGCCTATCTCTTCAGGTATGAGTTTGTCAGAGGCAGGTTCTAGTGGAAATGATATCAATACAATACAATATATGTCTAGGGTGCTCACAGGTAATCAATTACGTATTTTAAACTCCTATACGGATTCAACTCATAGGGGACTGATTAATCTGTCAAGTCACCAAGTTGCTAGTTGGACCCTCTATGCTGTGGATATACATGCTAATTCTATTACTGCAACTGCAGAACGTAAATCATTGAATGTGATAAAGAATAGTGTGATCAAGATTGAAAATGACACACTTGGAACTTCTCTTACCACTGATGCACTCTATCAATCATTCTACAATCTACCTCATGATGGAAAACTCGAAAATTATAGTCTAACATATAATTCACCTTATTATCAACCGAGTCAACTGGGATACGCATTTCTGGTAGTCCGAAGTGATTATACAAGTCTTGGTGCCAATGAAACAAGTTGGATATCCCCCTTCACACAAACTCTCTCAGATACAATTATCACTCATGACGTTTCAGGCGATTCTGCGATTCTCAATGCCAGTACCTATTACTACGTGGTTATAGATGGAACAGCTATGACCGGGCAAGAGGTTGCAGGCTCGTGGTATTTTAACCAAATAAACTGGAGAGCCCAAGTTGCATTGGGGCTACAGACTGGATACCACCTTTGGGATGATAATACATGGTATCTATATCAAGGAGTAGGACAGAGAGAAGCAGAGTTAAACTACACTTACACACCTTGGAATAGAACATCCAACTCACCAATGGTCTATGATTCTGCCGAATCGATATCTCTTACAAATACTACTTATGCTCTTTCGGGAACATCATGGTCGTTTATTTCAGACACAAACATCACACAAATCCCATTTCAATCAAATCAGTCTGTAGAGATTGATTATGATATTACACTTTGGTACAAGAAGACAGGTGTTGCTACAACAAACTGGTTTGTTCAAACGCCGGGTACCAATGTTGAATGGAATGCGACCACCGTTGTATCTTATCCAGGTTTGACAGGAACTTTAGAGAAATTCCTGAACTATTCTATTCAGCTAGATTGGACTCCGATGGCGCTCTACAATGGTAGTATCCCTATTGGGGGAACTCATACTAAGTATGACACTACCGTTTACTGCACGAGTATGACAAATGGAATATGGACATTATCATCCTCAGCGCCAAATTATGTGGTTAGTATCGACTTGACGGGAGTAACAGATGGCAAGGTAAG
>JBHLQJ010000263.1:0-3544 GCA_048884945.1 Candidatus Thorarchaeota archaeon | reverse complement strand
TAGTCAACCATCCGTGTGAAGTATTGAGGAATTGCTTTTTCTTAAAGACTCGATTGCAACGATTTTTTGAATGAGGATTATGTCTATTAATTTAGAGATAGGGAAAAATAATGGAATATTTAATCTACTAGGTTCTGAAGAGAGCTGCACCAATCATATAGAAGCCCAAGAAACCAAGCAACACACCAATCACACCGAAGTTAACGATCAGCCCTGGATTGATTGTTGGAAAATTACCCATAATCGCAATCGCGATTGGAAATAGACTTGCAAGGACCATTGCTCCACCAATACCAAACTCAGTTTCTCTTGATACCATATTTATGGTTCACCTAGGAAGTTTGATGCTTTGAAAAATTTTAAACTTATTCAACTATCTAATGAAACGACAGGGGTCACTAAAGCATGTGGAGGAGTTTTGAGTTATGCGCGCAGTACAAAGTACTAATAATCAAAATGAAACGGGTTCAGAAACACATCTAGACACATACAAGGATTGTGCCAACTAATGATTCATGTAGAGCTCAGAAAACTTAGTCCAGAGGATTGCGTAAAACTAGCAAAAATCACTAAATATGCAAGACAGGGTACACCTGTTGATTCAGATAAGACAATTGAGGAGATTTCAAAGAATATTGAGGATCTATCCATTAGTGATGGTTATCGGATATTTATTGCTCTTGACGATGTGGAAAATATAGTTGGGTGGATATACTACTATGTTGGGTTTCCTTTGATGAGTTTCATTGGTGGATTCTTACCGCTTGTGGATGAAACACGTGAGTCAGAAGAGATTGCTATATCATTAATTGAGGCTTCAAAGAAAGATATTGTTGAAAATGAACGCAGCAGGCTGGAGATCGAGTTAGTATTACCCACACATGAGCACAGGTCATATTCAAAGAGGTTTGTTGAATGGTACAGAAAATGTGGTTTCAAATTAGCTGCAGAAGAAATACACATGAAAACAGACTTGAGCGGCATGGAACTTCCTGATCTTAATTTACCCAAAGGTTACACGCTGAAGAAGTTTTCAGAAGTGCCCTATGAGAAACTCAAAGATTCGG
Source organism: Candidatus Thorarchaeota archaeon (assembly GCA_048884945.1). Taxonomy (GTDB): domain Archaea; phylum Asgardarchaeota; class Thorarchaeia; order Thorarchaeales; family Thorarchaeaceae; genus SMTZ1-45. The sequence goes on along the minus strand of JBHLQJ010000263.1, from coordinate 2,477 downwards.
GATTTAGAACTTTGAAAGAGAGTAAAGAAGGGCTATTTCTCTCGATGAACCATGCTGAGCAAGAAGTGACCCTAGAGTATTTCTTTGACAGGTCCAAGCCATATATTGAAGATGCATCATTGATTCTCGAAAAGGATGGTGAAATCATCGGATTTGTTATCACACGCATGAATGATGATGATGAACCTGAAATTGGACCAGTCGGGATTGTACCTGAAGCAAGGGGGGAAGGACTCGCCACATATTTGCTTGTTCGTGTATTAAAAAATTTGAAAGATAGCGGTGCAACCAACGCGTGTCTTGACACGACTGTAACCAATTTTCCTGCTCAAGGACTCTATAGAAGATATAGTTTCAAAGAAGTATACTTTAAGCAATTCTACTACTGGTCACCCTAGATGATTCTCAAAGAGATGAAAGAGAAGAAATGATAGTCCAAGTTGCTTTTTTTGATTTGCAGTCAAGCGGAATTGGTTTGTGTTGTTTATTCCTTTTCTTGATTTAGCAATAGCCACCAACCATTCCAAAGAATAAAATCTTCGAGTACTATCTTATTTCTTGGCATTCTTCTGTGTAGCAAGTCAGTCACTAACAAGAAGAACAATCCAAGCAGGAATCCAAGAAGAGGTAGCACGAAGAGGTGGATTGTGTGAGAAGATATTCCAGCAAATGAAACAATCCCTCTAAAAATGAGAATGATACTACCAAGCAATACGACACATGAGATTATTTCCATTGTATCTTTGTTTTCCACGATCCTTCGCTTCATATATTCGTCTCTAATCCTTTAAGGTTTCTCAATTACGAGAGTGATGTGTGAAATTTTGCATAAGAACAATTGTGATTCGAGTCAGTTTGTAGTACAAACCTCGATGCAATTCAAAGATTGTCTACTTTTTATATTCATTCTATGTATGCTCAATATCGTGATTAAAAATGTCGAAATCTGAAATCACTGTAACTAATTCACCAAAAAGATTCGAGTCGGTTAGATTCGATATGACAAAACTAGGCGGCACACTTCTCTATATAGGAGGCATTCAATGGTTCCTAGGTCTGCTTCTTGCAGAGTCATGGTATCCAGGGTATAGTTCGAGAATTGATTATGTGAGTGATCTTGGAACTGGCCCAACAGCTCTCATCTACAATATGTCTGTATTTCTTTTAGGAGTCTGCATGTTTCTGGGAGCATATTTCATGATGAAATCTATTAAGAGTAACGTCCAATCTGTCCTTCTTTCCATTTCAGGAATTGGAGCTATGGGCGTAGGGATATTCCCGGCAGACATGCAGCCGATGCATAGTGTCTTTACTCTGGTAGCCATCTTTTTTGGTGCCTTTGCAGCAATATCATCGTATAAGATACAGAGTCCACCTATTTCATATATTTCTGTGATTCTGGGTGCATTCTCCCTAATTGTATCATTTGTCTTCTTCCCCTATCTAGGACTACCAGCGGGTGCAACTGATACATTTCTTGGCATGGCTAAGGGCTCAATGGAACGCTGGGCAATCTATCCAATTCTTGCATGGATAATTGGACATGGTAGTCATATCGCACGAGATTGAAACGCAAGATTGGAAAACAGGAAAACAAAGAGGGAGAAATCCCTCTTTGGAAACCAACGCATTCTAGAGAGAACTGCGCATTACCTCTGTTGCTGAGTCCACAATTCACATATCGAATATGATATAGTAATGTAAAAAATGACTGAACATTGGTTGAAGCCCGTTTTAGAGGAAACCTCAATTCTCTATGGATTCCTAGTAGATAAACTCGTTGAGATTGGAGGAGGGGTAGGATTCGAGAACAGAACGTTTAGCTATAATTCTCCTGGTAATAGACTCGTCGTCCGGATTACTCCACCTGGTCATAAGACACCATTTGAAGTAATGGCTGAAATGGACTGGCTAGCATATTTATCCAAACATGATGCGCCAGTTGTCCGTGTGATTCCTTCTCTGAACGACAATCTTGTTGAAACAGTTGATACCGATGTAGGGGCAATCTCTGTAGTGTGCTTTGATTGGGCGACAGGTCATCTTGTAACAAAGGAAGACTTCTCGCCAGAGCTTTTTCAGACGTGGGGAGAAGCTGTAGGAATGATGCACAGACTCACAAAAGGGTATAAACCATCATCAAAAACAGCAAGACGGATTCAATGGTTTGATGACGAATATCTCAATCGAGCCTATATTCCATCCGATCAGGATAAAGTACTAGAACGATTTGACACGCTCATTGAATACTTTAAAAACAAACCAAATTCAAAGGACACATTTGGGCTAATTCATCAGGATGTGCACCATAATAACTTGTTTCTTGATGGCCGGAAACTCACTGTTCTTGATTTTGATGACAGCGTATATGGTTTCTTTATCTTCGACATCGCTAACGCACTTGGATTTTCCATATGGGAAAAGCCTGAGAGTATGACCAACCGTGAGTTTGCGGACTTCTATCTTAAGCACTTCAT
>JBHLQJ010000262.1:0-3603 GCA_048884945.1 Candidatus Thorarchaeota archaeon | reverse complement strand
GAGCAACTTCATTCTCATGATGTGGGAATATCAGATCTTGTCCTCCACCATGAATATCGAATGGGATTCCTAGGTAGTGCTTTCCCATTACTGAGCATTCAGCATGCCAGCCTGGTCGACCTTTCCCCCATGGACTGTCCCATGATGGCTCTCCAGGCTTTTCAGCCTTCCAGAGTGCAAAGTCGCGTGGATCATTTTTCTTTTCATCAACTTCTACTCTCGCTCTCGATGAGAGTTCATCCACTGGAATCTTTGAGAGACTGCCATATGATTCAAACGCAGGAACGCTGAAGTATACATCACCATCCACATTATACCCTACACCATTTTTGATGATGAGGTCAACCATCTCAATGATATCGTCAATGTGTTCAGTTGCACGAGGATTGACTGTTGCTGGCTTTAGATTCAGTTGCTGTGCAATAGTATAGTATTCAGATATGAACTTGGCTGCAATCTCGGCTACTTCAATTCCAGTTTCGTTGGACCTAGCTATCATCTTGTCATCGATGTCTGTGAAGTTGGTAATGTAGGTGACTCGAAATCCCTTATACTCGAGATATCTTCGAATCGTGTCAAAAACTGAAAATGACCTCGCATTACCAATGTGTGGAAAATCATATACAGTCGGACCACAGACATACATACGTACATTATTTCCTTCAAGTGGTTCAAAGTCTTCTTTTGTTCTGGTCCGTGTGTTGTATATTTTTAGCATTTTCACTACCTATCAAAGGCTTAGAGATTCTGTTTAAAAACACGTCTGCAATTATTGCCTAGTGTTATGGAAGGATACCACAATGCAAGAAGAATCCGACAAGGTACTCCTAGAAGCCACAAGGCTTTGCCAAGATGAACGTGAAATAGAAGCAGAGGCACTTGTCAAGAAACAAATGGCGCTGGAACCGGGCAATCTAAAACTTATGACTATGTTAGGAGTTATTCAGGCTAGACTCTGCAAGGACAATAAAGCTGAATCTACATTCAGAACAGTTCTCTCTAGAGACCCCAACTATGAAGATGCAATATGTGGTTTGGGCAGGTTATTAGATCAATCCCTAAGAATCGATGAGGCTGAAGAACTCTATATAATGTTCCTTCAAAATAATCCGGGTCATTTTGCGTTGGAGGATCTGTGTCGGCTGCTCATATCAGAAAATCGAGTTGATGAAGCACTGAAACTTGCTAGAAACCATGCTACTCAATATGAAACCAATCCATATGCATTCAATGCAATCAGGTATGCGCTACATGTACTTGAAGACCAATTGGAAAATGAACTGAATGATGACCGTGAGAATGAGCTACTGTTTACAAAACTAATTGAGAATATTTTTGAACAACTTGAGTTGGTTGAAGCTTTGGAACGAATTGCCAAATTACCCAAAGATAAGCAAATAGAGTTAGATGATGATAAAACACGCCTAATAGGTGAGTTAGATTATTTGATTCAGAGTGCCCCAAGTCGGAATATATCAGTTTCATCAGAGATTCAAGACAAAATTGAACATCTTAAACGAGCACTTTGATTACTGCCAATTATATCCTCCAAATTCGCATTCTTCTTTCTCGCTGATGTACACCAAGTGCTGTTGAAAATCATTGAATAACCATACATGCAAATTCGAATCTTTGAGAGCTCCAAACATGATACATCGTTCATCAAAATTTAGTCCCATTATTTTAAGGAGGCTTGGTAAATTTACTACTCTGTCGATGTTTTTCTTAGCAGTAGCAATTATTCGTTCTTTTGATCCTGTATTCATCTGCAAGATTTCAGTATCACGCAGAACAGCTTTTATTCTCATCTCAGTTCGAATGTGTTTCTAGAGTGCTACAAAATAAGCATGTCCCTTGAGGTGCGTAATATCTATTTGTTCTAATTATGCAAATGGATTGGAGTCCATATCGACATGAATGACGAACTCGTGGTAGAGATTGCTGATGATGTCGGACTATACGCGAAGGCATGGTCTGATGCCATGAAACATTTCTATTGGTATCGGGGAAGTCCTGTTTTTGACTTCAATAAAGATGAAGAACTTGATGAGATAAGAGCAGACTTTGGAGCACCAAGTCATTTGTTTTTAATAGCCCGCTCAAAAGGTCAAGACAAGATAGTTGGCGTTCTTGGTCTTCATTATCAAGATATAGTAGCACGAATAAGACGATGGGAACCAGCGATCATCCCTCAATTTTCTAATGCTGGTGTGGAAGAAGCATTACTTGGGCGAGCTATGGAATATCTATCCAATATGGGTATCAAGAGGACTAGTATTCTCATAAAGCATCCTGCAGAATCTCCTGAACTTGTTGAAAATCACTTCAGTCTATATACGAATGCTGGGTTTGAACGTGACCGACCTGACTCAATTGATATGATAATTCCTCTAGATAAAATAGATCAGAATTTAGAACCGATGAAAGATATTCATCTGGAAACAGGTGAAAATTACACTTACGAAGACCTAGCAAGTATTGTTGTCAAGTCTTTCACATCTTCATCAGAAGAGAGAGAGATACATGGGTTTGATAAAACTGTCACTGAATATATCCAAGCAACTGCCATGCTGCAGAGGATGGCCGAGGGATATTATGGATACTCATGTGATGAGTTTAGGAAAGTTGCTGTGGTTGATGGAGTGCCTGTTGGCTTTCTTGGAGCATTCATATCTAAATCGAAATATAAGCCCCTTACTGGAATTCTCGGCCCAATGGCGGTTTTGCCTAATTATCGAAGACAGGGTATCGCATCATTTCTTGTTAGAGCGGTCCTACATACTTTGAAAGAATATGGTTGCGAATATGCCGCAGTTGGAACTCCTGCAGCAAATACAACTGCAATAAAGATGTATGAAAAGGGTGGTTTCGGGTTAGCATGTAGAATTATCAACCTCAGTAAAGAGTTGTAACTTTTTTTCATTATATCCAAAACGCATATACTTAGCATTGTAAATGAAAGAACTAGTCTAAATAATGTGTGTGTGGAATTATGTCGTATACTCAATCTCCCCCACTCTCGCCAGATGAAGTTCTTGAATTCTTAAATCATGTGACAGTAGCACGTGCCTGCACTCACAACAAGGACGGTTCGATCCATGCAGCACCAGTATGGTTTTACTATGAGGGTGGAAAGTTGATTTTTGGTACTCCCAATAAAAGTGTCAAAGCAAAGAACCTAAGACGCGACAATCGAATTACTATTCTCGTTGATGATGAGGGTCCTCCTACACGGGGTGTCCTCATTTATGGCGAAGCGGAGCTTACTACTGAGAATATCGAGGAAACCGCTCTGAAGGTGTTCAATCGCCGGATGGATAGTCAACGTGCCATCGAATATCGTGAAGGTCTCTTCAAACTTGCCAACTGGGTGACTGTTGTTGTCACACCAAAGAAAATCGCCTCATATGACTATATGAAGGATATTCGCTATAGGGAAGCAACCAGATTCAGAAGGAACGATTAACATCTATTGGTATACAAAATTTGTTTCTCCAAGGATTTCTCTTGATGATTTTCCAACTAACAACTTGAATTCTCCAGCTTCAATTACCCAATCATGCTTTGATGCATCATAAAACGCTAAATCTTGAGCCTTAATTT
>JBHLQJ010000261.1:0-3753 GCA_048884945.1 Candidatus Thorarchaeota archaeon | reverse complement strand
AGGTACGTGAGTTCTTTGACGACATTGGGATAAACCTTCATGGCAAGGGAAGAATTATAGAAGACACTGGTTTTTTCTGGGTTGGAGGCGTTCAAGATACTCGAAAAACAATTTCTGAAATTCGTGATTTCTTTAATAGCGAAGACACATCTAATCTCAAACCTGATAGTGGTGCTTTAGGAACACTGAAAGCTTTTGGAATCACTTATGAAAATGGTAGTTTTGCTGTCGAGGAGTGGTCTGAGTCGCAATATTCAGCTCTTGATGCATATGTTAGTCCCTTTGAACACTCAGAGGAGAAGATATACGAAATTCTCTCTATTGCATTTTCTCAGATCCAAGATGCTCCAAAGAAGATTGTTCTTTCGCATGTTCCTCCATATGAACCAGGTATTGTGTCTTCATTGCCAATTGGTCTTTCAACTGGTAGTAATGCAGTCACTGAATTCATACTTGACCACAATCTTAACCTCTCTTTATCTGGGCACTATCATAGGCACCACGAGTTTCAAGTGGGAAAAACAAATTGTATTGTCGTACCAGCAGTCACAAACGGGTTCTATGGTGTCTTGACAAGTTCTACTTCCTCAGATGAACTTCAGACCGAAATGCGGAAATTCTAGTAGAGTATCTTAAGTCATATTACAAATATACTATGATATAAATTGGAGAGGAATTTTTGAAACAAACCACAGTCAAAGTCGACTCAGACCAAATGGAAGAGATGCAGAGAATACTTCTTGATAATAGTGAATCATCTGAGTTAGATACACAAAGTGAGTACGAAGCATTTCGAATAATGTATGCAGGAGAAGCAATCATAGGTTACACAAGCGGGAAGATTGTAAGTAGCGGACCTTATTCATCAGCTGCAGTCCAAAATGCAATCCTTGAGATGAAATCACTAGCATCGCACGCAATCGTGATTGGGTCTGATGAAGCAGGAAAGGGAGAGTGGCTTGGCCCACTGTCAGTTGCTGCAGTTGCATTAACTCCCAAACAAACCGGACTAATGCGTGCACTTGGCATCATGGATAGCAAGAGTTTGTCTGTCCTACGAATCACAGAACTCTCAAAGACTGTTCGTCGCTACGCGCTGAAGGTTGAATCTTTGCTTATCTCTCCTGAGAAGTTTAATACGCAAATCGAAGAATTTCGAAAAGAAGGCAAGAATCTCAATGATTTGCTTGCTTGGGCGCATACTACAGTGATATCGGAAGTCTATAACACTGTAAAAGGAGGAAATGAGTCTATCAAGATTGTAGTTGATCAATTTGCTAGGGTTAAAACTGAAGCACGTCTGAGGGGTAAGATTGATCTAGGTAGAGTAGAGCTTATCCAACGACCAAAGGCTGAAGATGAAATTGCTGTAGCTGCAGCAAGCATAGTTGCCCGAGAGGCTCGTGAGGCATGGATTGATTGGGCATGTGAGAAATTTAACGTTGATTTGCGCGAATTGAGTGTCAATGATGCATACAAACATTCCAAAAAGAATGCCTTCGCTAAAACAAGTTATTTGAAATCAGAGATAAATCACTAATCGATCTTGTTTAGTTGTATCGGCGAGCAAAAATCATCATTTCAGAGTTCGTCTTTTCCTGCTTCTTGTCCAAGCACTCTTGATGTGGTACGCATGATGAGCTTTGCGAGAATTGAAAACTCTGAGGTTACCATATCGGTTGTCTGTCTTGATAGCATTTTGATGATGGACTACTTCTCCCGGCTGTAGTTTCCGACCCAACTTTCTCTCAGCAGTCCATCTATGAACAAGTTTTCCTGAGTCGATGAAACGAAGATACCCTTGAGCATCTCTATAGGTTTTCCTTGCCATAAAATTAGAATGAACAATGCACCATATAGGAGTATCCACTAATTGGTTTCATCACAGACATCCATTGAACCTTGCTATGATTCTTTATCAGTTTCCTCTTCAGAAACTGACTTAGACGATTTCTCCGTCTTCTTCTTGTCGAAAGATTCACCAAGTTCTTTTAATTTCTCAAGTTCCGCTGATCTCTTCCCCTTCATTGCATCATCAATAATCTTGGTTATGTCAATCTTTCCAAGATTTTTCATATCTGATGATAAGTCTTTGTCTATTTCTTCTCCAAGTGCGGATTTAACACGCTCTTGAATTATTTTTTTAAGACTTTTTGGCACTCTTGGTACTTCAGATGAGATTGATGTAGATTCCTTTGGCGTTTCTTTAGTAGTGATTCCTTTTGTCGACACATCTGCCTTGGTTTTCTCTAGATCTTCAACAGATATTGGTCCCGTAAGTGCAAACAATCCTTGACTCAAAGGGTTCTCCAGATGTTGATTAGCGAGAGTTAATGCCATTGAATCAATACGAGAGGTGTCGAAGTTCTTCACAGAGAAGTATGCATAAGCAAGAAACGGGTCAAGCCCCCCTGCTTTATCCACTTCATACTCGGCTTTAATATGCTCCCATCCTTCATCTAGTGCTCTGTTCTCGATATCTCGTCTTCCAGAAACTCCCATTTCCTGTGCTACCATGCGTATATCTCCTACAACCGGATGGTCTACTTTGCCACGAAGTACATCCGCGAGTGTATCATGCATGAATTTTAGAGAGAAAAATCGAGGGTCTCTTGACAGATATTGTTTGAAAGCATTGAAAGGTCCTGGACTGTCTGATGGCTGTTTTAAAGCAAAAAACATCTGGTTTAGATGAACTTCATGGGTTTCGTAATTTGGCAGGTCTGCTAAACATAGAAGTGTCTTGATGACCGGTAATGCTCCTGCTCTAGGTTTGTATATTGTCCCATCAAGCTCAAAGAGAATGCGAGCTAATATGCCTGCGACATAATCAGTCATCCCTTTTGGCGCTTGTTTGACACGATTGGGTGTTAATTTTGTAACTGCCCCAGATTGAATTTCAGACCTTATTTCCTCAACAAGATATCTCACATATATTGGACTACCTCGAGCATTCTCAACTATTGTTGATAGGACTCCCTTTGCAAATGAAATTCCCTGACTCTCAAGATGATTCTGAGCAATTTGTGTCATGACCTCATCCGAAATACTTGGGAGGTTAATCGGATTGAATTTACTTCGCAAATCAATAGGCAGACGGGACCATTCTTGCTCGCGTGCTGTGGTGATAACTCCCCGAATATCTTTCTCAACAATCGCCTTTGCAAGCTCCTTTGTTTCAGGAAGATCATCACTAAATAGAATTACACCTTCTCGTTCATGAGTTCTAGCCACATCTTTTGTGTCCCACACAAGAGCAGTATCACTTTCTTTGTCAAGTTCTTTCCAAATCGCATATAATACCGTTGTCTTGCCCGAACCTGGTGCACCAAGAATTACGACATTTTCTCCCTCTTTCGCACGTTTTACTGCAGTTTCAATCACCGCTCTTCGAGCGTCTTCTATCACAAGTACATCTTCAAGATAATGAGGCAGTCGCCATACATTAACAATCCGTTTATTTGAATCTGGAATTTCATAATAAGAGAGCATCTCATGCAAAATTCCCAAATCTTGTAGTACCACAGTCAAGTCTGACTTCATTGTATCGACAAATTGACCAGTTTCTGGGGCTGAAGCGCCTAGTTGATTCATTGCTGTTGTGACTGGAGCTGCTACCGCAATTCCTCCCTCTCGAACAGCTTCTTTGAGTGAGTCCCTTACAGATGGGTCTTGTATTGCTTCTTTAAAGAAATCAATTGTTAAAGCACATGAAGATAATCAAAGAATTAATTCTGATCAACTAATTGATTT
>JBHLQJ010000260.1:0-3803 GCA_048884945.1 Candidatus Thorarchaeota archaeon | reverse complement strand
AACATCACCACAAGGGATATTCCAACCACCGAAATGAATTGCGGTTTCCCGAAATTTGCAGACAGCTTTGCCAAAGGCTGTAATACCTTCGACTCGTTCTTCATTCTCCACAATCCAATGAAAAGAAGAAAGAGCCCTCCAACGATAAACCCTAATCTAATTGATAGAAGCACATTGAAAATAATCGCGATAGTTCCAAGTTGCTGAATCTGTGAGAGGATTTCTCCGTTCATCATCAGAGTGGCGGTATGTATGGCGAGAGATACCACAAGGATGGTGACGAGGGTTTCAAATGGTCTGAGTAGTATGAACTTTTTCGAAAAGAACCAAATCAATCCTATAAACAACAAGCAAATACCCGCAACAAGTGGTGCAACCAAAAATACACTAGATGACATCTCAGGATACATGTCATTTATTGACACAAAATCGGTTTCATACTTGCCATCATTGTGTGGATATTCTTCTGCATAGATTGTAACGGGTTGTCCCTCTGAAGATGCATCCAGAATAATTCTAGGGATGTTTTCAGACATTGGACCATAAGAGATGATTATATGACCATATGTATAATTGGTTGTTAGAACCAACTTAGAGGTCACATCTGAAATTATCTCATTTGTCACAGGATTCGATGTACGATTCACAAAAGTAATTGCTTCTATGTTCAGATTTTGCGTCTCAATCTCGATATCAAGAGGTGTGTTCTGTAATGCACTCCAATACAGATGTAGTGATATCCATTTAACCACCAATGTATATGGAAGTAGTTGTGTTTCTCTCCCTACAATGATTGAAGTGATTCTTTCATCAAAGATATCAATCTCGATTGCATGGTGATCTGCTTGGAATATAGGTATCACTGAGATATTCATAGTCATAAGAGAACTTGATGGATTCAGACTGAATTTGATGTACGTATAATATCCCGATGAAGATAATTCATAGCTTGAGTATTCAGAATTTGCTGGGTTGATGGTTGATAGCGTGAAACCGCGAATCCGTATCTCTCCTGAAATTTCCCTTTCTGTGTTATTCCATCCTATAATGAATGAATTCCTACTCATATGGCCATCTGACCAAAGAAAGACGCCTTCCTCTGAAAGATTCTGATACGATGGTTTTTGAATGAAAGGAAGCTCAAACTGGTTGATCCAGACATTAATGCCATTATCTGAGGTCGGAATCTCTAGTGATTCTGCTTGAGGAGCAGACAATTCCCAGTCTTGAATCGAGTCTTCACGAGATATGACATTCATCGAAACAATGGTAGTTTGATTAGATAGGGCAGGCAACATCAAGAGAAAAACAGTACAGAAAACCCAGTTTTGCGTCTTTGTTTCATTTTGTCGTATCACTAATATAACGAGAAATAGTATTATTGGCAAAACAATGAAGGTTGGTACTTGTAGCCCAATCAGAACAATTGGGAGTATTCCGATGCCAATAATTCTATGGCGTCCGTTTGACACCCAAATGCAAAATCCCCTAGCAAGATGCCGGAATCTCATATTAACGTGAGATATAGTAGAGGACATTGCATCAATGCGTTTGTCAATAGAGAATGAGATGAGTAAAACAAGAGGTGCAAATATTGGAAACATATAGCGCCAGTCTTCCCAGGCTACTATATCGCCTGCAAGGATATAAAAAAGGCAATAGACTGCAAGCCATGAAACAAGCAAAACATCCGATTTTCCTCTTCTGATGCAAGCATCTCTCAGGGCAACTATGCTAAATACAAATGCTATGAAATAAAATATAGATTGGCCCGGATACGTCGTAATTGAAAACATGAGAACTAGAGCGCCTCTTGCAGCAAGAACACCAAGATTCCAGCCCACTTGAAAAACAGATAATCCTGATATAAAGTGAGTCAGTGCTTCAGTGACTGCACCTATGAAACCAAGACCAATAGTAGTCGAAACAAGAACGAGTCCAATGAATGGTAATATGATAGAGATTAGTCCTCCGACAATCAGCTCAGTAGTTTTTCCGAAACTACCTCTTGTCTGTCTATAATAGAGGGCCATAATGAGAAACCCTCCAAAAAGGGAGATTGCCGTTGGCCTAATTAATACTGATATAATAAAGGAAATCCCCGATCCAATTGAGTAGATGAGAGAGAGATTTCGTTCCTCACTATTGAATCCCTTGACAATCAACAATATTGCAACTAATGAGAAGAATACTGAGGGAAGATCCGTCAATATTCGCGAACTATGGTGTATAAAAGGTCCCGATATTGCGAATAAGAACGCAGCAACTAAACCACTTCTTACACTCCTCAACTCTTTGCCTATTGCATAGACTGTTGGAATTATGAATAATCCTACTAGTTGGGATATCAGATACCCTGCAAGTTCAGTTACTCCTACCAGATACATGATGCCGAGGATAAACAGAGGAAGCCCGGGTTTGAATGTTGCATCTTCGACGGAGTTTTGTAATACCATCTCAAGTGCTAGTTTTAGATAACGCGCCTCGTCAGGCGAGAGATACCCCCATGTGGTAGTTGGCGCAAAGAATCTAAGAATCAATCCAAGAAGAATTATGAGGAATAGCAGGCTCCAACGATGCCTAAGGTATGATTCTATCTTCTGAGAGAAAATTACCTTAGACAATATTGAATCACCATATGAGAGGAATGAATCTATATTGAAGCATTTATATCAACCTCTCCATTCATAATGACGAAAGTTGCTTAGATAGGCAATCATGAGTTGTTGCATTAGGAGCTACACAGAAGCGGGGAATGGATAAGTGCGGATTGCGGTGGTATCAGACGTAATCTACCCTTGGAACAAGGGTGGCGCAGAAAAACGGTACCACGAGGTTTACAGAAGACTAGCAAGAAAGCATGATGTTCATTATTTCACGATGAGATATCCTGGAATGAAATCAGATTTCAGATACAAAGGAATCTCTGTTCATGCCGTTTCAAAGGGGCCTTCCGACTTGTATACGTCTTCAAGGAGAAGAATTGGCCCAGCAATTAGGTTCAGCATTCTCCTTTTCTTTTCCCTAATGAAGTATCGATTCGATATAATTGATTCAAACGAATTCCCGCATTTTCCAAACATTTCTGTGAAACTATACACCATATTCTACCCGAAGACTAGGTTCTATTCAACATGGCATGAACATTGGAGTTTCCATTACTGGCTGAGATATCTAGGGTTTTTTGGAGGATTTATTGGATTCATCCTGCAATCGATATCTGCCAAGATGCCTGGAAAGATTATTTCAGTTTCCGAAAACACCAAGAATGACCTTATAGTTTCGCGAGCTGTTGCCAATGGTCGAATATTTGTGATTGGGAATGGTATCGACTATGAGTCCATTGAAGAAGCATTGTCCGATTATTCGCCACAAAGAGGAACTATCGTGTTTGTCGGAAGACTGATTCCTGAGAAGAGAGTTGATCTTCTTATAAGACTCTTTGAGCACATCAATAAGACCTATCCATCCACAATGCTGAAGATTGTCGGTGGCGGACCAGAGATGGAGAATCTAAAGAGAATTGCCGGCTCCGAGTCAATAGAATTCACAGGCTATATTGAGAGTCATATTGAAGTTCTGAAACACATTGTTGGCGCATCTGCCTTTGTTTCTATGTCAGAGAGAGAGGGATTCAACATCTCGGCACTTGAGGCGTGTGAAATGGGCGTGCCAACTTTTGCTAGACTAGTATGTTTTGAGCATCCAAACCTCCACAGGCTCTCACCAGCAAATATTGAAGAATTGGAAAACGTTTTGAACTCATCCGTAACTCCAGAAAGGCGATTTAATGCCGCCTATTC
>JBHLQJ010000259.1:0-3850 GCA_048884945.1 Candidatus Thorarchaeota archaeon | reverse complement strand
GCCTCAGCCAAGACCTGAGCAGCTCTCTCTCCATCCTCTTCTAGATACGTTGAAAGGTAGCCGTCCCAATGACCTAGGATATGAAATTGTTTCTTCTTGACGGCTTTTGATAATGTTGAAACCCATTGAGTAGAATCTGAAACCCAATGAAATGACCCTATGATAATTTCAAACTGCTCAACACCTCCTGCTACTGGAGCAAGGCTGCCATCGGGCTGGATATCGACTTCAACGCCATCAAGAATCACTAAGGATGGAGTCTCTACACGGGCATGCTCTATCTCTCTACGTCTGCTGTCAATGATGTTCTTTCCTCCTGGTCGAGACCCTAATGAAGGCCAGAAATGGTCTGCGATTGCAATTGTTTCGAGATGAAGTGTACTTGCACGCTTCACAATGTCAGTTATACTCATTTGGCCATCGGAGTAATCTGAATGAAGATGGAGGTCGTATCGCATATCCCGCATAGCGCATTTTTCACAAGACAGAGTGCAATTTAACTGAACCTCTTTTCTATTCCCAACGATGAATCGAGATATATGTATCAAACTAGGCAATCTTTCGGGTCCATCTATTCAAGATAATGAGTGCAAAGATACCAACAATAATCCCAGATATTCCTACAAGAAGTGGTGGGTCAATCGAAATGCCTCCATTGATTGAAGGGGTAGTCGTCGTATCTGTGGTAGTTCCAATCGATGTCGTTGTGGTAATACCTGTTGTTTCAGATGGAATCGGTTCAGTTTGATATTCGGTCACAATCACGTTAAAGACTGCAAAGCAATAGTTGTTGCTTAAATCGTAGGCTCGAACCTCTAGAAAATAGCTTCCTTGGTTCAATATCGTTGAATTCCGAATGATACCGTTTTCATCAATTGTAAAATGAGTCGTGTCATTTATCCAGTAATGGTCTATAGTGAAGGGATCTGATGCGTTCAAATCATAATAAAAGGAAATACCCAGGTCAATCTCTTGATTTGCTGGTATCTCATCCCAGGTTGGATTTTGAGTATCCACTGTGAAATTCCAGATCTCTGATAATTGCCCTATAGTTCCCATGGAATCCATAGGAGCTACTCTCCAATACCACATACCATCTGACAGTGGTGCTACCAACTCATGGAAAGTAGTAGTTTCAGTAATATTATGAATATGGATGCTTGTGAAACTAGTTTCGATATCTAACTGCAGCAGATACTCCTTTGCTCCAAATACGTTATTCCACGAAAGAATGGGTGTATCATCACTTAGGAAAGTTCCCCATGTAGGTGTAAGAAGATCTGGTGCTTCTAGTATTATTCGAATCGCCCCTGAGAGGTGGTCATTCATAATGTTGAATATATCTGTATTATCTAGTGACACATCGGACATCTGATTCTCGAAGTTTCCTCCCACTGCAAAAATGGGTACCTGAGCATCAGTATGAGAAACCGTACTCCATGTAACAGAAACATTGTTTGCACGTTCTATTCTCAAAAGGCGGTTCTCCGATTCACTGAGAAGATCTGATGGCAACTCCTCACTTAAGTTATGGTCTGTTATTACAAGGCCCCCTGTTTCGTGATCTGCTGTCACCACGAGTATAGTATTGCTATGAGTACTAACATAATTACAGGCAACTTCTACTGCTTTATCAAACTCAATGGTTTCAAGTGCGTCGTTCGTTTTATTATTGGTATGACCAGCGTGGTCAATTCTGCCTCCTTCGATCATGAGAAAGAAACCATCTGCGTCTTCCAAAAGAATCTCTATAGACTTATTCGTCATTTCTGCTAGAGATGGTGTAACCGTATAATCTCGACCACTCTCATAAGGCATATAGTCATTAGCAAAGAGTCCTAACACTTTATCTTGATTAATATTCAATAAGTCTGTTCTATTCTGAACAATTGTGTAACCCTGTGATTCTAGGCTTGTCAACTGAGATGGAGTGAAATAAGTTAAACCTCCACCCAGCATCACTTCTGGGGCATTGACTTCTACTATCTGTCTTGAGATTTCTGCGTAATCATTTCGATTTATAACATGAGTCATAAAGGCTGCAGGAGTGGCATGCTGGATGAATGCGGTAGTAACAACACCTGTTGACTTGTTCAATGACTGTGCAATCTCTAGAATTGTTTCTAGAGGAATACCCGATGGATTGACTGAGATCATACCATTGTAAGTCTTGTAACCTGTTGCAAGAGCAGTAGCGGAAGCCGCAGAATCAGTAATCGCTGCATTTGCGCTATAGGTTGTTGCTGATGCATTCCAATCTAGCTGCTGCATAACCAATGAGCCGAATTCTCCTTTTTCCACAAGCCTTCCAAGATCAACGTGTTCATAACCCATGCCATCGCCAATCATCAAAATCACGCTGAGTGCTTGTGGTCCATCAGCTACTACTCTATCAGTGATTCCACTCATCTGTGGATGCGTTGTATTGGAGAATGATATGAAGATGCAGAGAAAACCAATTACGAATAAGACTTTGTAGGCGTTTTTCATCGTCTTCAACGTAATGTTCTGAAAATGTGATTTAAAATTACTTCAGGTCTAAAATTCGTCAATCTGGACTTTAAAGTCTAATCACTATGAATGAAGATTTAGAACACGTGTTCTATATTCTCGCCTCACGCTTAAACCACTCTAAAATACCTTGTTCAGTTTCAAATCGTGTAATCATGTTTGACAGATAGTGGTCAGCTCCTCTAATGACGACCATCTCTTTTGGCTCGCTAGCCCTCTCGTAAAGTCTTCTGACCCCATCTACATCTATGAGCATGTCAGAATCACCAGTGGTAATGAATACACCTCTAGGAGACAGTTTTGCTATATCGTTCATTGGATTATAGCTCTTTGCGTCCAATCTTAGATTATTCAATAACGCTATCCTTGTGCTTTGATCTTCAATACCATACATCTCATCTGGTACTGAATGTGCAATATCATTCAATACAAGTTCGGCTAGCTGAGATTCTACGAACTGCTGCGTATCATATACAGGCGCTCTCAGGCAGATTGAACGTATTCTTTCATCTCGAGCAGCTGTGCAGACAGCTATGGCAGCGCCAAAACTTGCACCAAAAACACCAATCCAATCCTTAGTTGTCCATTCGAGACTTAGGATATGCGAGATGGCTGAATGGGCATCATCAATCTGACCAGCCAAACTAAAGGTACCTTCACTATGCCTGAATCCTCGAAAATCAAATGTCAATACAAGAAATCCCGCAAAAGCGAGAGATGAAGCGACACCATGAACCTGATCACTACTTCCTGGCAATCCATGGAATTTGCAGATGCTAGGATAAGGACCACCTCCTGTGGGTTTGACAATATAACCACGTACCATCTCATCTGATGACACAAACTCAGTTGGGATTATCTCAATCTCCCTCATATTGCCAACTCCGTATTCGATAGACCTGTTTCATAGGCTCTCTCCTCGATATCAATCTTCATAATGTCATCAATTAGGAAACCATAAATTTCATGCATTAGACTATGTCTTTCAAGTTGTGCGGTGAACCACTTTGGATGAGATAGACCAGAAACTGTTGGCCGACCTCAGTAAAAACTGCAGGCTCACTTATCAAGAGCTCTCTCGAAGATACGGCTTTTCAGCGAATGCTATTCGAAGACGGATTATGAACCTTGAGGCGACCGGTGAAATATCCGGGTATGCCGTGACACTCTCTATAGGTGTGACTCGTTCTAGTCAGCTCTTTGGATTTCTCACTGGAGATGGTTCTCGTGATGAGGTGGAGCTGACAGAAGAAATAGGGTCCCATCCAAATATCATCGCTGCAGCAGCCTACTCAAATGGAATCTATGCTTTTGTTGGCGAATATGTAGTCGCGCATGA
>JBHLQJ010000258.1:1247-3897 GCA_048884945.1 Candidatus Thorarchaeota archaeon | reverse complement strand
ACTTGGAATAAGTAGCAATGTAATTATCCATCTAATAGAAAAACATCTAATTGAACGAGGATTTTTGGGGGAACTTTCTAAATCTCCATTGGCTGTCGTCACTCATGACATCGACACAGACTTCTGCCAGAAGGAAGGCAGGGAAATTGTGTCAACTGTCGAGAATCGCGAGGGTGTACATGCAACATGGTTTTTCGTGCCACAATCCGTTGAGTATTGCCTGGATAAAGGAGGAGTGCAAGAGCTCACTGAGGAAGGACATGAAATAGGGATGCACGGATTTGCTCATGATGGGAAACTTGCACTTGACAATCCTGCAAAGCTTACCAGACAACTCAAAAAGGGCAAGAGCGTTCTTGAATCCGTAGGCGCCAAGGTTGCATCCTTCAGGAGTCCATGGACTCTTCGTTCTTCCATACTTCTACAGACTTTGGCATCTGTGGGCTTTGTAGTCGATTCAAGCTTTCCTGATGTGGATACACTTGGGATGACTTCTGGACGTCCTGGCTTATCCTATAACAGACCATTCAGACCTCTTATTGTGAAGGATGAATCACTCGTTGAACCACTAACACTCTGGGAAGTACCTATGACTAGTCCTCAGGATGTTCAGATGATTGAGGACTTGAAGTTGACAGGAGACAACCTTCTGAAAGTCTGGATTTACAAAGCAAAATTCTGCATGGACTTTGGAGGAGTATTTGTTTTGCACACACATCCTGTTCACATAGTCAACCATTTGGACGAGTATGCTAGAATTTTGAAACTACTCAAGGCAACAGGATTTAGATTATTGAGAATGGAAGATCTTGCTTCAGAATTACAGCCAAGCCTTTTAGAACAAACTGGATTGCAGTCCTTGAATCAAAAGGATCAGACTACACCAAAGGAATTCTCTTCATAGGAAATCACGGAAATAATCTACAGCGGGATTGATTCTACGGTCAGTAGGCAATGATATTTCGCCGGATTCGAGTATTGCTGGTATCTTTTTGGCAGCATTACCATCTCCATAGACAGATGCATCATTTGAAAGCTTCTTGCCATACATTTTCTGACACTTGGAAATGATACTGTCTGTTTCTAGTACTGTGAGGCTGCAGGCACCTGCTTCAACAGCTTCAACCCATTCTGTTCGTGTCTGTAGGGAAACAAGGGGGACATTCAAGAGATAACATTCCTTCTGAATCCCGCCAGAATCACTGATTACTAATTTAGAACTAGCTAATAGACATAGGAACTCATCATATGAAAGAGGGTGAGTTACCCTCACATGTGATTCTTTGAGTTCAAGGGAGAACTCCAACATACGTTTGCGTGTTCGAGGATGCATCGGGAAAATGATGGGGAATTCAAGAGAGTTAATCGCAGAAACTATTTTTGATAGAGTGTCAGGTCTGTCAACATTCTCTCTCCGATGAATTGTAAGTACCGCGAAACCGTCGCTTTCAATGCTCAGATTGTCCAATAATTTTCGTCTAAAATCCTTTTTTGAAAATCGAGGTAAATGACTCTTTAAGACATCATACATCGTATCGCCAATATGATAGATTCGTCCCAGTACTTGCTCAACCTCGAGATTTTGGACTGCAGTTTTTGTTGGTGCAAACAAAGCAGAAGAGCCGTGGTCTATTAGTCTTCGGTTCATCTCCTCTTGAACCCTGAAATCGAACCTACGCAGACCTGACTCAAGATGGCACACTGGAATGTCCATTTTGAAGCCAACCATCGCGGCTGCAAGAGCTGATGTAGTGTCACCGGGGACAATTAGGTAATCCGGATTCGATTTTTCAAGATGGACGCTAAGCCGTTGCATTGTCTCGTATACTTGATAGTTATAACTTCCCGAACCTACTTCCAAATTTAGAGGTTTCTTGAGATTCAAACCGTCTATAAATGTCCCAGCAAGGTCATAATCGTAATGCTGACCAGTATGTACGAACTCATATTGAATGCCTGCATCTTCCATGGCGTTCATTACTGGAGCAGACTTGATGATTTGCGGGCGTGTCCCTGTTACTAAGCATACAAGCAACCTCTTTCCTCCACTAAGTACAAAGGTGTTTGGCAAGATATTCCTTTTGAATCTCGTATGTTACTCATATTGAACATGTTAGTCAGTATTAGTAGGATGTCGTTTCAACCAAAGATATGAAAAGCAGATGGTAAAATGACCGAATCATATTAGAGTTGGAACATGAGTATCAGTTTTGTGCTTGACATATATCGAAACTCTCTGATGACCACATCCTTAATCTAGGGAAGCCATCATAGAATCTATCTCCATACCGAGTGTGTGATCTTATCGTGGTGATATTGTCAAAAAGATTGTATAAGGTGAGCTGGTTTGTGCGGCATTCTGGCAATTTATCTTAAATCCAAGTTTAATACCAGTAAACTGCACATAGATATCGACCATTTAATTGGTACACTGAAGCACCGAGGTCCAGACGGCACAGGATTATTCAGTGATTCTAGGATTCTACTCGGACATCAACGATTGGCAATCCTAGACCTCTCGGAAAAGGCTGGGCAACCTATGACTTCAGGTGATGGCCGCTTTATTATTGTATACAACGGCGAGGTATACAACTATGTTGAACTAGGTGGAGAGCTTCATGGAGTCGATGACGAGCCGGACCCGGCGGAG
>JBHLQJ010000258.1:0-1237 GCA_048884945.1 Candidatus Thorarchaeota archaeon | reverse complement strand
TTAAGGACCACTTCAGACACTGAAGTCATCCTTGAATCTTTTGCGAAACTTGGTCCAAATATCCTTCAGCAATTCAATGGCATGTTTGCATTCGCAATATGGGATAAAGAGCAGGAAAGCCTCTTTGTTGCTAGGGACAGACTTGGAATCAAACCACTTTATTATTTTGAGAACGAATGGTTGGTGGCATTCGCGTCTGAGATGAAGGCTATCATTCCTCTTGTACAAGACTTGCAGCCCAACGACGAAATAGTCTATGACTATCTGGCATTCGGACGTGTTGATCACCTTGACGACACGTTCTTCGAAGGTATCCATAGATTCCCAGCTGGTCATTATGGTATCATAAGCAAGGATACGATGCGTCTTGCTAGATGGTTTGATATCGCTCGAGATATCAATGGAGTGAAAATGAGCTCCAAATATACAAAGAGGAGTCTACACGACCATATCCTAACCTTCAGGCGTCTTTTTTCTGATGCAGTGAAACTAAGGTTAAGAAGCGATGTTCCTGTAGGATCCTGCCTTAGCGGAGGTATTGATTCATCATGTGTGGTTACTGCCGCAATGCAATTCTTGTCCCCAGAAACCAAAAAGAATTTTCAGACCTACTCTGCAGTATACGGGCCTTGGTTTAAACAGGACGAACGAAAATACATTGACATAGTGACCAAGCATGCAGGAATTAAAAGCAATTTCACAATCCCAAAAGTGACGGACTGGGTGGAAGCTTTTTCCAGCTTTATCTACCATCAGGAAGAACCAATCACCACACTATCACCAATAACCCAGTTCTACGTGATGCAGCTTGCTCATTCAAATGGGGCGAAGGTTTTACTCGACGGACAAGGAGGCGACGAGATACTAGGAGGTTATAGCTATATGGCGGGTTATTACATGGCTGAACTTCTAGAGACAAAACAGCTTCCGAAATTGCTGAAAGAGATATTGACAGCACTTCGCACAAAGAACATAATTGCATTCAAGGTCTTTCTTTATCAATTCCTGCCCAGAGGCGTTCAAAAAAGGCTCACTCTCAGAACTCATAGATTGCTAGCTAAGGAATTTGTATGCAGATTCAGAAATCGATATTTAATCGAAAAACTTCTTTATCTTGATAAAGACCTCAATAAAGCTTCAATAAACCACCTCAAGTTTAAGCTTCAACATCTTCTTCGCTATGAGGACAGGAGTGCAATGGCTTTTGGTGTTGAAACAAGAGTTCCATTTCTTGATT
>JBHLQJ010000257.1:0-3902 GCA_048884945.1 Candidatus Thorarchaeota archaeon | reverse complement strand
TCATTGTCGAGTTTAATCTTGTTTGGTCTTGCTGTAAAGCCTTCTTCGCTGAAAATGCGACGAATTGGTTTGGGTGATTAGTTAGTAGGATTAAGGGAGAAGGAATGGAAATGGAAGCTCATCATCATTTAGTTGCTCCATCAGTCAATCTGGGCTGATGTACAATTGGAAAAAGAATGAAGCCCAAGAAGAGTGCAATGAAGAAGTCCATATTCCCACTCATCTGAACAGAGGGACTCTCAGAGAACATGTAGATGTACTGCTGAAGAGTGATCCAGAGATATGGTATTGAAAGAAGATATTCTCTGAGTCGAATGAACAACAGAAGCATGAACGTTCCTGCTGCAAATCCCCCTGAATACCAAACAATATGATTGATCAATATGCTTGTCGTGGGGAATGGGGTCAGGTAGGCCATTCCTTGAGGGACTACACCACTATAGTACACCTCAAACACAGCATCAATCCCGAATCCGATTGCAACGACGGAATGAGCAATCTCATGAACATAGATGCAGAGCAGGTGTGCTATGGGGAAAAATCCGATAACCAGAGTTTCAACTAGGATGTCCTTCCTTGTGAATACCTTCTTGTTACTTCTCTTTTCTCGATTCATCTACCGGTAGCACGCTCATTCCTAGGATTGCATCTTGGTTAGAGTGTATATACTCCTACAGTTTCTACAAGTTAGGTATTCACTCGGATGATAGCATGAAAAATGAAGATTGAAACAATAGGATAGGGTGCATACATCATCCTGTGCATGAGAAGAAACTTTCATAATGCCTAAAATTTGTTTCAGAGATTTATTACTCCTTATTTTAGATTGTGTATATCATACTTGGTGCAGTATGTCTCTTCATGTCTTTTCCTATTGCTACTCTAATTGTGACGTTTCGGAATCAAAGGGATATTCCATATCTATTGATTTCATCAATTCGTCAATGGAACCAGTCTCGGCTGGCACACCGCTACTTTGGCAAGGTCCACTCTGCGTCTGGTGCCACTTCTACAAAACCGAGAATGAAATTGCCACGAACTTGATCGAACAAGTAGACTCCAAATACGAATCTCTCTCTAACGAAATCCCATTCAAACCTGCCTCTTGTCAACATGTGCTGGAAAATCTTACGACATTGATAACGCACTGATGAAAATAGATTTCTAAACCTCCGACGTTGTGACGGCCTGATTCCCCATTGGTCTAGGATGAATCTGTCAGCTAAACTATTACTAGAGATCAGAATTGCTCGTTTTTTACTCGTTTTTTTGCTTGCCTGTGATGCCTCTCTCAGTATGTTACGAAGACAGTCTGGTATGTTAGCAAGGATTGCTGGTGTTATCTCTGGCTCATCACCACTACTCCGCACCGACTCCACCTACGGTTACATGACCTTCAACAGCATAAAAACTATGCTGCCTAACGATGGTGACCTGAAGCCGTACAAAGAACTTTCCTCTCTAGTACGAGAGGAATGATGCTCTCAAAATAGTTTTGGACTGCTCACCCACCGCCCACTCTGTCTGTATATCCCCGAATGTATTCCATACCCTCTTGGCAATCATCCTTCCTCAATCTCATGCGCCAGATGCCCCCAACTGTTCTCCTTCGGATAGAACATCCACCAGTTGAGCGATTTCGGCTCGATCCTGACCACTACTCCGCACTTCTCGTTCGCACACTTGCCCTTGCCCTTGGGCCATGGAGTTGCACAGACGGGGCAGACCTTGATGAGGTCGTGGATCTGACGCTTGGTGAGGTTGTTGGGGTTGGGGTTGCTGTGGGACATCTTGCTGCCTGCTTTGAAGTGGGTGAATACATTTATCAGATGCTTGAATTATTGAATGCTTACTCGGGAGGATGGGCATCACGTTCTGGTTCTGGAGAGTTGTGATTCCATTTGAGAAGATGAGAAATAGGAAGCAAGTGGTGAAATAGATGGACTTGAAAGAAATAATCAATCAGACGGAACGTATTTTGAATATTGCTGTTAATGTAGATAGTCAATATCATGCAAAGAATTTGAGAAAAGAAGCAGATGAAATCAAAAAACGTGTAAAGAAGATAAAAGAAGTCACAATTGAAGATGCTATTCTTGTCCATGAATTACTTGAAAAACTGGAAAAAACATACAGGTCAATCGATGTAAGCTTTGAAATTCTCGCTCTTTTTGGTATTGAAGAGCAGCTAAGGAAGCTCATGGAAGCTCAATCAGAAGTTTTTATGGATGGAAATATATCCAGAGTTCGAGATTCACTCAACCTCCCAACACCTCATGAACAAGAAATACTAAGATTCAATATTGAACTCCAAGGAAGACCAGTTCCTCCAAAACGAACATTCGTCTATGATATTATCAGTACTCCAAGTGAAATCAGTCTTCCAGTACTTCGATTCGAAGGATTGGCAAAACTTGATCCTGAATTATTATGTCTTGATTTGACAGGAGGAAAAATGCCATTGGACAATATGTATGCTCTAGGAAAAGTCCTGGAATACAGCAAATTCCAGACTATTCCCCTATCGATGATTTCTGAGGCGAAGATACGGGAGGAGCGACATCCAGTTTATGATATGGATTTCGAGTTTATGATATTCTCTCCTATTCTGGATATCACTCGCAAACAATTACGAAAATTCTGGAAAGATACAGTTGTGCTAGACTACCATCCAATTGAAGAATTTCAGATACATGGCAAAATCAAGAAACTAAAGGGTGAGTCAGAAGAAGAGTTTCAGCTCAAGAAAACAAAGATTCTTGATTTGCTAAAGCAAAGGCAACAACAAGAAATTGATGATATCGGTTGGACTGTATCTTATCTACGATTTCTGGGATCTCAGTTTCCGCCTATACTACGAGGAAAGATACTGCCTCTTGGGGTGATTTCTCCCCCGTCGCTTGAGTTGAATAGTACACCAATTACTCAGGAAAAATATATGGAAACTCTATTCGATAAGTTCGATGAAGATAATATCAGAGTCCACAAAGATATGGCTGGTGATATTCCTGTTCAATGGGGGACAACAGTGATTACTACAGAAAGAACTGTGCTAACAGGTGTGCCAATACCTCTTATTCCCTCGAATGAAACACTCACAGCTACTTGTATTGGATTAGTAGGACAGTTAGCCGGGGTTTCGCGGGATATAATGAAGCAATTCACAAAGAATGCACTGATTTGTGCTAACAGAAATGTGAAATCGGACTATTTCAAAATAGTATTCCCGATTTTGATAACAGACCATGTTGAATCAGGTGCTAAAGAGTGGGTTCTCAATAATATTGAGAAGACTATGAGGACTATGACAATTCCTTGTATAGTTGACATTTCAAATAATGAAGCCCATTATTGCTCACAAGCGGGATTCTATGCAAGATCTCTGTTTAACAACGCGAAACTGTTTATTGAGAGATATTTGATAATGAATGAGATGAGATACAAACCAAAAGGCTATCAAATGGCTGAGCATCCTGAAATTCCAAGAAAGACCGCAAATTCAGACAAATTTGGTGTCATGGTAGGATCAACCGGAGTAATAGAATGCCCATATTGCACGGAACGATTTATCTACAAGGAATCGGAGATAATGGATAGCTCCATCCGATGCAAAGGGTGTCAAAGAGATTTCAAAACCCCTCTTGAGTGAAAAGAACTTCTTTCCTCTCTGTTGCTAATTTCCTCCTCTGTTATTTCGCATAGGTTCGGCGAAATTAGGTTTTTGCTCCGATTAACACATGCAAACAGCAGCAATTGAACAGGCATGGTTGATGAAGATGCTACTTCTTTGTCATTATTTCGTTTGGCGACATGAGGAGATCAATACTTCCAGTCCCGAGAGGAATTAGCTGTCCGAGTATAACGTTCTCCGTAATCCCGCGTAGAGGATCTTTGGTTCCTGC
>JBHLQJ010000256.1:0-3905 GCA_048884945.1 Candidatus Thorarchaeota archaeon | reverse complement strand
GGGCATATTCACATCGTTCAATTGTTATTAGGTGCAGGAGCAGACCCACTCATTCAGATTGAAGGGACTGAAAGTGAAGATGGAATGACAGCTTTAACATACGCAATTCGAGAGGGACACGAAGAGATAGTAGAAATTCTGAGAGAAACAATTCAACCATCTGAATGATGCAAGAAGTTGATGACTACGTTTGTTATACTAAACATCCTACGAACATTATTAGATATCAATTTGTGATAATTTTGGCATGACCAGTGATTCAGAAGAATTCGAGGACATCATTAGGGTCATCAAGGGTGTCCACTGCGCCAAGGGCCCCAAGGGATGCAAGAAATGTGCGGATGCTGGCATCCAGAACAAGCTCTGCTTGATTCGAATCTATAAGACAGCTAGTTCGGAACCCAGACCGGTTATTGAGCTGGAAAGAGAAGATCAGCAGTACTTCACATATGATGTGTTGAAGTGTTTTGATACTATACAACAGGCGCGTGATTATGCAGAAGAGAATGAAATCTGGGATGTAGAGTACTGATTAAGAAGTGGATGCAAGTTCCAAAAAAAGCCTGAGTCATGCATCCACTCAATAATTCAGAAGCGAACAAGGTGAATAGTATCCATTCCGAAGAAAGTTGTACCATCTAGAAAATTGCCAGTTATTGTTAAGTCAACATAACTAGGTGCCCCTGCAAGCATTTCAAGTACATCTGAACGCATGAATTTGACCATTAGTTCATATATGCCATCAAAATCCCGATCGATTATACCGATTCGATCTGGCACTGCTGCAAGTGTATCAAGGAATATTGAGGTTGTATCAATATCATGAACATTGTATCCTTCTGGTGGCGTGATATAACAGGTCACCCAATCACCTTTACTGCAAAAGCTAAGTGAATTTGGTCTGATATCAAGCGTAACTTCAACATCCCCAATGATAATCTCATCAGAGGTTATTGTCTCTTTGAAGATTGTTGCCTGAGTAGCTGGGATGAATAGTATTAAAGCGATGACTCCAAAAAGCACTAGTGAGAACTTTTTCAAATTTTATCACTCCTTCCATAAACCAAGTCACAATCATAGTGATGTGACAGGCAAGAGAACAGAATGGATTTAGAATATTAGTAACTCTTTGAAAGAGTAATACCATCGTTTTCTCAACTGAAATGGCACAGAATGAGCTGAAATAGGCAATTAGAACAAGTTTATTGGTATTTAAATAACGTTTCAAAGAATCGCATTACCTAACAGACTGCAAAAATTGTGACAACCATACAGATATAGCCAAAACATTCCAGTTTCCTAGTTATGAAGGATTATGAGTGTATAGAAAGAGTCACAATTACAGTCTTTCCCCCGATGTCTGGTATAGGGATTATTGAAGCTGATCCTGTAGTAAAGGACGAGGACGCTTGCGGAGACTCTTCCACTCCTATAGTTACTTCTAAAGCAGATACAGTCATCGTTAAGTTGGTATCTAGTGATCCAATGGAAAAAATTAGTCAATTGTTAGAGCAAGCTCAAGTAAAGTTTGGGGAGAACATTTGTATCAGATGGGTGAGCTATGAAACTAAAGAGAAATCTGATGACGCAAAAGAGTGGCTAAATGCAGCACTTAGAGGAAGTGGGGATTCTACTGTGCTTGATGACCAAGGGTTCTCGGCATTCATTGGAGCTTCTGCTCCGATAATTTCTATCAATAACAGGTTATCTTTTGTAGGCATGATTCCAAATGAAAACCAATTTCTTACAAGGATTGCTGCAACAATCAGGATTGTTGATGAAGGTACGCACAGATAGATATTTGGAATTACGATAATAGGGCAACCAGCTCTTCTTCGCTAATGTTCCCGCCACTGACAACAACAACAACACATTTTCCTTTGAATTCCGAAGCTCGTTCTAATAGTACTGCAGTTGATGCGGCTCCTGCACCTTCAATGACAAGCCCTTCTTTAGTATACAAGACTCCAAGAGCCTCCAAAATTGACTTCTCCCGGACTAATACAATCCGGTCAAGATACCTCTGTATAATATCAAGCGTAATTGAGTCATGCTCTACTCCACCCATCAACCCTTGGGCAAGTGAATCAGATTCTTCTGCATCGACCCAATGACCTGCTCTCCAAGATTCGTACACTTCTGGAGAAGCCTCAGATTGGACACCAATCATCTCAGTTTGTGGGGATAATGTTTTTACAACAGTAGCGATACCTGATATTAAGCCCCCACCACCAATTGGTACAATAACTGAATCAACTTTTTCAAGTTGTTCAAGAATTTCTAGGCCAGTGGTCCCAGCGCCAGCAATTATCATCGGATCATTATACGGGCTTACATAAGTCAAACCTCGTTCTTTTGCGAGTCTTCTGGCATAACTCTCAATATCTGCATAACCGACATCTTGGATAACACTGACACCTGCATTTTGCATCTTCTTCAATTTCACAACTGATGCCTCTTTTGGAAATACAACATGGGCAGAGATTCCAAGGGTTTCTGCTGCAAAAGCTGTACCCAAACCATGATTGCCTGTGGAGGCTGTAATCACACCTTTCGATGTTTCCACCTTAGATAGCGTTAGTAATCTGTTCAATGCCCCTCTCACTTTGAATGATCCTGTAACTTGCGTACTTTCAAGTTTCAGAAAAACAGAACCCTCAATCAAATTACTAAGATATTGTGATTTGTGTATCGGGGTTGTTTTAATGTAATTCTTGATACGAACACGAGCCTGCATGATATCATCAATGGAAACCATCGGATTACCTCCAATATTTGTTTCAGAGTTCGACGATTACTAGTGGGACATATAATTCATCTTGACTAACTCCTCCGTGATGACCAAGCATTTGAGGAGGCTCTAATCCCGGGAAACAGTTAATGATTGCATAGCCCTCATTAAACATAATGCTATAATCGCCCACTCGATCACCTAATCGGGGATGTGGCTTCAAGAGACCAAACCAGCCATCTTTAATTAAATCTTCACTTACATAGACATCACACATTCCACTCAAGTCCTCCGCCATGTATTTCTCAAAGGCGCTCACCTTAGATTTCCGTACATAGCAAAAGCCAGTCCGAGTATCTCCACATACAGGCAGACATAAACAGTCCATCAGCTTAGGATGGTCTCTTGTATAGATGATATTTTCGAGGGGGACATCACTGAAACCATGGTCTGCTGTGATAATCAATGTTGTATTGGTATCAGAAAGATATTCAATGAATTCCTGTAGTTTCACATCAAATTCCTTCAGATGTTCTTTTGCTTCAACACTTTCACAACCAAGAAAATGACTGATAGTATCTAACATTGGCCAGTATGAGTAGATATAGCTCTTTGTCTTAGTTTTGAAAATGGTAGTTCTTATTCTATCAAAAAAAGTGTCAATATCTGAATATCCGATTCTGCGAGCTGGTCCAGCGAGGTTCATTGTGTACGCTGATTCGACAATTTGGTCGTCATAGATAATTGAGTATTCTCGCTTCGTGTCAGCAAATATGCTTTTCACATCTATTACATTAGAAATCGGAACGCCAATTGGAGTTCCATTAATAGCATTAGTGAATGGGAGAATGCGAGAAACAAGACCATACTCCTTAAGATGAACATACCAACCAGTCACTGCATGCTGCTGCGGTGCTAGTCCAGTAAGGAATGTGGTAATAGCAGAACCGGTGGAGGGCGGAAAAACGGATGTGATTGAGCCTTTGAGATTCTTTTGTAGTATTGTTCCTTTTCCATATCGTTGAAGGTAGTTGTATCCAAGCCCATCAAACACTATGAGAACTATGTTCTTTGATTTCTTCAACGAATCAAGTGATTCCAAGGGAGTATATGGGCTTGCTACTCCTGAAGCCAATCCGATGGAACTCATAAGGTTGACAATGCTATTGGAAAA
>JBHLQJ010000255.1:0-3948 GCA_048884945.1 Candidatus Thorarchaeota archaeon | reverse complement strand
AATCAGATGTACACATAAGAATTTCTTGGGAGATCTAGTACTAACAAACAAGAGTATTGTCTTCCTTAAAATTATGGGGATGCTTGGGCAAAGTCGTGAACGACTTCATCAGTTCGACTTTGATCAGATCCTTCGTCTTCGAACTAAAAAGAAAAAATCGGGTATTTTCAGTTATGTTATAGTAATAGACCATCAGTCAACTCCTTCAGAGAATCAAACATATCCCTATTCATGTGAGGCGCACAAAGCTGCTCTCTTCCTCTCTTATTTTGAAAGACAGAAACTCTTACTCAAGACCCCTAAGGAGATTTCGTCCACAATTCAGAGTCTCTCAACGATTAAACGTAATGCTGATCTTCTTAAGATTGCTGAAAATCCAAAGATGAGACCGTATTTTTTTGCTTTTGCTCTTGATAAGACTGAAGAGGAACTTTTGAGCATTCTAAAAGATAGATTTGAAGTTGATTTGTTCGAAGTTGCTATGAGTAAGCAAGTCCACTCACTCATAGCTCTATTACATGAATCTGACCCCAAGAAAATCCCAAAGGATCAAGTGTACTTCACAATCACCGATTTAGTAACTCATCTAATTTCACGAGGCGAATTAGATGGGAGAGTAACTGAAACGGGTAGGTACATCTCCAGTAAAGCGCTCGCACGAATACCAGGTCCTTTCGAAATGCTAGCTGATTTTCAAACAATTCTTTCCCTATTGCATGAAAAGGGGTTACTAATCTGGGCACTCGAATGTCCAAACTGCTTCAAAAAGAACAAATATCCTAAGAAAGGCAATAAAATCACTTGTCGATTTTGCAAAACAACTATTCATGCAAAAGACGTGCTCAAAAAATTCATAGATTTGCTATAAAAGCAGTAGGAATCACACTCATCGCGTTACTCTAGAGTCCGAAATGACTACAAAGCTGATTTTACTGCTCACGTTGTTGGC
Source organism: Candidatus Thorarchaeota archaeon (assembly GCA_048884945.1). Classification (GTDB taxonomy): domain Archaea; phylum Asgardarchaeota; class Thorarchaeia; order Thorarchaeales; family Thorarchaeaceae; genus SMTZ1-45. The sequence continues at coordinate 2,999 of JBHLQJ010000255.1, read as the reverse complement.
CCACAGTCTTTGTAGGAACAAGTGAAAGAATTGGAGCAATAACAGCAATTAAGAGTACATGCAATCCTAGTGTAGTGCAACAAAATGTTGATTCAAGTCCCGTTCATGGATTGGTTAGGTTCACACCTGGCAAATGTAATGTTCACTCTCTCGATGCTTTTTGTCATCATCCTTGTCATCTATATCAAACTATATGTTCGCGTCTTCTACAAAGGGACACACTATAGGCACTACCGTCTTGGAAAACTACTAAGAGATAGTAATGAAGGTGGGACTGTTTTACTTATCCCTATCATTGACAGGATAGAAATATTTGATGAAATTTCCTCTGAGTCTTTTTGAAACTTGAACAGAAATAGAACCCTTTTGCTGGTTCGTATGCAGCTTAGCCGCGCACTCGAATGCCATTAACCTTCTTATGTGCCCAGTTGTATTGCCGGAGTTTACTTGAAGAACCAAATCCGCAAGCTGCACATTTCTTGTGACGTACGTGATAGGACCTTCTTCCGCATCTCCTACATCTAATATGGTGTGGGTTGTTTTTCTTACCTTTGGATGGTGTGCCCTTTCCCATTATCATGCACTCCTTGTACTATTTTGGTGGAGGAGAAACGATTACGACATTGTCGCCTCTCACTATCACTGTCTTGATTACTTCGATTATCTGCTCACCGGTTTCAGGATTTATTGAGATTTCCTCAGCATCCTCAAGTATGAGATTCAGGTGTTGGTCATAGCCACGCAGTTTGCCCTTAATCTTCTTCTTTCCTTTTAGCTCAACAAGTACTTGACCTCCAATCGAAGTTTGAAGTAGTTCCATGGGTTTAGCTGCGTTCATTGCGTTCACCATCGCAGAAGTAACATCATATGGCCGATAGGCATAGGATGTCCTCGCTATCCTTTGGACATGGCTTAAAAATATGACGATGGTGACTGAGGATTTAGGAGACTTCCATGACGCAGGCTTCAAAAGGAGTCCACTATAATCATTAAGTAATGCCAAAAATTGAACGTATAAAGAAGCGACATCCTCTCAAAAAACGAGAACAACGAGATGAGATTGCTAAAATCGAGAACGAGATAGGCTCTTCGATTAGGGGTCTTGATACCAAGTCACAACTTGAGGGAGGGATATTAGATGATGGATCACGAATCCTTCTCCTGAATGGCGATATAATCTTCTTCCAACATGAAGGACGCATGTTCCCTACTCTACGTGCCCTCCTGAACAACCTAGTGGATTTACCTAGAGTCACTGTTGACATGGGCGCAGTAAAGTTTGTAGTGAACGGAGCTGACATTATGCGTCCAGGTATAACACAAGTGGATGATCGAGTCAGGGAAAACAGCGTAGTTGTTGTAGTTGATGAGAACCACGGGAAACCTCTAGCAGTGGGAATATCTCTTATGGCTGCTGACGAACTGAGAGCAGTATCTAGTGGAAAGGTCATCAAGTCCGTACATCACATCAATGACGACCTCTGGGTCTTTGGAAGGAGTTAATCACTATTTCCAAGTGTAGAACGGATGTGTGATAAGGCTGCTTTGTAAACTTCTTTTGCTATATCGGGTTCTAATCCACAATTCTTTGCGAAACGGTCTCTAGCATATCCCTCCTTGCTGGCTCCAAGATCTTTCTTTACGATGTCAGAAATTGAGGTGTAACCTTTCTCATAGAGCGTCCTTGCTGTACTTCTCGAGAGTCTGCTAGACGGTGAATCATCGCCAGGAAGCAGTCTTAGCTCAAGTAAATCTGAGCTAGCCAAGTCGTTTCCAACACCATACTGAAGTTGTCGCGAGAGTATAATCATGCGAGCCGCTAGATTAGTTTTCTTCAAACCCCTAAGGTACTCACCTAGACTCTTGGCAACTTGGCTACAGACACCTAGTAAGGAATCTAGGTCTCCCTCATCCAAGCTGATACCTCTTGCCAGCTCTGCAGCCATCTTGACGATGGTAGCTACATCTCGTTCGTCCAGCCAGCTCTGCAGTACAGCTCTTTTCACATTGTGCCTTTCAGGTACTCTTCGGATGTACCATTCTTCTGGTGGCTTTAGGTTCATGATTTTGAGTTCCGTTTTGGATGGCATGAAAGTCCTTGGTCTGATTGATTGTGGTAGATGAGCTTCTAGTATCAGATCTATCAATGCTGTTTCATCAGAATTCTCATCAATTTTCGATAGGCCACTCTTGATTCGCATATAGTCACTAATGTCGAGGTCCGCATGAGCTGCACTCTGTGCCTCCTTTGACAACTTGAAACCATCTTCTGTTTCTTCGAAAACATCTTGCTTTACTAACCATCTAAAAAGAGTCCTGAAGAACTTCTTCATGCCCAATCTATAATTATTGTCAATGAATCCTCTAAATGTGCCTTTCACAAAATCAAGAAATTTTGTTTCTAGTTGCGCTTGAGTGAATACTTTGCCATCAAAAGTATGTCTTGTGAGAATGCAAATAGCTAAACTTGGATAGATTATACCAGGACGCAACGGCTCAAGAGGCATATGAAGCAGTTTCTTCTCCATTGCCTGCGAGTTGGGCATGTTTCTATTCGGGCCCTCAAAGACGAGATACACCCTTCCCCCATACTGAGCTAAATGATTCTCTCCAATTCTCCCTGCAACCTGTAGATATCTTGCTCTTGTTTCGAGATAGTAGAGGTTCTGATTCATTAAGATCAGTACACAATCAAATGGGAAGCTGATACCTGCTGTGATTCCTGTGGTAGATACAACTGTTCTAATTGTCCTATTTCTTATCTCTCGTTCCAATCGCTCACGAATTCCAGTATCCAAACCAGAATGGTGGAATGCTGTACCAAACTTCATAGTATCTGCAAGTCTGTTACTCAGAGGGAGAACTTCTCCCAACCCAATGACTCTTTCTACAACATCCGGAGTCACAGTTCTAGGATGACTCCTTGCAAGTCTCCTTGCTATCCCTTGAGCACGAAATCTAGATCCCACTACTATCAGTATTGATTTATCCTGATAATT
>JBHLQJ010000254.1:0-3959 GCA_048884945.1 Candidatus Thorarchaeota archaeon | reverse complement strand
GGTAGCAAACCTGGTTTGGTTTTGATACTTCTGGGAATTGCAGGTTTTGTTCAAATACCCATAATCTGGCATGCACAGCTCTATGTGAACGTTCTCAGTGCAGAACTCCAACTTTTGGTATCAATTGGAGTAATGGTAGTGCTTGGCGGCTCATACATACTCATGGCTGAAGCCATGTATCGATGGGCACATATCATAGCGAAGAGAAAGACTCGTAGAAGACAGAGAGGACAAACAAACTGGATCGGTAGATTATCAGCATTTGCTCGTTCCACCTCAGATATGCCTGCATTTGTGGGTGTAGGTCTCTTGACCTGTGTGTTTTTCTTGTTCTACTTTATCCCATTCGGTTTTGCAGATGCAGGAAGTCTTCCATCATGGTTAGCCACGCTTGCATTTCTTGATCCACTATTCGTTTACATCCTTGGAGTGAATACAGCAGCAATTGCGACCGCCTTTGTTGCAAGCTATATGAACTATAAAATCAGGTAAAGAGAAGTGTTGCAGCATCTCAAATCTTAAAAATCAAGTTCAAAGTGAATCTTTGTGAGGTGCCTGTTTTGACAAGATTGGAAGTAGGAAGTGAGGCTCCAGATTTTACTCTCTTGGAAGCCCCAGGAAAGACTGTTACCTTGAGTGAGGAACTCCAAAAGGGTCCGGTTGTGCTTGTATTCTATCCAGCAGATTTCAGTTCTGTTTGTCAAGAGGAACTCTGCAGGTTTAGAGATGTGTTGGCAGATTATAATGACATGGGAGCAAATGTGCTGGGAATCTCAGTTGATGGGATTTTTAGCCATAAGGCATTCAAAGAAGTAAATGACATCCAGTTTCCTCTCCTATCAGATTGGGAAAAGACTGTCATCAGAAGCTATGATGTCGTTCATCCTGATTTGGCGGGTATGAAAGAGGTTGCAAAGAGATCGGTATTTGTCATTGATGTGGACCAAACAGTTGTCTATATTTGGGTAAGTGATAACCCAGGCAAGCTCCCACCCTTTGACGAAGTGAGGATGGCTGTTGAGAAATTGACATAATCACGCTATGGCGCTATCTTTATATCACAAAACCTTAGGAGAACGAATTGCAGGCTATGCCGCGGTAGATCAGCCTGGGAGATCGCACGGCTGAAGACCGTGTCGTCGTGTGTTCAAATCACACCCGCGGCACCATTCATTCTTCCTAGCACTGCGTGTTTTAGAACATTTAATTTAACCATGAATTATTTGAAATCAACATAGCTTGGATGATTAAATTATGCGGCGACTCAATCCAGACAAGCTCCATGTACGGTTCATCCCTCCAACCAACGAAGATGGCCCATTGCATCCACGGGCTTACACGTTAACGCATTCTGATAGGACTGGAGAACTCTACTTAACAATCGGACCAGATTATGACAGGAAACAGATACGCGGATGGTATACTCGTTTAATGCGGGATGAAGTTCTGTCTGAATGGAAAAAGGACATAGAGGGACCTCAACTACACGTCTATTGTGAGGTGGGACGAGGCTTTGGTTCCTCAAGTTTTCGGGAGTCAATCTTTCGAAGAGAACTCGATCTTGTCTTGGAATCTTTACGCTATGGTGACAGAAGAATGTTCGAAGGTGCTGCAGACCTAGATAATGCTAGGATTAAGGTTCATTTCATTGCTCGAAAGTCAGAAGATAGCAAAATGGAAGATTGGGGGATGATGAAAGATTATGCCTAGCAGTCAATAGTGATAGAGATGTCTTCAAGTCTAGAACTTTGCTATAATTGCATCATTATTTACTGAATAGTAGCACCAGCAGTTGCAGAGCTAGCCATTTCCTGAGCTTTTACTAAATTTGTTCTCTTTTGTTTCAACCATAGGTATGTGAAAGCTATGCTCAAGTAAGCCATGTAGGCTACTACCTCAAGGGCAGATGGGTTGCCATTGTATCCAAACAGTGCTTTTGCCATACCACCAATTAGACCATTCTCATGAAGGAGTGGGTATCCACCATCAGGAAGAAGTGGAGGATTGATGTTCCATACCTCAAGGGGTCCGATAAGGAGTATGCCAGCCTCCTGTAATTCATGAATGCCATATGCAATCATCCCTGCAGCAAATAGGATTAGAAAGATGGATGTCCATTTGAAGAGTACCTTCATACTGATTCTAAGAGATCCCTTGTAGAAACCTATGCCTAAGATTATTGCTAGCGAGAGTCCAAGGGCGATTCCTATGTAGCTCTGAATACCTTCTTGGATGACCAATGCCATGCTAAAGAGTGAAAGTTCTACTCCTTCCCTCATGACCAGAGAGAAACTGAGAAGCGCTAGACCAATTCCACTCTGTTGTACAACAGACAGCTCCATCGACTCTTCAATTTCCTGTGTGACCCTAGCGCCTGCGTTCCACATCCATACAATCATTGTAGTCAGTAGAACAGCTGCTAGTAGAACCACAGAGCCCTCGAATACGTTCAGTAGTGGTCCTTCAAATATGCCCCAAAGAAGACCAACAACAATAGCTACACCAAGACTAGATAGTATAGCGACTAGTGTACCTGAAACAACATATTTTCGGAGATTCGTTTGTTTGGTCTTTCTAAGATATGATAGCATGATTGCGATGATCAGAGCAGCCTCTATGCCTTCTCTTAATGAGATGATGGTTGGAGAAATTATCATATTTGGTCAGCATGAATTCATTAACAATTGTTAATAACATTACTGTACGACCAAGTTTGCTTGTAACATAAATTAACCTTGTAATCAGGGTATTTGATTTTCAGAACGGAAGAGCACAATCCTCACCGAAGGGGATTCTATTCAGTCTGTAGATTTTTGGGCATACTCCCAAATAATTCATTACCAGTTTGTTCATATCGCTATGTGATAGACCAGAAGAATAGGAGTTTCAACATGAGTACTGAATGGGGACTACTTCCACTCGGGATTGAAGAATCGGATTTAGTCATGTTACTCTTTGCTTTGTTTATTCTATCTGTTCTTGTAATTGCTATGTTCATTGTTTTTCCATGGTACTTTGCTGTTCTTGGTACACTCTTCATTGTCTTTGGCATACTATATGGTGTAAGAGTGTTAAAACAAAAAGAAGAATCAGCTGACTGACTTTGAAGAAAAAGTAATGGGGGAATTGCACCCCCATGAATTCATTATCTATTGCGACTCGTCCGGTTCTCTATAGCCATCATGATATGTTGTACCACTCTGGACGGCATCTTGGTCTCCCAAGACTCTCTTCCAGAAGGGCTTCCTCAAGCGACGCCTCTCGCCCCAATTTCCCTGCCACCAGATGCCTCTTCCAGCGCGGAGATGCATTGTGATCTTCATGCTGGAAACGATGATTCTCCAGACAGAGATTGCAACTGTTATGAACATAATGAAAGCCCATATCCAGTCAAAGGGAATGAACGGTATTTCGTTAGTCTGGAAGAATTCAACGAGATTGAATAGAATCCAGGAACCACCGTCATTGACGTAGACGTATTGAACTGGCCAACCCACGTTGACTAGTATTACTGCCAGAGCAATCCAGACCACGCTGAGGATGGCCTCAAATGACAGGTTAAGATTGTTCTCACCCCAAATATAGAATAGGGCACCTCTGACAGCACCAAGGAATAGAAACACTACAACATACAAATAGACAGCTTGGAATGCTGCAGTGTAGAGTACTGTAACAACTGGTAACATCAGAATGACGCCCCAAATCAGACCCATGATGAGATCACCAGCAGCCTCCCATTTCGTCTTGGGTTTGAATCCTTCAACACCAATTCCAAAGATACTTTCGAGTGTGGTCTTCTCGGTCAGTGGTTTGCTTCGATCAAGCAGAGATATTCCACCAATTATTATCAAAAAGATAGCCACATTGATGACTAGCATGACAGGAATGCTGAAAGGCCAGTTCTGGATTTCCGCTCCAAACAACTCAGTCAAAGAAGCCCCAATTATTGTAAAACCAAC
>JBHLQJ010000253.1:0-3963 GCA_048884945.1 Candidatus Thorarchaeota archaeon | reverse complement strand
CATTGCATTCATCTTTATGCTAGGTGTTCGCACCGGGGAAATTGGAGATGAAAGTATCTCAGAAATTGCACAATAATAGGTAATGTGGGAGGGGCACTTCCTACATGATATATTTAGAAAACATCGAGGAAATAAAGCGTCGAAGGAAGGCTTCTGGCAGAAGGACAAGATGGCCCTTCTGCCAGATTATTATGTTTTCCCTATCTTCTACTCCGAATTATTAGAATTACGAAGACAACGATAACACCCATTGCCGCAATAGTGATTATCAAGCTGAGTAGTTCTGGTGGTTCGAATGATGTAGTTGTTGATGTATCTGTAGGATCTGTAAGTTCTGCAACAACTTTTACAATGACAGTATCACTGGCTGTTAATTCGTCATCATCAGTAACAGTCAATGTATAGTTGTATGCTCCAACAGATAGACCATCCACACTAACGGTGATGCTTCCTAGTATCCAGATATCGCTTCTAATCTCTGTTCCATTACATTCAATTGAGTAGGTCGCTGGATTTGTATCATAGGGCGTCCAGACTATGACATTATCCGTGGCACCCACAAGATATGTGATATCATCTGGATGGTCAATTGTTGGAGATGCGACGCCTGCAATCACAAATGTCGTCATAGAATTCTCATTTTCCCGTTCGTCAACCACTTTCAGTGTGTAATTGTATATACCGTTTTCAGATTCATCACAGTTAATCTCAAAGAACCCAGAGTCCCATTCACTACTATTGATTAGTCCTCCTTGGTACCATATTTCAAACGATAGAGGATTAAGGTCGAAAGCTAGCCATTCAAAGGTGTTTCCGGTGCTATCAATTGATATGCTGTGGTATTCCTCACCAATGATGACAGGGTTCAGATTATCAACAATGCTTTCTGAGCCTGCTGTGAATGATGCATCTGAAATGTCGTAATCCTCGAAACCGTATGAATCACTGCAAGTGACCTTGACCCTATAGCTATTCAGTCTAGTCCAGTCCGCCAAACTCCAAAACAATGATGTGGAATCTAGATCTTTTGAGAAAAGCTGGTATGTTAGTCCATTGTCTTTAGAAATCAGCACATCAACAGAATGCACATCATCTATGTTATTGTCATCAATTGACCACATAATGGCTACGCTTTCAGAGAAACCTCCTGAATTTGGATGTAGTAGAGTGATAGTTGGCTTGAAATGAGTCGTAATGTTTACATTCCGTGCTATGATTTCGTAGGTAGTGGTGTCCGATTTGGCAGTTGCAGTCAGGTTGTAAATGCCATCATTGCTTACAGGTTTTACAAATCTACTCCTTCCAGTTGACAGTCCCAGATTCACATTGACTACATTCGAAACATCTAGTGTCCATTGACCCGCTTGATGGTCATAGTCAAAGCAACCAACCGCTATAGTTCCATTCCGATTTGGAGTGAAAGAACCCGTTTCTGGGTGAGCTGAGGTTGCCATCTGGGTTGCAACAAGGTTGTTGCCAAATGACCAAGTTGAGCTGACAGTATCTGCCCACCATACCATGATGTCACAGTCGCCATTGGTGAAATTGGAGCTTATATCAACAGGAATTCCTTCCTTTATTCCAGGTACATACATCCAAGAGAACTGCGCTAAGTCGATAGAACCTGAATACGGATCATAACTCACATCAGGAATCACTAGGTCTTTTGTATCTGAAAAGCGAATTCCTTTCTCAAGGGAAATTGACACATTATCAATGCCCATTCCATCTGGCCATGTAGCGTTGATTGATAATTGGTCTCCAACAAGTTGGGATGAGTCATCTATCGGCGATGGAATCGGATTTTCTCTTGATGTCCACGTAAGTTCACCACCACCACCATCTGCAACGAGAAATAGATCAGCTTCGCTCATCCCTGTGATACTAGGCTCCACAGAGTATGGTGTACTTCTGTACCCCAGATTTCCTTCTGTGAATTCGATTCTTGGGTTCTTGAAGTAGTAGTCATTCACAGAGAGTTCTGTAAACTCTCCTGCGACATAATCACTAACATAGAATGGACCTGATGTGACCATTGCCTCAGCGGTCGGATCGGGGTTCCAGAGGTTCCAATTCTCTGGATCCATATTTTTGAAAATATGATATGGAAGGATGGGTTTTGTGGCAATTGAAGAGAGGTGCCAATAAGACTCCGATGAAAATTCAACAACAACTTTGTAGTCATTCGGGGCGTATGCCGCTGTAATTTCATTCAGATCCACCCCGTATGGATTATTTCCCCCTTGAAGGTAGAAGTTCAATGAGAAGGCAACGTCATTTGCAGAAAGAGGTTGCCCATCACTCCAGCTTGCAGTTTTCGTTATATCGAATGTAAATCTTGTATATCCATTTGGCACATCTGGATTGTCATCATATGTTTCTATTTTGTATGATTCAGCGAGCCAAGAAATCAGATTACCTTCAGAATCTCTCCTCAAGAGACTATCATATAGCATCTGTAAAACATTCTCAGTGACTTCAGAAGTGCTTACCATGAAGTTGAAGGAGTCAAGATCCAGTGGGTTGCTCCAATGGAGGGTTCCTCCATAAGGACCACCGAGTTCCTCCTTCAGATGCACTTTATAGTTGGTCCACCAGCCTGGAGCACCTTCACTAACATCGTTAGCGAATCCCTCGAACTTGTCTGTTCTGTATGCTGAAAGGAGAACATTTTCGTAACATATGACCATTGGACACTGATATACCAAGATTTTCTGCATCTCTATCGCTGCCTCAAGGACACCACCAGCACCCTCCCAAGCGGTAGCGTGAAGCAGCTGGTCTCTCCAAGAGTCATATGTTGCATTCCTGAAATTGGGGTGATTCCAATATGGTTCATCAGCATACTCAGACCAGAAATCATATGCTAGATAATCTACATCAAAATCCTGGAAAGATCGACCAAGATACGCAATATCATAATCGCCGTGAAAATAAAGTCGACTAAGATAGTCGTAGAAGCTTGTCGGCTGTGAAGTTGCATTGATACTCAAAGCGGTCAAGGCTTCTGCAGCCTTTTGTCCCACTCCTAAAGCAATATTAGATGTACTTGCAACTTCAATGTGAACCCTGAAATCTTCACCATTTGGAGCCTCTCGCACACCATCGAAATCCACATCCATAAAGCCTGCATCATCTAGGAGTATGTTACCTAGAGCAGGATTTGCCTCATAATAGGTGTATGGAAGTTGTCCCTCTATTGATGCGGGATTGATTTGTGGAACATAGCTATCTTGTGGCACAGAAAGACCATCCAAAACATCATCAGAGATTGCCTCTTTGTCTAGGGCAAAGGCAAATGCTCTTCTGAATGCAGTGATATTGTACGGATATTTCGCTGTGTTAATCGTTAGGTATCCATGACCATTTCGCAGAACGTTTGCCACTTCGATGTTCTCAGCTTCTGTAAGTGTGTCGAGAAACATAGGACTAACCATTTTTCCAATAAGATCTATCTCACCATCTAGTAGTGCAATGACTTGTTGGTCATCTTGTGTAATGACGCTATAGACGAGCTTGTCTATATATGGTCCACTCGTAGCTCCACCAGGTATTGTTGTCTGTTTAGCTACGAAGTTAGACTGAACCATCAATGAACTATTATTCGCGGCCACCGAAGTAGCCAAGATTAGTATAATCCACATTGCACTCATGAAAACTAGCTTTCGCTCCTTCATAACATCCATCCCCAAACAACCCAGTAACGTACGCTGCCTATAAGTATAGTGTGTCTACCTATTTCCTATATTTAGAAACTTACCCAGTGGACTGTGTTCTTTCTTCTTCCAAGGGAATACTACACTGTACACCTCGGTTACTTACCAAGAATACAATAAAGGCAATTCCAGACATTAGTGCCGCGAAAAGAATGATTGGAATATAGCTTGCCCAAATTACAAAGAGAATTGCCGCAATGATTGGACCAAGTACACCAGATATGGAGAGTGTGGATTGGAGTAGGCC
>JBHLQJ010000252.1:0-3964 GCA_048884945.1 Candidatus Thorarchaeota archaeon | reverse complement strand
GGATCTTCTTGCACAAGGATGGGCTAATCCAACAATCTTTGCAAAAGCATTCGATCTCATAATGAGAGAGAGTCAATATGATGCAGCTATGATTGTGTTCTCCCCCAATTATCAAGAAGGCATTGGCGGAGGTGTGCCAATTGATTCCATTATCAAAACAACTAATGATGTTTGTAAACCTGTTGTCAGCATCTTGGCTTCACCGGAAACAAGGAAACCTCCGGGTCATGATATTCTTGAAGCTGCGGGTATTCCTTTCTTTTCTAGCCCACAGAGAGCAGCCAGAGCACTTGCGAACATGCTTCGTTTATCAAACCGCAATTAAGCAAAAAAAGAGGAGGCCGCTGCATTACACAGCGGCGAGTTTGTTCACTTACCCTGAATTGTGAGGAGATCACTAGTGGTTTGTGAAATGCTCTCCGGACCATTTCCATTCAAAGTTCCATCCATGAGAGCTTGGTACGCAGTCATATCAAAATGTCCGTGCCCTGATAAGTTGAAAACAAGAGATTTCGATTCATTCTTTTTCTTGGCTTCTAGCGCGATATCTATTGCTGCTTTGATAGCATGAGCAGATTCAGGAGCGGGTATAATACCCTCTGACCTTGCGAATAGCACTCCTGCATTCAATACATCAATCTGGTCAAACGCTTGAGCTTTGATTCGACCCTCTATGACTAATGCACTCATTGTTGGTGCAACACCATGGTACCTTAATCCACCAGCATGGATCTTAGGCGGTGTGAAGTCTGATCCAAGCGTGTGCATTTTCAGTTTCGGAGTCATACCCGCTGTATCGCCAAAGTCGTATTCGTACCTGCCTTTGGTGAGAGATGGACATGCAGTTGGTTCAGCAGCGATGAATTCTGTTTCCTTGAATCTATCATCTGCCATGAAAGGATATGCAAGACCTGCAAAATTGCTGCCTCCTCCCACACAACCGACAACATAGTCAGGGATCTCGTCAATACTATCAAGTTGAGTAATGGCTTCTTGCCCTATGACACTTTGATGAAGCATCACAAAATTGAGTACTGAGCCAAGTGTGTACTTTGTATTATCATTCTTGACAGTATCTTCAATCGCTTCACTGATTGCAATTCCTAATGTACCCGGATGGTTTGGATTTTCAGCGTTGACCTTCCTACCAAATTCGGTTCTATCAGATGGACTTGGAACAATCTCCGCGCCATATGTTCTCATGAGAATGCCACGATACGCCTTCTGTTCATAGCTCACTCTGACCATGTATACCATAGCTTTGAGTCCAAAATAGGCACAAGCCAATGAGACAGCACTTCCCCACTGTCCCGCGCCAGTCTCAGTAGCCATACGTTCGATGCCCTCTTGTTGGGCATAATAGGCCTGAGCAGCCGCAGTGTTCAGCTTATGGCTACCGGTAGGAGACACATCCTCTCGTTTGTAGTAGATTCGGCAGGGTGTCTTCAAAGCACGTTCCAGCCCAACCGCCCGTTGTAGTGGTGTTGGGCGTCCTGACCGCATTAGGATTTCACGAACTTCCAATGGTATTGGTATAGTTTTATCCATTGAAACCTCTTGTTTGACACATTCAACAGGAAACAAAGCCATTAATGCATCGGGACTTACAGGCTCTCCCGTTCCAGGATTTAGGGGTGGTGGAAGAGATTCTTTCAAATGCGGTAGAATATTGAGATAGTCCTTCGGAGTTTCTTCACTATCCAATAGTATTCTTACTGTTTCGCGTTTCATATTTATTCACCGTGTAATTGTTCGCCTCTGGGAAGTGGTGTCTTGTCTGAGCTGTCGCTATGCTAGCTAAATGAAAAGAAGATTCAATATGTGAATAAGCATTGACTGCTCTCAAAGAAGAATAAACAAAAACACAGAACGCTTTGTTTGGCGAGCTTTCTAAACGGGCCGCAAAGGACCCAAAAGCCATTGGCCAAGGCACGCTCGTGTCATGTTTTCACACTCAGAAACGATTAGAGTCTTCGTGTATGGACTTCTTTTAAACATTGCGCATATATGTACTAGAGTGTACCTTATTGTACATTCGAGAGAATAGTCCTTTGGCATGTAGAATGTCTATAGAACAGAAATCTGGAAGCTTCTGATATTCTGCTTAAAGCAGATGCATCATTACTTTGTGAGTATATACGAAATGTTTTTTGAATGAATTCCAAAGGGATGCACGTGAATTACGAGATTGCATTTGAATACTCTAGCTTAAGGTGAACAAAGTGGATCACAACCAGATTTCAAGAGATGCCCTTACAACAGAGCGCAAGGCGTATAGTATCATTGCGGAAGCAGCACTTAGTACCGAGAGTGTAGAGTATGTCTGTGATAAAATCCTAACTGGTCTTGTCAGTACTCTTGGTTTTGATTTAGGTACTATTCGACTCTTTGACGAAAAAGACAGGATGCTTCACTTGAAAGCGTTAGTAGGTATAGAGAAAGAAGCAACACCAGAATCAGTTCATATTAATGATCCAAAATTCCTAGTTGCTCGTACAGCACGAACTATGTCGCCGCTCTTCACTCCTGACATTTTGCAATCCCCTGAAAGCCAGGACAGAATGGCTCGTGCAAAAAAGCTAGAGGTTCGTTCGCTTATCTTCTGGCCAATAATTGGTTCTGAACAGAACCTTCTGGGAGTCATCAATATTGCTGCGCATGAAACTAAACCGTTGGGACAAGAAGACAGAACTATCTTCACAACAATTGCAGGAATGTTTTCAACAATCCTTGAAAGAAAAAACGCAGAGCAGGAACTGAAAGATAGTCAAGAAAGGTTCATTGCATTTGCAGATAACATGCCAGGACCTGTATACATCAAAGATGACCAATCGAAAGTTCTCTTTATCAATCGCTACATGCGAGATATGGCACCCATGCCTTCACGCGACACTTGGGAAGGGAAAAGCAACATAGACTTGTTTCGTGAAGAGAGAGCAGATGTACTCACTGAAGAAGACCAACGAGTTCTAAAGGAAGGTCCACTAGACCGTGTCCATAGAACAATACGTGATGGAAAAATTAGAACCTTTCGAACGCACAAGTTCCCTATTCTCAGAGAAGGAAAACCCCCTTTGATTGGGGGCTTCTCCATAGACATCACCGAACAGGTTGAAGCTCAGCAACAACGGGAAATGGCAAAAGCTAGAGCTGAGTTTTTCAACGACTTGATGGCACACGATCTAAATAATATGCATCAAGGGATCATGTCAAGTCTGGAACTCATTTTGTCCGAAGAGGATTTACCGAACCATATTAGGAAAATGGCAGAAAGTGCGTTAAAACAAGTAAATCGAAGTGTATCACTCATCAATAATGTAAAGAAGTTCTCAATTGTGAACAAAGAAGATCTCGTCCTTGAAAAAACGGACCCAGCAGAATCACTTGTTACTGCCATACAAATCATGCATCAAACATTCCCTCATCAGAACATCACAATCGATACGAATCTCAAATCAGAAACCTACTGCATTATGGCAAATGATTTCCTTCAAGATGTATTCTATAACATACTTCACAATGCAGTGAAATTTACAGAATCTGATGACATTCGTATCAGGGTAAATACATCATTGGCTGATGATGGTGAGTTCTTAAAATTTGAATTTGAAGACTGGGGCATCGGAATCAATGACAGACTAAAAGAGAACATACTGACAGGGATTGATGAGAGGATACGGAGAGTTTCTGGAGTTGGTCTAACCTTGGTCAAACAGATAATCGATCAATACAATGGGAAAGTATGGGTAGAAGACCGAGTAAAGGGAGATTTCACCAAGGGAACAAGAGTTGTGATAATGCTCCCTAACGGGTGTTAACACAGTAAAACGTAATTTTCACAGGCTTGTCACTTTCCCAGAACGGTTAAATTCTAGAATAACTGTTGTAAGTCAACTAGAGGAAGGGTAAACTATGGAAGAAGACTGTCCCAGTTATGTGCTCAAAATGGTTGCACTGGGAGATG
>JBHLQJ010000251.1:0-3979 GCA_048884945.1 Candidatus Thorarchaeota archaeon | reverse complement strand
GAGGATCGCTTGGAGCCATTCCGCAATGTGCAAGGATTACCCTTAGCCCTCTCATGGCACTACCACAATCGGGATCATTGCGCATAGAGTCAACAAGTCTTTTAATTCTAACAACTGTTCGCATGTTTCTAGTATCAAAAATAACAGGTACTCCTAGCTCTCCTGCTCGTTTTACAACAGCTCGTGGTTCATTTTTTTCGATGGCATCTACAAAAAGCTGAGCGAGAGGATGAAGTTTGAGACCTCGGAGCCCTAAGGCTAATATTGCCCGTTCGAGTTCATTCACGGCAATAGGACTACCTTTGAGCGATTCATCTAAAGGATTAACACGAGCAAATCCAATTAATCGTGATGAATGAGGGGCTCTGCTCGTCCAAGATGCAATTTTATCGTTCGACACCTTGAAAGAAGGTTCCCCTTTAGAGGTTGGAGCTGAATAATCATCAGTATATGGGAAGACAATTGTTCTATCAACAAGCCAACCATGATTTAGTCGTGCCCAATTATCTCTGCTTTGAAATAATTTGTTTGGTAAATCAGGTGCTTCGACACTTACTGGTTCAAATAATAGAGCATCTTCTTCGATTAGGAGTTCTTTTTTCTTTTGGATTTCAAACCAGAGCTGCGCGTAGAATTCATACGCTCCTGTAGGTGAATTCTGATGTCCTTTCTCACGACCCATATGATGGTGAGCATCCACAATATACAAACGGAACTCTTCACCTTTCTTTATGCCTCGAGATGGTTGATCTTCAGTAGCTCGCACTACGAGCATAGATATTCAGCGCCTCCAATTGACACTACTTATGTATAAGTGATAAATCATTGCTTCACTGTTATGAGATGGTTTGATAGAAATCGGCACTATGCATATATCGCCTTCTGTGGACAGTTTGATAGGTAAGATTGGAGACTCTTTGAATGATAGTTGTTGAGGACATCGAAGCAAATGAGATTCATCGCTTTATGGTCGTTGACAGCTCACTTCATCTTGGTATAGTCCGAGCTGGAAAAAACATTCGCACATTTGATCCAGATAGAGCATTTTCGTATTATAACATGGTTGAAAGTCAACTCTATGATTTCTCATCTCAGTATCCTGGGGCTTTCAAGTATTTGCCTAGAAAGGTCTATGACTATTTGAGAAGACCCAAGTTACTCAGCGAGTTCTATCATGGTCCAACAGCATCCTCGCAATCGAGTTGGATAGTAGACTATTTCATTGTTAAACCGCTCATTAGTCTTGGTGATGCACTATTACCAAGATTACAACAAAAAGCAAACGCAGAGTCCATTTATCGATGGTCAACAGTTCCACCATATAGTCCAAGATTGTTGCACCTACAGGATATGCGAGGTGATCAGCGAACAGAACAAGGGTGGGGATGTGTATTAAGAACTAAAAACCTCCAGCAAATATTGAAGGGTCCAAATCGAAAGGACCTTCTAGATTACCTCAAAGCAGGAAGACCAGTATTTGTTGAAATCGGACCGCCATCTGAACTTGATCAGCTCATTGAATGGTTGGTCCTCCTTAAACAGGCGGGTCTTAAAACGCCAAACTTGATTTTGAGTGTCAAAAATCACAAAGAATGGGGGAAAGAAATTACACGTCTTCTAGATGTTCCTGGGAGTAAAGTACTGACATCTGGAGCCACAATATCATCATTGTCAACCATTATACGCTATATGCGGAAGAGCCAGAGTGACATTAATTGGTCAAAAAGACTCATGTTCGCATCAGCGTACCCTGAAACACAATTTGGAGATAGTGTATCGGAAGTATTTAGCTATCTCTTGAGTAGGAATTTAGCTGCTGAAACGGTTGAAATTCAACGAGTATTAGGAGGTAATATGCTCTCGATTCTTCCGCCTAGACCCTTGTTCTTTGCGTACGAGGATAATACTGCTTCAGTAATGGCTGAAGAGAGTCTTGGAAAAGCTGCCATGAATGAGCTTGCAAGAATTCTCCAACTTTTGGAAGCAAGAAAAAAACTTGGAATATCTTCTATTGATTACATGATTGATAACGAAGGCGGCAAGGTTCACTTCGATAGCGCAGTTCTGACACTGAAGGATACATCAAAACCAAAAGCAACGAGTATAGCAATTCTATTAGAGAAAAACGGCTCTATAATGGTGTCAGGATGGAAGCAAGCATTTTCAGATAGTCTTGTTACGAGAGATGGTATTTTGCTAGATACCCTTGTTCGTGCAAACGCCAAGTTGGATGGGCCGATATATGGGTCCCCTGCACACTTGACTAGATACTCTCAGGCTCTTCTTCGATGTCTTCAGGTCGATAATCCAGATGAAACTCTTTCAGCTCTTCATTTTGGGATTGAGATTGCCAAGTCAAAATCTGGAGTCTTTTTCATGTGCGACAATGACATGACCGCCCTAGAAGTCACAGATGGGGATTATGTTCTTGCATTGGACTCGCATTCTGGGAGATGGGCAGCTTGTGAAGCTAGACAACATCCAAGGTGTGGAGAACGTTCCATCGTTGTATCAGAATCAGATGCATCACTTTTTGGTTTTCGTAATTCCTCTGTAGTAAATCTCGTAAAATATGAGGAAGAAATTGTGGACATATCAAAAGCAGTAGTTTCATATGATACGCTCAATAACCGAAACAATGCAGAGCTTTCATCTTATCTCCATCTGCATGAGGATGAGATTCGCAATTCAATTGATGGTGTTCTTGTCGGTCTAGATACTCAATTAAGCGTTGGAAGCGAAGAAAATGTGGTTAGTCTTTGCCTTAGGAATTCTGAACCAAAGCTTGTATCCGGACAGGTTGGCAGACTATCAAATGAGAAAATACACTTCAGACCAATTCAAGCGTTCCGTGAATTCAATGTAATTATCTGTATTTCAAGAGCAGCTAAGATGAGAACAAAAGATGTGTTACTCAAAACACCGCATGCTGTGCGGTCACAAATTGATGTTCTGAGTAGAAAAATACCAGAAGTTGAAATGTTTCTAAAAGGTCTGCGAAGAAATGTATCTAGATCACAGATTGCTGCGTTAACGGCACTTTCTATTGTTAATTTATTGTTACACAATCAGACAGAGGGGCGACTTGCACTTGTGACTTTTGGAGAAACACCAGAGAAGTTTTCCATACAGAGAGGAAAGGAAATTCAATCATATGTTGAGTTCTATGAAGATATGCAATCTGAAGAGGTTCTCATTTCATTAATCTATTCTATAATTGATGCTGTTGACGAAGTTGATGGCAACGAGAACATGGCTTGCGCATACAGGTCTATTGCTGAATATTTGGAAGACTTTGGAACAGAAAGACCCACTTTAGCTCTTGTTCTTAGTAATGATATCGGAACTTATGATGAGGAACATCTCTCATTTCTCAGGGCAATAGAAAACCATGAGAGGTATTGGCTTGATATTCTAACTCTAGGGGGAAATGGAAATCGGAAAAGTAGTCTTAGAATGCTGAAAGGATTGAAGTCTCGAGTTGTTCCAATGGAGTCATTTTCGCTGCACGTCTTTTCGGGATATCTTCTTGATCTCATTGACAATTTAACACATAGCACTACAGATGTTCAGTCTTGAGTTTAAATCCCATGTGCTCAATTGCAGATACTCGCATCTCTAGTTTGTCAATCTCTATCTCTATTTGATCGACAAGAGACTGAATTGCATTTATTCGCTTTAGAATTTCTGAGGGCGACCATTGACCAACAGAATGCTCATTCAAGTCGCTCTGAAGCTCAGATGCCTGAAGATATATCTTTTCGAGACTTTCAATTTTATTAACTAGTGAACGAAGCTCCTCTGATAAATTCTGGTCAATATTCACAGGTATAACACACCCACCTCAAGTTCAAATTTTCTTCAACCTCTTCTCAAGCTCAATAAGCCTCTTTGAGAGTGATTCAATTCGATCGATATTTTCAGACAATTTAGACTGTAAGACATCCATTGTACCCCGGTTGGTTTCAACTGCCTCACC
>JBHLQJ010000250.1:0-3996 GCA_048884945.1 Candidatus Thorarchaeota archaeon | reverse complement strand
AAAAAGGGTGTGTGCGCATTTGTAGTCAAGCTTGGGATGTCAGAGAAGACATACCTAGATTTGATTAATCCTTTCAACTCACTATTGCAGCTAACTAGTTTTGAAAGTGCAAGAAAATTTGAACCAGATAAGATTGAGGGACCAATCTCATTCTACGATTACGATGCAGTCGAAGCCTCAGTTCCATTTGAGGATATTCGGCGAGAAACAAAGATGTCGTTATCTTCATTCTCAGAGAGTATTCAAGCAGGTGCCCTTCGTCTCGTTAATTCAATTGACAAAATTAGTACAGTGGCTGAATTAGTTGATGCAAGCGGGTTGATTAAGGAACAAGCGGACGAAGTACTTGCACAGCTTATCGCAAGAGGTGTAGTTCGAATCTCAAAATTATTTCCAGTGATGGAGGATCGAGATGAGAGATTTGTGGCATATCTCGAAGTCATAGGAATTAAGAAAAGGGACTTTGATATCGTTGATTCTATCTGGAAATACTGTAATGGTAGTCTGTCCCTTAGAGAGATTTCAGAAAGGTCAGAAATTCCAGCACAAAGGATATTGGAAGTTCTTCGAGCTCTTGGGAATTATGTTCAATGGTTGAAGGAGAGGATGCTTAGTCATGTCAGGTAAAATAGTTTCGATTCATAGCTTTAGGGGTGGCACTGGAAAGTCAAACATAGCAGCGAATCTAGCTGCAGCTGCTGCGCTAGATGGCAAACGAGTTGCTGTCATGGACACAGACATGGCATCTCCAGGAATTCACGTTATATTTGGTTTGGGTAGAGAGAAGCTGAAATATACCCTCAATGATTATCTCAGAGGATCATGTGATATCACAGATGCATGCATTGATCTTACTGAACGACTGAGTATCAAGAGGGGGAAGTTATTCTTGATTCCAAGCTCAATGACAGCCACCGACATAACTCGAATCCTTAGAGAAGGTTATGAAGTTGGAGACCTTAAAAAGGGTTTTACAGATGTGATCAAGAAGAAAGACCTCGACTTTCTCATCATTGACACACACCCGGGACTAGATAGAGAGACCTTGCTTTCAATGGCGACAGCTGATTATCTGTTCGTTGTTGCGAGAATTGATGAACAGGATTTACTTGGTACTGCAGCAACACTGAGTGTTGCCAGAAAATTGCAGGTTCCAGACATCAGGATAATTATAAACAAGAAACCAGGAATTTATGAGAATAAAGCAATTATTTCTGAGGTCGAGCAGAAATTCAAAACAACTGTAGCGACAATTATTCCATTACTTCCATTACTCATTGAAGCAGGAAGTCGGTATGTTGTTACACTTCGGCATCCTGATAGCGAGTTCACAAAGAACATTGATGAGATTTATCGTTTGATGAAATGAATGGATAGAGGATTTATCATCCAATCAATCGTGGAATGTATATAATGGCAAGAGCAAGAAGCAGAAGAATCAGACATACAACTAGTACAAGGGGAAGAAGTATGTCAGATGATGTGTCGTCATTAACAGCCAATCAATATCACTCCATCCTCTTATGGACATTAGAGCTTATCAAATTGGTCCTAAGCAAAACACTTCTAACTTGTTCTTGCATGTTCAATGACTTGTGCAGAGGTATCTGAGTATGAATATCCATGTAAGGCTTGCAACAGCGCAGGACAGGTCACTGATAGAAGAGTTCTATGTTCGTGAAGGAAAAAACTTTCAACAATTGATTCAGCATTCTGCGGCAACACCTATTGGCGTAAGCAGTGAAACGATGTTTGTCATAGCAGTAATTAGAGGAATGGTGGTTGCAGCATTAAAACTTGATATTGCTAAGGACCCCTCTTTAGGACGTGTGGGTTTCATCAGACATTTTGAAATAGAGGATGACCTTGAAGGGACAGATCTTGGAATGAAGATGCTTAAGAAAACTATCGAGATTGCTGATGAAAAAAGTCTCCGTGCTCTTGACGCAGTCTTTGATGTATCAAGAGCAGATCTCTTCGATCTTTTTACTGAGTCTGGTTTTAGAGAAGAACGGAAAGAGGTCTATCTTCGTAAGGATTTCCGGCCAGGTTTCTTCGAGTGAATTAGTCTTGGAAAACTATTGAACTCAGACCAAGTTTCCTAATAGTTTCCTCTGTGGGAACACCGTCCAAAGTCCAACCTCTTAGTTCATAGTATTTGTCTAGGGACCGCTCAAAATCATCCATATCTATGAAAGACTTCATTCCTTTTGAAGGACCAATTGTATCAGGTTCCCAGAAACGAGGAGGAAGGATGTCATCAGCGCGTGTCACTCCTTCATTTATATTGAATAGCCTGATTAACGTTTCAACACGCTGCCCAAATTCAGAAACACGCTTATCGTCATAATCAAGCCCTGTTGCACCATTGAACAACTGTATCTTCTCGTCTCGAGTTAATGGAAAGTGCCATGTAAAATGGCAAAGAACCAATGAGTCTGTGAAGATTTTTGTGTCGCGTTCAGTTACCATCGATTCAATGACGTCACTCGCGGATGCGTCTGGTTTTTCAGTAGTTTGTGGCCATCCTCGTAAATGACTTGATCCTACATCAGCCGTAGCGTATGAGAGGCCAAGTCCTCTTTTTCCTCTTGGATCCCATGCTGCAGTTTCCAAACCTTTTACATGAACTGCAAGTTTTTGACTACCATGACCAATTTCATCTGCAGCTATTCGAACACCTTTTCCTAACACTTTCCCAAATCCTTCATTATGAGCAATCATTCGCATCAGTCTAAGTGCGGCTTTTCCGTCACCGAATTTTATAGAGAAACCAATTTCCTGCTCGCTGATAATGCCAGTTTCAAAGGCATCCATGGCAAATCCAATTGCAGCTCCAGCACTAATCGTATCAAGACCTAAATCGTCGGCAAGATAGGCCAATTGGAATACTGTTTGGGCATCACTAATCCCGAGATTTCCACCACATAATCCAAATGTTTCGTATTCAGGAGTAGTTTCGACTTCTATACCCGCACGACTCGGGTCCTTAGTTTTGTAGGCATGCGTACACCGAATAATGCAACTTGGACAGGATAAATGATTACCAGTAATCCACTTTTTCATTTGATCAGGAGTGAGAGACTCATAACCCTCGAAGTAAGTATTCCGCCAATTCCGCGTCGGAAATTGACCGCGTTCATTAGCTACTTCAACGAGCGTTGCTGTGCCATAATCTTTGAAACCATAGTCTACTTTGTCATTCCACTTCTTTGTCATGATCTTTCGGACTTCACTTAGAGTTTCAGGATTGGCAGCACTCGCCTTCCGGGAACCATGAACTACAATTCCCTTGAGGTTCTTTGATCCAAGTACAGCTCCAACTCCACCACGACCTGTCTGATGAGCAAGCTCGCAACATCCAGTCGCAGTCAAGACCAAATTCTCACCTGCAGGGCCAATCACATAAACAGCAGATTCTTTTGGCGAGGTTTCATGGAGCAGACGAGTGGATTCTTGTGTTCCCTTTCCCCAGAGGTGTTTAGCATCATGAAAACTCACAACATCGTTTTCTACTAATATTGTCACAGGAGATTCTGATTTTCCTACAATGGAAATAGCATCATACCCTGAGTTTTTGATCTCACGACCTAAAGAACCTCCACAATGCGAGTCAAGAAATAATCCAGTCAAGGGAGATTTAGTGACAAGTGTCCATCTGCCATTCATGACCGTAGGAAGACCTTGAAGTGGTCCAGTCATGAAAAGCAAAACATTGTCAGGACTAAGGGGATCACATCTGGGTTGAAGCTCCTGATATAGCAGGTAGGCCCCAAGTCCTTTTCCTCCAACAAATTGTGAATATATATCTGGAGCTATTTCTTCTACTGTTGTAGTTCTTTGTGTCAAATTGATTCCAAGAATCTTTCCATTCCATCCGTTCATAGTAAATCCAAACTCATTCATTACTTTAAACTATTGAATCTCAACTAGAGTAATCCTATCTAATTCTACATCCCGAAGATTGGAAAGAATTGCCATTAGCACATCACTGAT
>JBHLQJ010000249.1:0-4009 GCA_048884945.1 Candidatus Thorarchaeota archaeon | reverse complement strand
CGAATTCATTTTCATTACCGGTATGTACTTGGATTCTAGATATTTAACCGATTTTCACTAAATTTCTCGTGTATGAGATTTTGAGTCTGTCGAAATATTTCGTCAAGACATTTTCGTTTACAGTAGCATTTCAAAACATACCGTTCTCATTTGGAGAGTCCTCTGGGATGAAGATTGCTACGTCCCAGAGCTCAACAATCTTAGAGTTTTCAAAACGAAAGATATGAGCAGCTGCAATTCCAATGTCTTCAGGTTTATGTTGGATATGAGAATATGTTGTTACAAAGTCCCTATCCACAAGTGTCAGTTTAATCTCCAATTTCTTGTTTGGGTTCTTAGTAGCATCTTCTTCCATAGCCAACAATAATGATTCTCGATCTCCCTTGAAGTGCGCGTTATGATGGATGAAGTCTTGACTGACGAATTTGTCGTATGCTTCTCGGACATTTCCTGCTACTACAGTATTGAGAAATGAACAGGCACTCTCACGATTTGTACTATGACCCAATTTGGTAACCTCACTTGGTTTCGATATCAAACAGACACAGTTTCAGACTCAAAAACATTGAGGACTTGGAGAGCAACAGGCACATCATCATAACCTTCATAGGATTACACCATTACATAATTATATTTAAGAACGGTATGCATACAAGTATGTGAATCACTCTGGACCTGAGTGAAAACGAGAGGTCGAATGATATGCCCCCTAAGACGAAAACAGATGAAGATGACAACTCAGAAATGGGTCTTAGAGATGAGATGCGTAAGAAACTGAAAGCGGATACTGCCGAGGCTGGAAAACGTGACATCTCGGTGATGACACGACTAAGTTCTAGTATGGTGGAAGTCCTTGATAATCTAGTGAAACTTGGTATTTTCAAGAGTAGGTCTGATGCTGTAGCCGCGATAGTCGAGAAAGCCCTTATTCCTCAAATGAAATCTTTCGAAAAGCTCAAGGGACATGTTGAGCAGCTTGACGAAATACAAGAAGCGGCAATGGACATTGCAATTAAGGCGCTAGATGGACAAGATTAATCGAAGTTGGCTTACATAGTCTGAAGCTCGACTAATTTTTCTTGGATTCTGTCATAGAGTGTTTTTGTCGTATCGGATAGTTCTTCCACCAGCGACTCTTTGAGAACATCTATTGCCTGTTGCACAAGTCCTTGTGACAGAAGATACTCACTCTTTAGCAATGCATGTATCATTAGTATTCCTGGCAAGCCCTTCTCTCGCGCATTTTTCTCAAGGCGCATCATCCATCTCTCGGACCTTTCGTTGGGCGAAACTGCACGATTTGCTGCTATTTCCGCTCTAGTGAGTGCAATCAGAAAGCGGTTGATATAGATGGCCGCAGGTCCCGTTGAGAGGAACTCATAACCAGGTTTGAAAATCTCAATTGCGGCTAGTGGATCGCCATGTGCTAGTTCCAGATATCCGGAACCTATTTCGCACAATGCGACATATCCTTCTGCACCAGCTTTTAGAGCTCCTTTGCGACATATCTCGAGTTGTTGAGTTGCTTCTTCAAACCTCTTTAAAATCACTAATGCTTCAGCTCGTTGACCAAAGAGATATGGGAGTTCTGTTGCTCTCGGTCCCACAAAGTCGATTGCTGCATCTATCCATTCTAACCCCGTTTCTCCATCACCTAATTCGCAATAAATCCTAGACAGTCCAAAAGTTGGAGAATCAATGACTTCCCTGTAAATCTCCATTGGCGGTGATCCGTACGTGTCTATGCTATTCTGATAACATTCAATTGCCAGGTCATATTCCCCAAGACCCTCCGAAATTCTTCCCATATCTGCCATTGCTTCAGCTATCTTTTGAGGTGAACCAAATTTCTTTGCGAGTTTGTATGCTTCTTCTTGAAGTTTCAAAGCCCTCCTTGCATCCCAAGTCTTTATCCAGCTTGAGAACGTCCAAAGGAGTTGGTACAATTGGAATTGGTCGTCGTATTTCTTCGCCAATTCGATACCCTTATTGTATGAATCATAACCTCGATCATTTTGCTGATCCATAAAGCTCAGCTCACCTCTTACAGTATAAACCAGTGCTGCAAAACAATCCATTTCTGAGTCTTCTTCCATCAGGGCTTCAGCTATATCAATTGGCTCTGCCCACAACTTCTCATCTGCAATATGATATCTAGCATACCATGATTTCAAACACAAGAGCTCAATTCGCAACCAGTTGTCCTTTGCTGTATTGATTGCTTCGTCAATACCATCAAACAGCTTTTCAGTACCCAGAATGTGTTGTGGGGCTGTCCAAGACCTAACGATGGAATCATCTTTGAATCGTTGCATTAATTTCGTCTTTGCATCATTGGCTGATAGTCGCCAGGCATGAACTGCAGCCAAGTAGGTGAGATCTGATGGAGAATCCTCAAGACAAGCCATGTCACACAGTTTCATAACAAAATCATAGTAGTTACTAGCCTTACTCATCAGGTCCTCCACTTGTGAAGTTGTCATCTCGTCTAGGAACTGATAGTAGATAGTGATTGAACCAAGCGACTTCATTCCCTGGTAGACCACCAAACTCCTTTGTCCGTTTTTCTTTACCGAACTTCAAAAAGAGTCTAGTGGTCTTGGAGGATAGATGGTTTATTTCAATCCGACTTGAAATATCTGGATGCATGCATAGCTCGCTTCAACAAAGTAATCGCACCATCTTCAATTGTCATTTTACATGAAACACAAACAAGTCTTCTGAGGATATGATTCCACGTTCTACATTTCCTGCTCAAATCGGGCTCTGAGCCATCCTTTCTTTCAGTAGAAGACTGGTCGCCAAAACCACTGCCAGCGACATAATGAAGGCCACTGAGGCGTAGACCACCAAATATGACTGATATGGAATCAGTGTTGCCTCCACTATGGCATAGATAACACACAAGAAATATGGAACAACCATTATCCTCTCCCATTTTACGAGGATCAGATAGAATGCTCCCTGTGACAACCCGCCTGCCATAGCAATTATGGTAAGATTCCCTTGGAACACTTTCACGAATCCGCCTGTCCAGGGATAAACCTGAAAGTCAGTGTAATATCCACCTGTCAAAAGGGCGGCCACAACATGTCCTGATTCATGTATCCAAGACCCAATATACAACATGACATACATCGCAATGAATGTGGTTGCCATGAGTTTCAATTGGTTTGTTCTTGGAATCGCATCATTTTCAACCGTCATTTTGATACAACCACAAAATATAATACATGTGATAGTGTAATAAACATTACATGTGATAAAGAAATACATATTGCAGTGTGCTCTCTAAATGACCTATGTATCAACAGGAATCATTCGAAGTATGTGACCTGAGAATATGCATCTGCGTTCAAGTATGGTTGCTAGAAAGGAAAAATTTTGATTTGAAATACTTCGAAAAACTGGCGGTAGACCGACAGGCAAATTTTGCGGCAGCCTTTACTATAGTTCTTGTTGCAGGTGCTATTTTCTTGATTAAACATCGTTGGGTCAATTAGTATCAAGTAATTAGATGTGAGGAGAAAGGATGAACGATAACTAAATCTGTATCACCTACTTTTACAATTCATGCCAATTGTTGATGTCAAGATGTGGAAAGGCATGTCAGAAGATGCCGCAGAGCGCATTATCTCAGGAATTACGAAGATCTTCGTTGATTTGGGAATTCCAGAGCGAGCAGTCGAAGTCGTTATTCACGAGATTCCAAAGACTCACTGGGGAATCGGAGGACATCCAGCTTCAAAGGTGATGGCAGACGAAAGACCTCCCTAGGAATCTGGTATTAGCCCATTCCACAATCTACTACGTTAGGTAGTTTTCCGCTTCAGTATATCTAATTTGAACTATAGCTAATTAGTTATAGAGCTTTAAAATCATCTGAACTATTTTTCATACCTGACTCTATCCGCTAAAAGGGCAGGAAAACATAATTCTTGGAGCAAGCAGCAACATGAATTCAAAAGCAATCGCTCTAGCATTTTTATTGTTGGTCTTGATTTTACCA
>JBHLQJ010000248.1:0-4091 GCA_048884945.1 Candidatus Thorarchaeota archaeon | reverse complement strand
GAGATGAGTTTTCCCTGTAGCTCTTGCAATGATATGACGTGTTTGTCCTTTCTTAATCACACTGAATCTGACATTGACTGCTCTTGATTCTACAGTCAGTTCAGAAATAGGAGTCCAAACCACTTCTTGTTTTCCTATCGCTTCGCCTACATCGTGCAAATTAGTACATCATCCGAAGATGTGTCACACTTTAGATTAAAGAACTCCACCCTTTCTTCATGAGTGAATCTCCTTCAGAGCCTTACTGAGTTGTTCAAGTCCATCTATTAGTTCCTCATGGTCGCCACCAAATCCTAGTCGGAAGTGACCATCCAATTCCATTCTAGAACCTGGAACCGTGAATGTTCTATACTTCTTTACGAGAAGCTCGCAGAGTTGATCGGTACTTCCCCCTCGCTTCAATTTTGGTGCGCCAACAACTCCACTCTGAGGTTCAATCCATTCGAGCCAATCTTGGGACTTCATCCATTCTTCTACAATCTTATAGTTTGAAATCACTGCCTTTCTTATAACAGGCAATATTTCGCTTCTTTTTTGAAGTACATCTTTTGCAATGGCCTCTCCAACTGATGAATTGCAAATAGTGACCTGTTCTCTCACTGCTCTTATTGCTTCGACAATCGATTCTTCTGCAACAGCCCACCCAATACGAATGCCTGGCAATCCCCAAGTCTTAGACATGCTTGTCAAACTAATGGCACTAGGGCTCATAGATGCCGCAAGAGGTGGAGGTTGTGGAAACATTAGATCTCTATAGGTCTCATCAACCATAAGATATGCTCCCGCCTCTTCTGCTATTTCAATTGCCTCTTTAAGTTCCGCCTTAGTTATCACAGAACCTGTTGGGTTATTTGGATGGGTGAGAGTGATTAACTTGGTGTTGGATTTTATCAATTTACGAAGTTTATCCAGATCAGGTCTAAAATCATTCTCCCATTCAAGTTTAAAGAGAGTAAGGTCTTTTCCCAAAGAACGAGCAACCTGATAGAGAGAGGGATATGTTGGGTGTTCCACAATGATGTTGTCTCTGGGCCCAACAAGATGAGCAATGATGGCAAAGTTAGCTTCACTAGCGCCTGTTGTCACTGCCACATTCTTGGAAGTAGCGCCCCTGTATTGTTTTGCTATCTCTTTTCTTAGACTTGGATGTCCTAGATGGTATCCATAACGCAATTGAATCTCATTGAGATCAATCTCAAGTTGCTTCACTGTTAGAAATTTGGTACCACTTTCGCCAATATCATAGTCTACCTCGAACTGGTGGTCATCAAACCAGATCTCTAAGGGCATTCTTTCAAATGTCAAATTTGGGTCCTCATTTGAAAGAAGTGCATTCTAGAATAAATAGGTTCGCGAAGTACCACCTTCAATAATATAACACACGATTATTAAGGCATTTAAAAATTGAAGCGCAATTAAGTAATTTCGCGTGAGGATGCATATGACTTTTCGAATCCTAATCGTAGATGATGAACCTGCAATTCATGAAGTGATGCATATGTATCTCAAACGCTTTTTGGATGACTTTGAACTCCTGATTGCGTCTAATGGACAAGAAGCAATTGACAAGGCTTCTAGATTGATAGACAATGGGATGTTTCCTGACATTGTCTTGATGGACATGAAAATGCCCTCCATGGATGGAATCGAATGCACACGAAAACTCAAAGAACTTGGAATAAAAAACATCCACCTCCTAACAGCATATTTTGATCCTGATACAGCGAAACACGCAGCAGCTGTTGGAGCGAAAGGAGTCATGAAAAAGAGTGAGGGTTTTGCAACAGTGGCAAGAAAGGTCGCAGACATGATTCGGGGAACAAAGGATCCAACCTCAAAAACTAATTCAAACTAGGTCACAAAAACCCTTTTCAATCCTAATTCGTCAGTCGAATTCTAGCATTGCTATTGGAGATGTAACAGTACCATGCGTCGCTCCCCATCACGTCTATTAATTATAGGCTTTATGACTTTGTTTCTAGTAATATTGATTGGCGGTGTTACGACTGCCGATGCTCAAGTATATCCTGATGACTTCATTCATGATGGCAGATTATATGTCTATGCAGCATTGGATGGCATGAACCTCAAGGATTATTCTCCTGGATCCCCACTTCCATTAAATCTAGATGGTCCTATGATTCTCACGCTTCAGTTGAATGCAAGTGGTTCTCAGACTCTCAACGTTACTGGAACGATAACGTTTTGGTATCAGGGATATCCGTTGTTTCCAATTCAAATAGTTGATTCACACCTTAATACATGGTTCACAGTCGATCCATCAGTCACTATCCCCCCAGTCAGTGCGGGCATGGACTTTTCTGCAATGATGTCAGTTTTAGGTCCAATCAAGCTTGCTACGGGTGTCTATGAGGCAACCGTAGATTTTCGTTATTACATTGAAGGAGATTCAACCCAGCATATATTACAGCATCAATTTTCATTCCTTCTACCATCGACACCAATTGATATCATCACTTCAGTAACAGGTATAACAGCTAGTATTGCTACAGTTGGTGCTGTTTATGGTATTGCAGGTAGCCTCAATGGCCTTTGGGAGGGCCTCAAGACTGCTTACAAGCTAAGGGGAATTCATAAGAAAGCATCAGAGATACGTTCTCTTCCAAATCTAACGGTTCTTGGTGCGTTGCCACTTCTTTTCTCGTTACTCGATTCAATGAAGAAAGAAAAGAAAGAAGGTCGCGTTGATACCGGTGTTAGTGAATACATAGTGCGTCAGCGACTTAGAGAAGTTGCACCAGATGCATGGCAAGCAGATAGATGTCCACAATGCAAACGTAAATGGAACACTAAACTAGACATGTGCAAGAAATGTAACTTGTCTCACGAAGACGCTAAAATTGCCTATGCAGATCTTCTTTCAGAAAAAGTTCCTACAGCCCTTCGGTGGATGGGCAAGAAGAAATCGACTGATGTCAAAACATTAGCAAAGAAGACAAAGTCTACACAATACAATGCTGGTGTGATTGCTGCTGCTATGGTTGACACCAATGTCACAGAGATCACTAAGGTGGGGACACCTCTCAGATCCTTTGTCATGAATACTGCAGGTCTTGCATTTTTAATTATCACTTGGCAACAGCTCTTGGGTGATAGCTCAAGTGCTTGGTTGACTACTCTCACCGTTGTAGGTGCAGCTTTATCTCTAGCTGTTATCGTTGCTCTTTACTTCACTAGAAAAGCTCAGATTGCGAAATTTGTAGCAGAGCAAGATGCAGGTCTTAAGATTTTGCCAACTCAGGAGGAATCTGCAGCTGCTGCTAAAGCAGAGCCTGAAACTGCAGAAGAGGCTACGAAACCAGAAACTACAGAGGAGCCATCCTCAGTCGAAGAAACTTACGAAACGGAAGAATATGTAGGTGAAGAAGAAGTATCTGAAGAAGATGCAGATGAAGAAGCCTACTCTGATGAATACGATGATGCAGATGAATTCTTGCATGAAGAGTAGTCAGAGTTACTGAAGAAACAAGGATTAGCGGCCCCTGAACAGGGCCGCATTGCTCCTTCGGTTAATAGCTATCTGCAGGTGCAGACAGTATCTTTCCTCTAGACATTTTGCTGAATACTTGAATTATTTTGGATGAGATAAATGGTATCACAACTAGGAATGCTACTGGCAGGAGTACTATGATACCAAGCTCCCAACTGGCCAAGAAGTCCATGCTCATAACGGTAGTCGCACCCACAACCACCAAGAACATCAAGAACTTGATTCTAACGGATGAGCTGAATCTACTAACCATAGATGTTTTCTCATCTTCAACAACACTTGCTGGTGTTCCAGCGTCTTCCATTTTCACAATCTTCTTGAGACCTTTGCTCACCTCTCTATAGAGATTCACTACAACTACAAGTATTGAAGATAGGTAGGCTGCAAAAATAGTCGTCATGATTGTCGGTATGGTGATCATGCCAATTGTAAATGATTGATCGATGATATATGCCTTAAACCAGTCTATCTCAACTCCATATAGAAGAATCAGATAAATTACAGCTGGCACGAACACCAAATGCCATAGACCAAGCACCATTCTTTTTCTGCTGAGTGAACCTCGAACGAGCACAGCCGC
>JBHLQJ010000247.1:0-4120 GCA_048884945.1 Candidatus Thorarchaeota archaeon | reverse complement strand
AATGATTCGAAGTTTTATGACCTTTCTCATCCCAGTTGGATTTCTAATCTCACATGGAGTTTCTTGACATGCACAGATATTCACTGGAGATTTTTTTTAAAAGGGACCGTTTTCAATTCTTTCAAAGAACTTGTCAAAATCATCTCCCATCATGACTTCAAAGTACCAAGTCATACCAATTTTTTCGGATTCATCAATCCATGAGTCTTTTTCAGGATCGCCAGTAGATATCCCGATTATTACTATATCAAAGTCCTTCAAGGATCCTCGATGTTTCTTGACATACCTTACTACATCGGAGTATTCCTCCAAGGACATGTCTTCATTCATCGATAATGGAAATACACCGTCGTATCTTGCTGCCCTTCGGAATGGAGCCTTTATTGGCCAGGTCCCTGCACACCATATTGGTACACGTGGTCGCTGAATGGGGCGAGGATTGAAAGTGACCTCATGAATATTGTAGTGCTTCCCAGAGAATGAAAATGGTTTACCAGACCAAAGCCCCTCAAGAATTGCTAAAGACTCGTCTAGTTTTTCTGCTCTTACTTTGAGATCAGTATCTTCTCCGAAACTTCCATAATCATTGTCAGAAGAACCGCCTAATCCAACTCCTAGAATGAACCTTCCCTTAGAAAGAATATCCAAAGTAGCGACCTCCCTTGCTACCTTCTGTGGGCGTCGTCTTGGTAGAGGAGTCACTGTTGTACCAATTCGAATCTTTTCAGTGCGTGCCGCTATCGCTGCAAGTGTAATCCATGGATCTGCAATCAATTCATCCTTTCCCGCATAATTGTGGTCCCACATAAAGAATCCATCCCACTTTGCATCTTCAGCAGCAACTGCCAATTCAAGGAATTTAATGGGATCTCCTTGAAGTGCATAGTTAGAGATATAGACTCCATATTTCATCGCAGTCCACAAATGAATGAACTGAGTAATCTAGTAATATTGTGTTCACTCGCTTTTTCTGAGTGTTTTTTCTATGGGTACCTCCAAAGTTTGTCGAGCTTTAATCCCACAAAGAAGCGAGAGTTACTAGACAGACGTAGATATTCACTCTGAAACCATTGACAGATACGATTCAAAGATTCATTGGGGCTCCATAGATTCGATGTCATCTTCGATAATCTTAGCAAGAGACTCCTGTTTCGCCTCATCAAGAATCGGCATTGGATACGAAAGACCCTTTCTCACCAATAATACACCGATTCCTGAGATAACTGCACAGAAGACCAATGCTGGAATGAAACCCACATTCTCAATAGCAGGTCCAATAATCAGTATCTGAGGGATTGCGAAAAGCATCGTTACTGTAGGCATCAGGGAGTAGACGCTATTGCGAATGTTACTTGGCACTATATCAATGAGGACGCGTTGAGTTAAGATGTTGGTAAATCCGTAGAAAAGTCCACCCACAGAGAAAGCAATGAACATCAATATGACTGGAATGAATGACTCCAAGGGAATAGCAAGTAACAGAATATCTGTGTTGGGGAAGAAGAATTCAATTATTGGACCAGCCCCCAAAGGCTGAAAGACAAAGACAAGTAATGCGAAGAAAAGATAGAATGCAAATCCACAGTTTTGTATAAGCTGAAATCTTGGTATCCATTTTCTGGGTTCGAATCTTTGAGACCAAACTCCAGATCT
The DNA here is from genome assembly GCA_048884945.1 of Candidatus Thorarchaeota archaeon. Taxonomy (GTDB): domain Archaea; phylum Asgardarchaeota; class Thorarchaeia; order Thorarchaeales; family Thorarchaeaceae; genus SMTZ1-45. Next base: position 2,467 of record JBHLQJ010000247.1, on the reverse strand, counting down.
CTCATCAGTAAAGATACCTGGGATTCTTATGATCGTTCTAAAACTGGCTACTGCAACATCAGTGAGCATATAGATATAGAACAATGGAAATATGATGAAGTAGGACCAGACAAGAATTGTGCTTATACTCAACGTACTTCCGATAATGAGCCATTTTACCAAGGGATCAGAATTTAGAAATCGCACTCCAGATTTTAAAATCTCGACGTAACCGCCCTCTTTGGGACGCTGGTCTCGCATTTCTTTCACTTCTTCAAAATCTTGAACCAGTCTTAGAATTAGAAGTGCAACAATAACGCATACAATCGCCTCGAGCTGAAATACCCAAGGACGACCCAAGAGCGCTGCGAGAACACTCCCAGGTACAATCGCAATCATTGTACAAAGAGTGACCAACATCATGAATCTGCCTTGAAAAATACCATATTGTTTCCTGTCTTCATCACCAGGCATCGCAACACGGAAGTTGTTATCAAACCATGCATGCCACGCACCACTCTCTTGTGAACCGCCTATCCCGATTAACAAATAAATTAGAATGAAGGTGGGAAATGGAGTATCAACTACCACAATAGATGTTAGGAAAAATGCTAATCCAAAGCACAGGTAGGCTGAGCATAACACATACCGGTGGCCGATATGGTCTCCTAATGATCCAGTTGGGTAATCGAATATTGTTTGAATAACAAGTTGAATGACAAGCAAAATGCTGACCAGTGCAAGACCTTGGATATATTGTCCGGATCCGCCGCCTAAAGCTTCGGCAATGAAGATTATGTGAAACGTTGATGATAGTGCAAGGATGCCCGTTAGAAATGGCATCAATATCATCATGGTCTTTGCAAGACGAAGCAATCGTTCATTCGATTCTGTGAACCCAAAGAATGCAGATGTCCTAGTCATCCAAGCACCTAATATTGGTCAAATAGCTAATTAATTAATATGTTGGCTGTTTGCTTAAGACAAACTATTTTCAAGTTTTCATTATCTTTTGAACCGTTTAGGAATCAGAACTGCTTCTCTCAATATGATGTCCTTCGAAGTCTTGTACGTGTGGTCAGTGTAAGTCAATAGATCGTGTTCACCTATTGTCAACACTCTGAGTGGATGCTCTGCTTCGGAAATCAGCGTTCCTAATAGCCTATCAAGAGTGAGCTGAGTCTCTGTCTTGAGGTCCGGTTCCAAGATTGTTCTCTCTAATTCTTCTGAAGGACCTCTTTCTGATTTTCTTCGAAGATGCACGCTCGCAATACACACTAGCAAAATTCCTACAACTGTTGAAAAAGTCAACAACATCATGGTCAAGTCTTCGGATATCAGATTTAAACTTTGAAGCATAAATGCTGCAATTATCAAACCAACAATCAGAATGAAGCCAAATATTACAGAGTAATCGAATAGTTTCTCTCTCAAAGCCTTACTAGCTTGTTTCTTCTCTTTGAGAAATTGAGAGAATATTTCGTAACTTCCAGGATCAAGTTTTTTCAACACTAGATTGGTGGCTGAGAATCCTCTAGATGAGTATAGATCATACTCCTCTAGTGATGGTTGTTCTATAATATTACCCGTATGCAAGTGCCCTTCATTGAGCATATCTAGGAACATGATTGCCACTGATAGAAGATTCCTTGAAACCCCCCTCACTCCATAAGTTGCAGCCTTCAAAGTCAGCTGGAAGGCAACTAAAATCATCACCAATATTCCCATGCCCAATGGCAGTCCAAGTGCCAGAAGTAGAATCAGAAAGTCAATTTCAACAGCAACATCTAGGTATGAGAAGAGCAAGATTGTACTTGCTACAAACCCAACGAAGACAGGAGTGAGCATGTAGACTAACTCATACGTATCCATATTATTTTCGAAATAGACTCTTGAGGCTCTCTTCTCAACAGCTCTCATGAATTCAGTCAATTCCAAATCTTGGGATTCGTTCAATACATGATACTATTGTAGAGAAGAAACAAGTGGTTTGCGGTCTAATATGTAAATCAATTCCACGGTCATTTTGTGAAAATAGCCCAAGAAACACCGTATAGATGTTGTTTGTCATGCAATGGAAGGAATCCTGACCATTGAACAACCATGCCGTTGTCTTTTGCTCTACTTTGAAGGAACTCTGGTGTGATCTCGCGGATATGGTCCAGCTTTTCTTGAAGCATTCCTTTTCCTTTTGGTGGAAAGCCTTTTCCAGCAATGCATCCATCACACCACCCCTCGAGCCATAGGATTTTGTCTTTGCCTTTTATTTCAGCAAAAAGCTCACTAGGTATAGGTACATCTGGAACAAGCTCAGCAACAAGCAAGATTATCTCGTCAACAGATGGCATATTTGAATTTGACATTTTCATACCTTGACATATTGGTTATCCGATATTATACTGGTGTTCTACGCAAATATTCTCAAAACATCTGTCAACACGTTAGTCATAGTATGCCCTAATGTACAGAAACTATAAGTCGCTTCACG
>JBHLQJ010000246.1:0-4121 GCA_048884945.1 Candidatus Thorarchaeota archaeon | reverse complement strand
GCCAAGGTCCACTGAAATGTCTAAACTCTTGACTCCATCTCTTATTCCATTGAGAATCGAAGTTGCAGTTGTTGAGTGAAGGAATATCATGACAATAGACTCCATGGATTGCTCACTTTTGACCATGTCTGAATAGCAATGCTGATAACTACTGAGAATGTGTCAATTCTTCAATCTACCAAAGAAATGTACTACTCTGATAGAAGATTGTTGCCATATAGACATCATCGAGTTCGTAGGCAAATCTTTTGTCGGAGTTGTTGATTTATTCTGAGGTCACCAAATTGGTATCTAGTGATAAAGCTACACCCAGACCAGCTCGGGTCGCATTGAAGAGGGATATTGGCTGGTTTGGATCCTTCTCCATGGGTTATGCTGACGTAGGTGCAGACATCTACGTAGCCCTTGGTCTAGTAGCTGCATATGCGGCTGGATGGGCCCCCGTAGCTTTCGTCATTGCATCAATCACTTACATAGCCACAGGTCTTGCATATGCTGAGTTAGCCACTGCATATCCCTATGCAGGTGGTGCTCAAGTTTACTCAATGAAGGCATTCAATGACTTTGCAGGCTTTCTTGCTGGTTGGCTTGTCATGCTGGACTATACTGTCTGCACAGCGCTCTTTGCGATAGCCACAACTGGTTACCTTACCTTTTTCTTTCCAATCCTTGCCCATACAAGTTTCATTCTTTCAATTCTGGGCTTTCAATTGTCAATTAGTGCCATAGGTGTCATCGCATTTGTGATTGTGGTGATTCTCATCAGCATCAATATTGTTGGCATTAAAGAAGCATCCAATCTCAATATCGTCATGGTAGGTCTCAATATTGGTGTGCTTTCCATTATCATTGTCCTGGGGATTTTTCTAGCTTTTAATGCTGGTCTCTTCAGTACGCAGATCGTCATTCGTGGATTACCTGATCCGGTGGAGCACATCTCCTATATCTGGAGTGCTGACTATAGTAATCAGAACTTCCTCTATGCTGTGACCCTTGCGATGAGTTCATTCATTGGCATAGAGTCGATAGCTCAAGCTGCAGAGGAAACAAAGCGGCCTAACAGAATCATCCCTCGGGCTACGAAGATGTCGATCATCTCTGTACTTGTTTTTGCTGTAGGGCTCTCCCTCATAAGTCTCGGAATGATTCCTTGGGACTCATTGGCTGCAAACCTTTCCAATCCAATTTCAGCTCTTGTTCAGACAATTCCCTTTTTTGGTCAGTCCGTATACTTTCTTGCCATAATTGCCTTCACAGGGTTTGCCATCTGTCTTGTTTCGTCTAACACAGGCATCATTGGTGTATCAAGAGTTGTTTTTTCAATGAGTAACTTTGGGCTGTTACCGGAATGGTTCTCGAAAGTAAATCCAAAGACAAGAACCCCCATACGAACAATAGTCGTCTTTGGTTCCATAGGCGCATTGATGGCACTCATTGGACATTTAGACTGGGTCGCTGACCTCTATAATTTTGGTGCTCTTCTGTCTTATCTAATGGTCAATATCTCTCTCATTGTCCTACGTCATACTGACCAAGATACCTATCGTTCCTGGAAAGTGCCATTTGCTTTCAGACTGAATATACGAGGCACAAGATATGAGATTCCATTCCCCAGTTTTCTTGGAATTATAGCATGTTCTTCTATCTGGATTCTAGTGGTGCTATTCCATCCAATGGGTCGACTCCTAGGTTTCAGCTGGATGGGCGTCGGAATTATCATCTACACGTTGCACCGACGCCATATTGGCAAGCCTTTATTGAGCAGGGATATTGGCTCAACAATTAAACCAATGGCCTACAAGATGAATGCATTGGTGCTTCTTCGCCCTGAAGAAAAGGAGGAGGTAGCTGAATCAATTTCCAGCAGTCTTGACGCAAGATTTCGCCTAACTCTGATGAGCATAATCTCAACAGACAAGTGGGACTTGCCCCTTTCAAAAGCTGCGGAGTATAGGCAACTTCTTGAATCTGAACTTTCAGAGATTGCTTCAACCCTTGAGTCTTCAGGATTTGAAACAGAATCGAGCGTTCAATTGGGTTCATTAAAAAGGATTGTAGCAGAAGCTGCATTATCTGAAAAATTTGATTTCATAGTGTTGCTACGTGGAAAGGCCCTTAAGAAAGGGAAGAGAAATGGTTTCGAGGATATGATTTCCTTTGTTTCTACCGTAGCTCCTGGTAAACTAATGGTGGTACGCAGATAATGTCGAAGATACAAGTCATTCTCAACGTAACAATAGAGTCGCGAGACCTCGACGACGTTTCAAGGGCGCTCGCAGAATTGCCTGAGGTTGTTGATGTCTATGAAGTGACTGGAGAGTCAGACATAGTAGCAATCGTGGAAGCAGATGATGTAATAGACTTCAGAAACATGCTAAAGAATAAGATTCTGAAGATTGATGGCGTGAAGACAACAGTTTCAAGTGTCATCATGTATGTCCACAAAAAGGATGGTGAAAGTTTAGACTAGTTTAGGAGGGCGATAAATGGGTACTATCGATGATGCAGTTCTAATGCCAGTTTCAGGTCAAATCGAGTATTCCGATATGGTCGCAGCCATGCTTCCGCTCCTGAAATTCCAAACAAATCACATCACGTTGCTTCATGTTATTGAAGCCCCAATATCTACTCCTTTGGAATCCAGTGGAATGGAAGAGATATTCAGTGACGCAGAGAAGAAGGTTCAGCCTTTGCAGAATTGGTTGAACAAGCAAGGATATGTTGCTGAGATTAAGCTTGTCACTGCTCGCGATGTGTCCTCCGCAATAGCTGAAGAAGCAGGCACTTCCAAGTATTCCATGATATTCATGATGAAGCGACGAAGGAAGAAGGGAATTCTAGGACTATTTTCCAAAAGTGTCACGGAGAATGTGATACGAAATGTTGACTGTCCTGTTATTACCATTCTTGTCTAGAAGTTCGCAGATTAGGCATAATTGCATATTTTGTTAACTCTCTATTCATGTAGGTCTTTTTCAACGCGTGTGAGCACATAGTATCGGTGTCCAAGTTGTGCGATACGATTGAACTGAAGAACGGAGCCCGATGGAAAACCCTCCGGAGAGCAGGTAAACAGGATCTTGCGGCTGGTGAGATGGTGGTTGTCTGTCCACAGTGTCATGTGGCTTTTGTTGTGCAGCTCTCAGTCCTTAGTCACTAACATGAGATATATGTCAGGCTGCTCTCAAAATTGTGCAATGGAAGAAAATTAATTTCAAACCTACTTTACTAAAGCCATGAATTTCTAATCTTTTAGAAACATTTTTTATGAACCTGGACTCTGTTATTAGCCAACAGAATCATTATCAATGCGAGAGTGGACTTTGTAATTTTATACTGCATAGAGATGATTCTAGGGAGATGGGAGAGAATGAAGAGGAGAGTCATTTTTATTCTTGTCTTTTTGTTGACATTATCATTGAGCTTCAGCCTTTCGCTGGCTGCAAGGCCGCCAAAGACTACGCTTGACGTTACGATTTCATTACCTCTTGATGGAGCTGAAATTGAAAACGGTGCAGTTTTCACTGTATCCGGGAGTGTTCTTGCCACGAGGGGTGATGCTGGTTATGTGGAAACGTTTGTTCAATACTCAGTTGGCGCGGACTCAATTAATTTCATAGACGTGGATGATACTTATCTAGAAATCATATATGGCGAACAACCTCAGACTAAAGAGTTATCGCAGGATGCATCCTACGAAGTCAGCTGGACTCTCAAAGGTGCTTCAGGAACATATGAGATACGGATACTCAGTCAGGGTTCAACTGCCAAGTCTGATGCGTCAGAATCCAGAACTGTGACAATTCTTGGTCCCCCACCGCCATCAAATGGAATCTACCCAGTTACTTCAGAGTACCAAGATCCTGAAACTGGCTATGGCACCTCTTTGGGGACATACGAGAACACATACTATGAAGATGGGTTATATGAAATACTCATGGAGGAGAAAAATCCCCATGGAACCAAGAACCCTACTGATGATACTGCTGATTTGGGTTGGATCTATGTCTTTGACAATCTTGGAAATGAGCCACGAGAGGACACAACATTCCGATTCTTCGGACATATGGAGCTATCTGGCGAATATCTAGACTCTGGCTTTCTGGAATGGGATGACCAAG
>JBHLQJ010000245.1:0-4152 GCA_048884945.1 Candidatus Thorarchaeota archaeon | reverse complement strand
GACTGCATGAAAGTGAGATCAGCTATGTAACTAGCATTGTAACCAGCACGAGCTATTTTTTCTGAATCTGTTGCTCTGTAAATACGAACCATTATTCTCAGTATATCATTCGATTAACTGCAACAAATATCTTGCTTCTATTATATATTGAGAAAATACTGCAACCCATAGGTATTATATCGCAATTACCTAATTGTTCATTGAGAATGACTACTCCAAATATTACTGAAGGAAGGATGATTTTCAAGGTCCTCGTGATTGGTAATGACCTGCCACTACAGACGGGTTTCCTTAGTAGAGCATCCGGAGACCGCGTGTCCTGTCAGTTGTATAATACTATTGGTTTGAGTTTAGGAGTAGTGAAATTTGATTATCCAGAAAATTTGAGTGTCGTGCTTCAACTTTGGTCAATACCTTACTCTGATAGATTGGAAGGATTATCTCGCAGTTTTACTAAGGGTCATCGTGCAATCATATTAATTCTGAAACCGAATGAAATTGATGATGTCCCAGAGATGTTCAATCACCTTTCTTTGAATAAGGAAACTCCTCTGATGGTGGTATTCATTGGGTCTGTGAGGGAAGCAGAAGAAGCAGCATGTCAATTAGATGCGTTCATCGAAAATCAACTGCCCGTTTATGCTGTTCAGAACATTGACGATGTGATGAAGATTGTGGCCGATGGTTTACTCTCCATAGGCTCCATCCAAAGCCCGTTTCCCATGATTGTTGCTCTTGATGAAGATGTTTGTCCTGCTTATGAACCTGTAACTCCAGAATCATCAACGCCACCAAATTCGATAGAAGAAATCTATGAAATTAGTTCTATAACAAATGAACTGGGACTTCGAATTGTCAATGAGTCTTGTGCCATTGAGCTAGATGAGGGAGTGGCATGGGTTTGCATGAAAACAAGCACAATTAGAATGGAGCCAGGAATTTGTTGGTATTGCTCACACAGATGTAAGAGACAGTCCAACATTTGCATTGTTGGAACTGATATGGGCTGGTCGTCGACTAATTTGAGATCACGAGCTTTACTTACAATAGCTAAAATCTATGCCCTTTCAGCCAAGATGCTGCCATCTCATGTAAAGAAACAAATTCAAAGAACAACAATATGCACACGATTTGATCCAAATCCAACAATCCCAATCGAAGATATTCCGGATGAGATATTCCGTGGTTTCAAAGAAATTGATTCAGGAATGTCTCTACTTGAAGAAGCGAGTATACGAGTCAAAGATGGTAGACTTTCATATGATGTTTTCAGTATGCTAAAAAAGAAATTACACAACATTGATTCATCAGTTAGCCATTGAAGAAGGTAGATGTTATATGCCAGCAAGAGTAATTTCTGTAATCGGAGGTTCAGATAGCACTCCAGATAATCTTGAACTAGCAGAACGTGTCGGAGCAGAGATTGCAAAAAGAGGCGCGGTATTAGCATGCGGTGGTTTAGGAGGAGTGATGGAAGCCGCTTGCAGAGGAGCAAAGAAGGAGGGAGGACAGACACTCGGTATCTTGCCAACTGATACTAAGGACCACGCTAATGAATTCGTTGATATTGCAATCCCAACTGGTCTTGGTTACGCAAGGAATTTTCTTGTTGCGAAAACTGGAGACGCAATCATAGCGATTGATGGATCAGCAGGCACTTTAAGCGAGATGGCTATCGCATGGTTCTCAGACAAGCCTGTCATCTCTCTAGTCCCAACAGGCGGATGGGCTGCAAAACTTGCAGGGCAGAAAATAGATGAAAGACGGGAAGACACAGTATATGCTGCGAGTACTCCAGAGGAAGCTGTCGAAATGGTATTCCAAGCAATGAATTGGGAATAGGTTGTGAATCAATAAAGTGACAGTCATTCAGTCGATTTTGAAAGGCGACACTGAAACAACCCCAGAAGATATTGAGCAGCTAACGGGAATGATTACAGACCTCTATCGAAACGAACCAAATATCGTGGAGATTCCAAATGGAAATATTGTGTTCATTGGAGACCTCCATGGAGAGCTAGATTCAATCCTAAGTGTACAAAATCTATTTTCAAAATATAAGAACCATACCTTTGTCTTTCTTGGTGATTATGTAGACAGAGGTCCTGCACAGATTAAAACCTTCAATTTAGCAATGGCTCTAGCAATAAGTAATCCTAAACGTGTCCTTTTACTTCGAGGAAATCACGAATCAGATGAAGTTGCCAGACGCTATGGTTTCTATACCGAAGTGACTAGGAAATTTTCAATCGAGGTCTACAGCAACTATTTGAAAGTGTTTCAAGTCCTCCCAATGGGTGCAATTATTCCAAATTTAATATTTGCATGCCATGGTGGAATACCTGAAACTGTTGAATCCATTAATGATCTTCAGAAATGCAACAGGTTCTATCCTGATTTCGAGGACGATACACTGCTGCAATTAGCATGGAATGACCCAAAAGACGCAGACTTCAGATTTGCGGCTAATTCGCGGGGAGCTCGCGTGAAAGCATTCGGGAGAGTAGCATTTAATGAATTTGCGAAAAACCTTGACATTCAGATAATGTTCAGAGCGCATGAAGTATTTCCTGAGGGTTTCAAAAGATTCTTTGATGGACGGTTGTTCAGTGTTTTCAGCGCATCATATCATGGTGCTGCTATGCCTAAAGTTTTGAGGTTAGATGGCGGTTTGGATGTAGAACCATTAGGTCTCTAATACAACTTCTACCATTGAGGCAACTTATTAAGATGAACGATTGCCAACAACGTCAAATAAGGGGACTGTTTAGAAAGAGATGAAGCGACATGCCAAAGGTAGCTGTTATCAAAACCACGCCAAAAACAATCTTTGATGATATTGCTCGGGTAATGGATTTGGCAGATTATGACAAGTTTGTATCCAAAGATGTTGCTACCACTATCAAGCTCAATCTATCTTGGAGTAAATTATACCCTGCATGTTCAACAAATCCGTATATTTTCGATGGTCTACTTAGAAAGCTAATTTCAGATGGTTTTGATAGCAGAAAAATACAGGCTGTTGAGAATGAAACTGTTGTCACAAACATCTATGCTGGTGTTAAGAACAACAATTGGTACCCCGTGATTAAAAAACATAGAATCAAATTTCTACCACTTATCAAGGCAACATACGTCAATGTTGACCTTCCCCAAAAAACATTGGTAATGGAAGATATCTTTAGAGAAACCATAGCCCCGAAGGAAATCTTTGGGACAAACATAATACATTTACCAACGATAAAGACGCATGGTCACACACAAATGACTGGAGCACTCAAAGACTCCTTTGGTCTCTATCTTACCAAGAACAGACACCTAGCACACTTGAAGATTCATGAGATTCTTGTAGACCTTTTGTTTATGCAGCAAACAATTTCACACTCTGAGTTTGTCTTGACAGATGGAACGGTTATGGGTGATGGAGCTGGTCCTAGGACAATGATTCCTAAGATCGGTAATATACTCATAGCAACATCGGACATGGTTGCTGCTGACACAGTTCAAACAAGACTCATGGGAATCGACCAACAGAGTGTGCACAAGCTGCAGATTGCAAAGAATATAGGATTAGGAGAATCAGATCCCGAAAAGATAGATCTTGTCGGTGATTTTGAAGCTTGGAAAGATCTTCCCAACTTTAATATGAGCCCAGGGAAGAGTCCAGTCATTGCGTTTAATAGAGGGTTCCTCAGATTTCCTGGAATGGAAACATTCTTGTTCAGGTCTCCATTGATGTGGCTCCCCACACAGCTCTCTGGCCTATATCATGATGGAATCTGGCTTCCACTTAAGGGCAAGAAATGGGTAAAATGGTTCCTTGAAGAAACTGAATGGGGTAAACTCTGGAAATCATATTCGGAATGAACAGTTGTTAGGAGAACGCGAAAATGGGATATTACGAATATCTTAAGCTGATGCGACCGCACCAATGGTACAAGAATATTCTCATTTTTCTACCAGTCGTGTTCGGTAGAGTACAAAATTTTGAGGTATGGCTTGATTTTGTCCTCAGAAGTATGCCTGAGCTTCTGTTTGGATTTGTGCCAGACGGAGAGGAGGACACAGAGGTCGTCCTGATCGACCTCACCGTCGTCCCCCCCCATCACGAACTGGTTTCCCGCATCGCCCGTCTCAGCGTGGGCCCCGATT
>JBHLQJ010000244.1:0-4198 GCA_048884945.1 Candidatus Thorarchaeota archaeon | reverse complement strand
CCCGAGCGCAACAAAGTGAGTAATAGTTTGAATATCCGTGTGATGGTAGAAAAACCATCACACAGCTCTTGTTTTTAACAATGTATAATTAAGAAGAGTCTAAAGCAACCTGTAAACGGAAAGCAGTAGGTGTAATTGATGGATCCAATAATCGCGTCAGCAAATGCCTTGGAATCTGTGCTTGAAGCAAGACCAGGTGAATCGATTCTTATTGTCACTGATGATGTACGTAAAGATGTAGCACATGCATTCGCAGAGGGAGCTCTGAGCCTAGGACTTTGGACACGTATGGTTGTTTTAGAATCAAAACCAAATGAGTACCGCAATGAGATTCCTCAACATCTTATTGAGATGATAAATTCGCACAATCCCCCTGATATCTACATCAACATTCTGAGAGGAACATCTGAAGAAACTCCATTTCGAATCAAAATCATAAACTTGGAAACTAGGAAAGGTCGTTCTAGACTTGGTCACTGCCCTGGAATAGAGATGGATATGCTGACGGAGGGAGCATTGTCCTTAACTAGAGAAGAAAATGCAGAGATGCAACGCAAAGCAAAATCATTACTATCTGTCCTGCAAGATGTGGAATCTATCCATGTGACTTCTCCGTCTGGATCAGATTTTGAAATAAGCGTAAAAGGCCGCACTTGGTTTAGTGACACCTATCTCAATTGGAAAGACATGAAATGGATGAATCTTCCAACAGGAGAAGTAATCGTTGGACCAGTTGAGAACTCAATGCAAGGCACGCTGGTCTGCGATCTTGCTGTCGGAGGATACGGCCCACTTGATAAGCCAATCAAAATCGAAACCAGTGCTGGAAAAGTCATCAAGGTTGATAGTGATGATAAGGACGCACTCAGAGTTGTGACAGAGACCCAAGCAATAGATGAGATGGCAAGACACATTGGCGAGTTTGCAATTGGTCTGAATCCTAAAGCAAGAATTGTGGAAGAGTTTCTAGAGAGTGAGAAAGTAGGAAATACCATTCATGTCGCTTTTGGTAACAACATGGACTATCCAGGCGTGTCCATGAATAATTCGGCGACTCATCAAGATTTCCTAGTTGACAGACCTAGGGTGACAGTCTTTTATTCAGATGGAAATAAACTTGTAATAATGAAAGACGGAGTTCTCCAAGTTTAGAGATCAAGAGATCTATTGCAAAGCTTGCTGAGTAGCTCGTCGATCAATGGCTCGAAGTACGATAATTACTGCTAAAGAACCAACCAAATAGAACACAATTATCTCAACACCGGTCGCTTGAAAGAAGCTGCTTAAAATCCAGAGAAGAAAAATCAAGACTAAGTCTGAAACACAGAATATTTGCTTAAACTGCTTTTTTCGACCATTGCCTGGTTTCTTCTTTTTCGACTTTGGCAAACTAGACCCTTAATTTTTGAATTACATCCATTCGAATGCCTTGTTCCATGTTACACTTGAACCTGAATAAGGATTCATATAGACGGTCTTGAAGAAATCAGGGAGTAAATCCTTCTGTGAAGCCTTGAGAAATGTTGGATATACAAAGTTTGTTCGTCCTATGAAGTAAGTGAAAATATATGGTGCGAAGAAGTTGATTTTTCCGTCTTTGTTTGTCGGAGATATGAAATCTATTGATGCTTCTGCAGATTCTCGAGTCCTGTAACCTCTGTTCTGCAGATAATCCACTGCCTCTTCGACAGATTTTCTTTCATCATTAAGAAGAATTGCAGCATTAATTTGAGTCATTCTTCGGAGAGGATTTAGTGCATTCAAAACCAAGATTCGTGGATCATCTTCTGAAACTCTAAGGAATTCTTTTGCTGTATCAGCAGTACCTTCTGAGATGACGCATCGACCCGTGTGAAGAGGGACTATTGACAACTCGAGATTACCCGTCTTGAGATACGCTTTCTCTCGCCAAAGATTTGAAACATGATGTTCGTACTCATGATATATTGTAGCTTGTAGAGTATCTCTGTTGAACTTCCTGTCAATATTGAATTGATTAAGAGATTTGAACTCACCAAGATACCAATTATAACCACCCCAAGGTTGGTTTCTAACAGCTTCATATTGAACGCCCTTATCAGGGACTGAAGCACCTATCACTGAATAGATTTTATCACGAAACTCTTGACCTATTTCTATTGCTCGTTGTTGTAGATCATTCTCAAGTAAATTTTGAAGAGAGTCACCAGTAACCTCACCCTCATTTCCGAAATTTTCTATCTTTTCATGGAGATCATTACCTGGAAAATTAGCCATTGCATCACTAACTGTTTCTATATTCTTGTCAATTTCACGTTCTGGAAACCTCTCCATCGATATATGAAAGAGACCCTCAACAAGTTCAGAGTACGAAATCTCTTTTCCATCTAGCCAATCCAAAATTACATTAAGGGAATGCAACTCACCCATCATGTATTCTAGTCGAAGTGGATCATCAATCTCATCTCTAAGTGCGTCAAAAGTTAGATGGATATCGTGGACAATATCTGAAACGGATTTTTCTTTCTCTGATATTTTTGGATGAAACTCCTCAGGTCCAAAGTATGCGTCCACAACACTTACACCAGTTAGCCTTTCGGTATAAGCCCCAACTTCGCCGGTGATTTTTACAAATCTTTCAGCAGCATTCATTGTAACCATTTCTCGGGGGTGTATGCTAGCCTAAAGTGTTTACTCTTAAAGCCATCAAACTCTTATTCTTCAATTGATTTCAAATTCGCAATGGTGCCTGGGCAAAGAGCTTCTCAGTACCATCCTTATGGCAAAGAGTGAAGCTAGCTTGCGTCGTAGTTAGAGATATTCTGGTATGAAGTTGTGTCATTGCCCCTCGGACACGACGTGATAGCAGAGTTCCAGTATTATACAAAACTATCTCGCCTAATCGCCACATCCATGGAACATGACGATGTCCGTTTAGGACTAATGAACACCTTGAATTATCTAAAACACCTAAAACGTCACCTGCATCCTCTACAACGTTGTGTTCTCTCCCGGTATGTGGAACCGCCACTAAGTGATGATGGAGGGCAAATATTTTGATCTTGTTTTTTGCTTGATTGAAGAAATCCCTGAGATCATTATACTTCACCCTGCCAACATGTCCCGCGTCATTGTCAGGTTCTGCACTATCAGCAGCAAAGATTACCAAGTTATCAGACTCATAGGTTTTGAATCGATCTCCAAAGTGTTCTTCAAATATTGCAGAACCATAGTTTCGCTCATCATGATTTCCAGGAATGATTATTTTGGGAATAGAAACTTCATTCAAGACAGAAGCTGCTCCTTCATACTCTTCCCTGAGACCTTCTGTTGTTAAATCTCCAGTCACAAGCAATAATGGAGAAGGGGAAGTAGCAGCTTTTTCTTCAATTGTGGTTATTGCTTTCCTAAAATCCTCTATAGTAACTCCAGCTTCACCAATATGAATATCGCTGATATGGAAAATTGTAGCAAAAGGTTCCGCCACTTATCTGAATCCTCCAGACACACATGCACTGTGGCACGCACTATGACAAGCACTGTGGCAGACGCATGCACTATGGCAAGCACTATGACAAGCACTGTGACACGCATCATGGGACACACAGGCACTATGACATGCATCATGAGAAACACACCTGCTTGTGCTTTCGATTAATGGCTTGAGAGGGGCTGTAATGATGTTACCTACACCTTCTAAGACACTACCAATTGTGTTAGTAACATTAGCCATTATTTGTCCAGTAGTTGCAGCTACATCACCCACAACTCGGCCAATACCACTAACAGCATGACCTGTTGCTTCAGAAAGCTGTGAGAACCAGTCAGGGACCTGAGGAGGAGAGATTGACGGTCCGGGTTTTGAAAAGACGTCATTGATATGATCATGCCGTGGATGCATGTAAAGCCAATACCAGGCCCATCCACCACCATGATATTGACGATTGAAGTAGTAGTCCATACGTCCGTCTAATGTGGGATACGACTCTAGTTCGTCCCAAGCCCCACTAACCATTTCATCGTGTTTTGCCTTGGTTGCCTCAAAGTCAGCGCTCCAAGCTTTTTCTTGTACTTTCTCAGCTAACTCTTCGAGCATGTCATCTATCTTATCCGGATCAAGCTCATCATCAACGATTGCTGCAACAAACAGCTCTTCATAATATGTCAGATCCTGGAATTGAAGGCCTGTTACTGAGAGCTTTAATGGGTCTGTGGACAA
>JBHLQJ010000243.1:0-4299 GCA_048884945.1 Candidatus Thorarchaeota archaeon | reverse complement strand
GCTAGTGACAACAGAAGTACAATCTGAAAATTGAACAGAGTGGGTACAACCAAAAGAAGCTAGTCTTGCGCAGGGTTTTATTCAAATCAGTTTTATGTATGAAATATCACTCTTGACTTGAGGCAAGTATATGGACAATCTTGTCCCGGTACATGTGGGACTCATGGGTCATATAGACCATGGAAAGACAGCCCTTGCACAAGTACTCAGTGAGAGAGTTTCAACTGCTGGTTTGGATAAGCATCCACAAGCTCAGAAACGCGGTATCACCATAGATCTTGGGTTCACAATGTTTGTTCTCGATAAGTTTCTTGTAACGCTCGTTGATGCTCCTGGACATGCTGACTTGATACGTAGCGTCGTCGCGGGTTCAAACATCATAGACTCTGCAATTCTAGTGGTGGCCGCCGATGAAGGTCCAATGATACAAACAGGCGAACATCTTGTTGTTCTTCAGTCAATGGGTGTAGAAAATATACTCGTAGCAGTGACTAAGACCGATCTAGTGAATCCTGAACGAATCACCAAAATTGAAGAGAAGATGAGGTCCATTCTGACGGAAACTCCTTTTGCTAACGCAGAGTTTGTCAGAGTTTCAGCGTTGAGAGAAGAGGGCCTCGATGAACTTCGAGCAGCACTTTTGCGATGTTTGATCCCTCGAGTTAGAGACTCAGATGGTCCTTTGTCCATCCCAATCGACCATGCGTTTCCTGTTAAAGGACATGGTACTGTGGTGACAGGTACAATTCAAAGGGGAAAAATCAAGCTCGGTGATGTAGTGGAAATTGCCCCGCTCGGCAAAAGAAGCAGAGTTCGCTCAATTCAAACATTCGGTGAGAGCCGTGATGTCGCTAGTGCAGGTGATAGAGTAGGCATTAATGTTCCAGAGGTCAATGATACTGAAATCACAAGGGGTGATTATCTCTGTGCACCTGGAAGTATGCAGTATACAACAGGATTCATTGCACAATTGGAAACCAATCCACTCTATCGAGGACGGATCACAAAAAGGATGACTGCTAGTATCTCAGCTGGAATGCCTGCAGTAACTGGCCAGATAGTCCCCCTGCAAGAAATGAATGGCACCAAGGTGGTTCAGGATACAGTGAATAGTAGCGAATTTAGTGCAGCTCTCCTACTTCAGAAACCAATTGCACTGACAGAAGGAACAAAGGTCTTACTTCTTCGTACTGATCTACCACCTACACAAATGAGGATCATTGGGTCTGGCGAAGTAGTTGACATTCCTGACAGGATTACTCTCTCACGACCTCGACTAAGGATAGGTAAAGTCCAGAGGGTCAGGGACAAAGATGTTCTTGTTGAAGGCTTGGCGTCCAATAAGGAAGTAGCTGAGCGCTTAGTCGGAAGCAAAGTTTCATCCGCTAGTGGTGTGATTGGTGTTATTAGACAGCCTTTTGGTACACGCGGTGTTGTTTCAGTAGAATTCAAAGGATCAGTGAAAGAGTCTGAAACAGTTACATATCAACGTTTGACAGAGGAGGAGTATAGATTTGGACAATGATGAGATTGACCGCATTCTTGAGAAGAATATTCCAAAAAGTATGCGTCAACGTGGAAGAACAACGGTTGACTCTCTGATGAGCCCAATCAGAGATGTTCTAAATAGACGAAAGTTTCCGGAAAAAGGGTTTACAGACCTTCAACTTGAGATGATGTTTCAACTTCTCTCCTCTCTTGATACTGATAAGGACCCCAAAGCAGCAAGAGTTGGAGAACGAGAGGCTCGAATAGCTTCACCCTTCATTGGTCGCTTGTCAGCAGGTTTCAATCATGGCGTAGGACGAAGTGGGAAGCTCGCTGCACCTCAACCAAAGGCTCCAGGAGCATCTCTCATGCAGCAAGTAGCAAATAGTGTTGCACTTGATGCAATCCGTAAGCTTGGCCTCAGTAATATGAAATCTGGCATTGTGACTCCGCTGTCAACTGGAATGAGTATCGCCCTAATTCTTAGTGCTCTACGAAGGGAACACGGAATCAAACGGGTCTTATTTCCCCGCGTTGATCACACATCCCCTCATCGAGCCATTGCATTTGCAGGACTCGAGAAGATTGTAATTCCAACATTGATTGAAGGTGATGCTGTCCGAGTTGATTTGGATCAACTTGAGATGCAAATGGAATCAACTGAATCATGTGCGGTCCTTACTACGACTACTTTCTTTCCACCTCGAGAATCTGACCCAGTGAAGGACATTGCTAAGTCTTGTGCAAAGCACGACGTGCCTTTAGTCATCAATAATGCCTATGGTGTCCAATCTGATAGAATTATGAGTGAAATCCGTTCTGCGGCAGATGCAGGACATGTGACCGCAGTTGTTCAGAGTAGCGACAAGAACTTTCTCACTCCTGTTGGCGCATCAATCATTGTTTCGCCATCGGAAGAGATTGTTGAACAGGTTGCGGAGACTTATGCAGGGCGTGCATCTGCGGCACCCATAGTTCAAACACTAGCCGCTCTATTAGCAATTGGTTTGGAGAATTATAGAGGTCTCCAGCTGGAGCAGTCTGAGAATTTGAAACTCCTGAACGAGAGGATGAATGAGATCGCAGACAAAATTGGTCAAAGAGTACTCTCAGTGTGGAATCCTGTGGCATGCGCGCTCACAATGGATGGACTGGATGTCAATGAGGTTGGAGCAAGGCTCTATAATTCGCGCGTGACAGGTCCTCGGGCAGTGGCCAAAGGAGCGTTTGGATCCTCATGTGAAAACTACCCTCATAGCTATTTGGTGATGAATGCGGCTATCGGAGCATCAAAAAATGACATCGAAACAGCTACAACCAAACTAAATAAGGAAGTCAGTAGATAGACTATGAAACCCTAGAGGGAGGCTACGAAGTTTGGATGCTTCAGAAGATATGGTGAAGGTTTCACGTAGTCTGAATTACTCTACTGATGATTCGACTACAGTCTTCAGAATTGCTTGGTATGAAGTTGCCTCGAAACCCAATGTGATACTTGAAGAGTATAGGGAGGCGGAGAGTCAGGTTTTCAAAGGAGTAGCAAAATTCTCGCTTCGTATCGCAGGTGAGAGAGCACTAGCGAACATCTCTGTTGATGGAGCAAAGTCGACAATTGGTGTTGAGGCTGAAGGGGTTGATGAAGTCGCAGTCGGAGTATATCTAGAAGGCTTCGCAAACTCTTTGAATAATGCACTTACGAAATACGATGCTTTGCCAGATGATGATAAAATTAGGTTGAAGCGAGCTCTTTTAGCTAAGACTTGTTGGGATAGAATGGTACGTGAAATTCTCAACAAAGCGCCTCTCAGTGATGTCTACATACAGGTTGCTCATGGTCGTGAGATGATGATAAAAGCAACAGAGGGCGAGGAAAATGTACCTGCTCTCACCCTATCGACATCTGGGTGGCTCTCAAGAATAGAGTCCCTCCCTCGTGATGAAACATTACCTGGAAACATTGCTTCAGAGCTTGCAAAGAAGAGTATCGAGTGGAAGAAAGAAACCCAAGACATTATCAGCCGTTACATTTAGATTCTGAATCAGTCTTTTTGCATCAGAAAAATCGACATGCAATGGCCTCCTACAGGACCGGTGGTCTGGTTCCGTGGGCTTCAAACCCATGAACGTGCAAGCGTTGAGAGTTCGATTCTCTTAGGGGGCCGCCATAAATCAACTAAATTATCTTGTCATCAAGAATCACAACTCCACTAATGAAAAAATCTGTCAGATGGTGCTGTCTTCACAACAGTTTCATCAGTTCTCTATGAAGTAGCTCATGAAGCCCTTTCAGTGGGATTTGATTCTGAGAGGCACGACCGAGCACACTTCGTCTAATCTCCGATACTTTTCGATTGCCTCTCAAGTTCGGATGTTCTTCAAGAAACGCAGACACAACACGTCGTGTTTCAACATCCAATTTTTCAAACTCAGTGTTTGTGACTAATTGTGGATCTGGCTCTTTCACAACCTCAAGTTCTTCAATACCCATGACTACCTCTGAAACCACTTGATCAATATCTTCAGTGACCATATTCACATCCATCATCGCGTTATCCCAGAGATATCGTCGTCCTGGCATGTCGAATCGTTCATTGATCCGATGGATGACACGATCTGGTATCCTTGTTCCAGGTCTTTCGTGATTCCATTTCAAAGCCACTTCCACCGGTGTGGTGACATGAATGATTGCAAACGCGCATTTGTTGTCGAGAGCTATCTTGAACAAGTCATGACGCATACTAGCATAGTAGTTAGTATCGTCATGGATTACGTTTTTTCCTTGGATGATTAGTTCCTTTACTTTGCTTAATG
>JBHLQJ010000242.1:0-4388 GCA_048884945.1 Candidatus Thorarchaeota archaeon | reverse complement strand
TTGCTTCTTCAGCAGGAGTGCCCATGAACACTAACTTTCCAGGCATGTTTCTCTTTATTGATCCGAGGGCAAGACAAGCACCAAGAGCCGCTGTAGCTATAAGGTTGTGACCACATCCATGCCCAATCTCTGGCAGTGCATCATATTCGCCAAGAATAGCAATAGTGGGTCCTGCAGATTTTTCTGGATGGATAGCTACAATCGCAGTTTCCATTCCTGCAATACCATGTTCTACCTCAAAACCAGCTTGTTTCAGTTTATCTGCTAGTAACTTAGAGGCTTTGAACTCCTCCAGCGCAAGCTCTGGATTACGATGAATTTCTTCACTTGTTTCGATTAGGTCATCTGTAATCTCATCAATGTAGGCTCTAACCCTGTCTTTCAACATTAGTATCCTTTTTGTATGTAACAATCCATTTTTTGAAGTTTCCCTTCGGGATGATGTCTACTGCTGTCGTTATTTTCTAATAGCTGGATGTTATTCATGCTGAATTGAGAACTTGAAGAATAAGGTGATGCTAAATTGGAATTCAATGGCAAAGTTGCAATTATTACTGGTGCCGCTAGAGGAATAGGTAAAGCCACTGCTTGGGCATTTGCTAAAAGAGGAGCTATAGCTGTCATCGCAGATATCAATGGTGAAGGAGCTGAGAAAGTAGCAGCTGATATTCAAAAAAAGGGATACAACGCTATCGCCTACACCATCGATGTTTCTAATAAGACATCTGTTGATGAAATGGTCGAGGATGTTTTCAAGAAATATGGCCGCATAGATGTCCTTGTCAACAATGCCTACATCTCCGGAGGTTATGCAATAGTCACGGAAACTTCCCAAGAAACTTGGGACAAGGTAATAGCAGTGAACCTGACTGGATATTTCAATTGCGCTAGAGCTGTTGCGAAAAAGATGATCCCAAAGAGGTCAGGAAAGATTGTCAATATATCAAGTGGTGCTGGTATTAATGGAAGTCTATCATCAGGTGTACAGTACCCTGCAAGCAAAGCAGGTATTATCGGATTAACAAAGGGGCTCGCCGGAGACCTTGCCCCCTATGGTATCAATGTAAACTGCATAACTCCAGGACTAATTCGCACCTGGGCTCCTGAAGAGATGGCTGAGCGAGGAACTGGTTGGACTTTGGAAAAGGTTGAACGCTACATTCATGTCGAAGTCCCCCTGAAGCGTGTCGGAGAACCTGAAGACATTGCTGAAACTGTTGTGTTCCTGTCATCAGATGCAGCGAGCTATATAGTTGGTGAAGTAATCAATGTAGACGGTGGAGGTATGCTTGACTCAGTAGCAAAAAGAGAGTCATTGCTAGGATTCTAGTCAAATCAAGTTATTATTTCCTTCAAGTGCCAATCCTTTTTGGCTTTCAAGCGTAATTTTCGTTAGAATATACTTGCCTGACGGAGACGCATTCAGTATGATTGAACTTGAGGTTGAGGGAATAATATCTGATGAGCTTGGATCTTTCCTTGATAACATGAACGAAATTTGGAACTCCACTAAGTTGACAGGGAAAATGTCCACTCCGATTTTTCAAACATCTCCTATTGCCCCAATGTGGGTGTATGTATTCCTGGTCTTTCAAAGCTGGACTGAAGGTATACGAAACCTCATTTTAATAATAGAACACAGTGAATCAAATCTGTCCTACAAAATTCATGTTATTGGCAGTCAGGTAGACCGATTCTTTAAAATTAAACCAAGCAAGAAACTCGAGCGCGAAGTTACTGAATTTCTTGTAAAGCAATTGTCACTGCGTTAATTTAGGAGATACTTTGCGTCACTGGTTTAATCGTATCCTACTTCTTTTCATAATACATGATTTCAGCGATCTTATCAACCGGTATTACGACCTTCACTTCGTCAGTTCCATATCGCGATTTTTCATCCTGATTTGTTGGTCTAGTCACTTCTATGTAATTTCTACCTACATGAGTAATGACTCCTTTCACAACATTGTGCAGAGTATCTTCTATGTCAACTATAATTTGAACTGGAAATCCTTCTCCCATTAGGTCTTGAAACTTATTCATCATGTCAAACATACCTCGTCTATGAGAATATCTGTAAACACCGACTTATACTTTAAGCTATAAGAGCTGTTATCTCGCAAATTGGTTTTTTAAAGCAAAATATCAGCCCTCTAAAATATATGAATTCAAACATCAGTTTGATACAATCTAAACACAATATCTCGCAACATCTGGCTCAGAAAGAAATTCCCATTTGCCTTCTACTCCATTCACTCGAGCTCCCAATTCAATGTGCAACATAGCAATTCCGCAGTCAAGTTTCTTAGAAATCCATCTACTTTCGTTTGTATCATCTGTTCTAATTATTATGGAATTCTCTTCGATGAGAAATCTCCATGGCTGTCGATTTGCAGCCGATGGTGCTAACCTTGCTGCTTCAAGAGCACTAATCATCCAATAAGGATATGATACTGGGGCTTCAATCAAAAGATCTTCTATTGGTTTCCTCTTATGAGCACGAACAAAACGTGAAAATGTCCTTTCTGTTCGCGATTTCTTCTCAGGACTATAACCAATTGGTGTTATAGCAATCACATGTTCATTTGGTTGCATCTCCACATTTCTTGTTACTACCTCGGATCTGAAGAATCCACCCACCCAGCATGTTTGAATATCCAAAGATGTTGCTTCAAGAATAATCCCTTCACCTAAGTATCCAGTTGCTTCTTGAACTTCTGGAATTGTCATATCTCCAATGAATGCTATAAAATGAGGCGCATTCTTGACTTTACCATATGCTCCGATTGCTCCTTTGAATACATTGTCTGGTGGATCTCTTACAACAACTGCTCGAACACCCCTGAATGGCTTGAATTCATTAGAGATTGTTTCCAAATGATGCAACTTGGCTTCAGGTATGGACTCTCCAGTATATGATCTTCGAGAGTGTCTGACATTAATTGCATTAAACCATGAATCGACTGGAATTTCCATTTATGATCTGTAAAAACAAAGTATGAAGGTCTTTTCTAATTTTGTCTATGGATGAAAAACGGATTTCTAGGATGTAGAGTTATTCTAGCTTCTGCACATCATTGCTCCAAGCTTTAGTCTTAATTAGTTAGGTAAATACATATTGAAGAACATGCCTTCCCCAACAAGAACCCAGGTCGTAGGATTAGTAGTAATTCTCTTTGTAGTCATTGCTGTGTCTGGATACATGCTAGCTCCTCTCTTTTTTCCTCCTCAACCTGAACCTGTTACTGTCACTGTCCATCTTCTGGATACTGCTGGGGTAATGATCGAATACAACAATACTCGAATCTACATTGATCCTTGGTTTCTCCTAGATAATTACACCACCCTCCTTGCAGATGCGATTCTCATAACACATCCTCACTTCGACCATTACAATGAAACTTTCATCAACGTACTCCAGAAAGATGATACCGTGAATATGTTTCCGGCAAATATGTCTGCAGAGGTTGCGCTGCACGATGCTATTGGTGTTGTTCCCGGCGATGTTGCACAAATAGGAGCTATCACTATAACTGCTTTCTACATGTACACTCTAGTTGGATTTCACCCACGTGCGGCAAACTGGACAAGTTATTTGATTGACATTAATGGTTTCACAATTTTCCATGGCGGAGATGCAACTAATATGTCTGAGTATGAACAGTTGTCAGGTTTGGTTGATGTCGCGCTCCTACCAATCTATTCCTATGGCATGAGTGTAGTTTCTTCAATTGACATGATACAACCTAGGTATTTCATCCCCACGCACTTTGATGAAGGCTATGATGAGATGTTCTTTATCGTCTATGAAGATGATATTGCAGCAGTGTCTGATTGTGAGATTATTCGCATGGAGTATTGGTCTTCCCACACTTTCGAAATCTAAGATTCAAATACACTAGCCCCATGAAACATAGTAAATGCAAAGCAATCAGTTAGTCTATTCATTGACTCGTTATTACCGAGTAAAGATTCCATATCTTTGATTATACACGGAATCAAATCTTGGTGTATCAATATGAGGTATGGAATCAATATTCCCAACTTCGGATGGTTTGGTGATATTGCCACTCTGGTTGATATTGCTGTCGAGGCTGAGGAGTCAGGATGGGATGGGTTCTTCCTTTGGGATCACATGTTAGTCTTCAAACAAGATGATATGGTTCTGAATTTTGCAGACCCTTGGATTACACTAGCAGCTATAGCATGTCAAACTCGCAAAATACGGCTTGGACCTCTAGTTACACCACTACCGCGTCGGAGACCTTGGAAAGTCGCCAGAGAGGCTGTGACTCTTGATCACCTCTCAAATGGTAGAGTCATTCTGGGAGTGGGAATTGGCGCACCACCTGATGTCGAGTTTGGTTATTTTGGCGAAGTGAGCGACA
>JBHLQJ010000241.1:0-4393 GCA_048884945.1 Candidatus Thorarchaeota archaeon | reverse complement strand
CGCTGATGCGGTGGTATATTGATAAAGCTAGAGAAAGAGAACGTGTGGAGAAAGAGATGAAGAGGCTAAAACAAGAAGAATAAATAAAAACCGCAGCGTAATTTTCTACTTATTTTTCCTTAACAATACAACAACACAAAAGGGAAATAGCCCTCTAGAATTCAAATAAATGAGTCTGGAGGCCGAATGCCCTGAGTGGGAAACAAGTAGCTGCAAAGCCAAAGCGTCTTGCCTATGTGCGCAAAATATGTGAGCTAAGCAGACGCGGCGATATCAATGCAGTTGCAGAATCAATCAAGGGCTATTATTCAGATATGAAGAAACATCCTTGGCATACCATCTATGAAGACATTGAGAAGTATTGGGATAAAGAATACCCTGGGAAAGATGTAACTGATACATTAATGCTGTTGCGCAATGCTGTCTTTGGTGCATTTGATGTTTTATCACTTAGCATCGCGTTGGATTTTCCTACAGATGAACTCGTGAAGATATTCACAAATGAAGCCAATTGGAAAGAGGGACGAAAAAAGGTCAGAGACCGTTGCATAGAAGCTGTAGGGGATTTGGTGAAAAAAAGGGAAACCCGCTATTTGATACCATCAGGTCTTAAGCGAGATGGAATAGGATTCCTGGTATCTGGAATTGAAGATACTGAACTTGAAAGCTTCAGAAGAGCAAAGCCAAAGATGAAGAAGAGGTCCAAGAAAAAAGAGATTCTTGAGTTAGGACCTTTGGAGAAGACGAAGCTTGGAAGTAAATTTCTCAAAGAACAGATGGTCATGGAAACTCAATTGGAAAAAGGGGACCCACGAATTCCTTCAATTCTTGAAGCCTACGACCGCTTTCTGGTCGAACTCGAGATAGATATAACGTCCTTAATTCCGGAACCAGTTCCAACAGAGCAGATCACTTTGAATGGTACTCCGATAGATGACTTAGAGGATCGAAAGGATGCTCCTGAACGGAAACCAAGAGAAAAAAGCACTCAGTCACCATTAACAGATTTTATTGAGGAAAAACCAGCACGTTCTAAAAAGAAATCGAAAAAATCTTCCAAGCAAAGAAAAGGGAGGCCTAAGAAAAGTTGAGTAAAAAAAGGAACTCCCTTGATTACCAAGCGTTAGAACTAAAGGCATTAAGTGAACTCAAGAAAATTGCCTATGATATTGACTCACCTAATTTAGGCACTATGTATGATGCCATGGGAAGATTTGCATCCCAAAGAACAACTAGGTCTCTTCTACCCAAGGCGATGGAATTACTTGATGCTACTGACCAAAATGTGAAACAAGCTGCATTCACAGTAGCAGGTAAGAATGTGTTCGGACAATACATACCAGAGCTTTTTACAAATTTGAGGGTCTTGAATCCTGTAGAGAGAGAGCAGGTGCTTCAGGGCGTTTATGAGATGTTCTCTCAGACAGGAGGACCTGAGTCAACATCTGAACAGAAAAATTGGATAGGTGCTTTAGAGAATCTTGGCAAAGGTCATCAACCAACAGTCTTTGGTCTGATGAGGTACTTGGGTGAACCCGGTCATAAATGGGTTGTTAAACAGATTCGCGAGAATATTGACAACATATCTCTTGGTGCAGTGCCGCCCATTAGGGGATTTCCTGAGAAGACACGTAATAAGCTGGTTAAACTTCTGGTCGATATTGCATCGAAAAAGAGAAGGGACATGTTACCTTATATTTGCGGAATAGTAGATCAGACTAATTACAGTCATCTTTCTGCCTTTCTTAAGGGCAGTAAATGGCAAGAGAGAGTTGAGATTGTTTCAGCAATATCTGCCGCAGGGATTAGAACTACATCAGGTTTCATAATGGAGTTAGTTGGTGATTCAAATTGGCAAGTCAAGCAAGCGCTTCTTGAAAATCTAAATATCCAAAGTTCGAAGTTCTCTGCGCTTGCTAAGGTACTCAATTTCCTAGTAAAAGAGACCCATACTAGAGTCAGAGGACAAGCAGAGAGAACTCTACTTCTGCTCGGTTCGATGAAATGCCAAGATTCAACTCTTCTTCAACAAAGACAGAAATTGGAAAAGCAGTATAGAGCTCAGCTCCTCAAAGCAGCTCAGAATAACAAGGATCTTGACAGCAAGTGGCTGGGAATTGAAGTTGAGAAAGTTGATCCAATGGATGAAATAATGCAGAGAGTTACTACCAAAAGTGATTCTCTGGAATTGGAGAAGACTGACGAACCAGAGCCTGTAGGAGTATCGCTCTCAGATCTTGCAGCTCCCTCAACATCAGGAGAAGAAACCATCTTAGAAGAGAAGGAAAAATCGATACTACTGAGTGCTCTTTTGGGAATGCAGAAGAAATCTATAGAGGAGCCAGTGGAAAAACCAGGGATTAAACCTCCAGATATACCTCTTGATTCTACAATACCTCCTACAAGCAAGTTTCTGTTTTTATTGCAGCGAATCTCTGAAAAAACGGGAAAAGATGTACCAGTAAATGACCTATTAACGAAAGCTGAAGAAGCAGGGATGAGTGGTGAGGAGTTTGAAAAAGCAATGGATGAACTTGAAAAACAGGGAATCATCTATAGGTCTAGCAAAGGGACTGTAAGCTATGTTGACATGGAACTTTGATGTTCGAACTCGAAGCAAAGACTAATCTTATCGCCTGTGATACATCACGAATGGAGGAGCTAAGCTATGAGCAAAGAACTTCTCATTAAGAATGGAATGATTGTGACTGGTGACAAAAGAGGAACTGTAATTCAGAAGGGCTATGTATGGGTGAATGGCTCAAGAATAGCTGAGGTAAGTGAGGGGGAAGCAAAATTCACCGCAGACACAGTTATTGATGCCTCTGGGTGTGTCGTCATCCCAGGCTTAATCACTGCACACACTCATCTCTATGGTATTTTATTGCGTGGAGCCAGTCTGAACATCAAACCCCCAACTGATTTTGCTCAAGTCCTACAAAGAGTCTGGTGGCCAGTTGACGAAGCTTTGACTCAGGAAGACGCCTATGCTAGTGCTCTATCAGCAGGAGGCGACATGTTGAGGAATGGCTCTACATTCTTCGCAGACACATATTCAGGTCCAAATTCGATCGAAGGAAGTCTTAATGATATTGCACGAGGTACAAAGGAAGTCGGTATCCGAGGTATTCTTGCGTTCGAGATGACAGAGAGAAACAACCCGGATGAAGCTAATAGAGGGTTCCAAGAGAATATCAAGTTCATTAAATCTTGCAAGAAAGATGATTTAGTTTCTGGAATGATAAGCCTTCATGCATCATTCACCGTTGGTGATGAAATTGTCACAAAAGCTGTAGAGGAAGCCAAGCAGCTTGATGTACCTATTACCGTCCACACCTCCGAGGGTCTCGTGGATCTCTATCACAATCTAGAAACAACTGGAGAGAGAACAGTAGAACGATTAGACAGACTTGGTGTTCTTGGGCCAAAGACCGTACTAGCTCATTGTGTCCATGTCAATGACCACGAAATAGACCTGATTTCAAAAAGAAGAGCATCGGTTGCACACAATCCAATGAGCAACATGTTAAATGCAGTTGGAGTTGCACCAGTTCCAGCTATGCTTAACAAAGGAATCACTGTAGGCTTAGGAAATGACGGATGGATATACGATCCTTTTGAAAACATGAGGTGTGCCTTAACTGTTCATAGACTCGCGAGTGGTAATCCCAGTATAATAGGTCCTGACGACGTCTTCAAGATGGCTACTATTGAGGGAGCTCACTGTTATGGTCTCGGAACTGAACTTGGTAGTATAGAGAAGAGAAAGCTAGCAGATATTGTGATATTAGAAGGAACCAGAACACCTACACCACTCACTCAGGAATCCATTGTTGGTCACCTGGTAAATACATTTAGTGGGCGTGATGTGAAACATGTCATAGTTGATGGGAAGGTTGTCGTAAAGGATAGATTACTAACCCAGACATCTGATTCACATGTCTCAGAGGTCTCTATAAAATCAGCCAAAGGACTATGGTCACGTCTACAAAAAGAGTGAAACAAAATAGACTGGGGGGTTTTGATGATGCCATTTTTATTACCGATTCATTTCATCTGCATATTCGTTCCATATGGACAGAGTTTTCAGTAGGAATGATTCAGCCGCTATTGGGTGTATAGACTGATTCCTGACCTTAGCTATCAAGAGCCTATTTTTGATGCTCATATTCATGTCGTCGATACAGAGGCACTTGATATGCTAGTAGGCATCAGTGAGCGTTTTGGAGTCAAGGAATCACTGCTCATTTGCCACAGTCTAGGAGCTAAGAATTATGCAGAGAGGAAGTACCCTGGTAGGTTCATCTATGCAAAATACTTCTCAGGTGCTATGCGGTTTGTTGATGGAGTCGAGTCGATAATCAAAGAAATAGCAACACTTCGAGATGAGGGG
>JBHLQJ010000240.1:0-4399 GCA_048884945.1 Candidatus Thorarchaeota archaeon | reverse complement strand
ACTCATCTCATACCTTCAGATCAGGACCCCCTCCAATTTTCTCTTTTTCGATAAGAGCTTCGATATATGGAACTATTTGATATTTTAATAGAGGGAGTGAAATCCGACCATATCATGAGATTACATTACAATGTCAAGGCGCGCTGAGGCGACTCTCGCTCACATGAAACCAACGACGGATAATAAAGAATCGAAACCTAACGATTTATCGAAAGGCTGAAAGATAGTTCATGCCGCGAACGTGAGCGGTCAACTTTGATGCTGAAAATATGATTTTATGAGCCATCATTGAGATGAGTCCTCAAAGGAATGCTGACCATAAAGCTAATTTGAAGCAAGATTCAGTTACAGAATACTGCTATCTATTTGGCGCCAAATTGTCGCTATCACTCCAGCTTCAAGACTCCTACACTTCGGAAGAGCTGTCAAATCGGAACAGCAGCTTTTTCCGTATAACACTTTAATGAAAATATCACTGATTTTCACTAATAACTATTAGTTTCACATTTGGTTTCTTTTGATTCAAGTGCGAGAGCTCACTGAAGTTATTTTCATCTGTCACCAGGTTTACATTTGGCATCGCTTTGATTCATTATGTCGGGGGTCGCGTAATCGCCAGAAATTTCTGATACTCTCACGGACTTGATTGGGAATGCGGGGTTTACCATCATCATCAAGACAGAAAACACAATAGCACTCTTCATTGACCTCACGAAGAATTTTCTCACAAGTATCTTCCGTAGCGCCACATAAATGGCATTTCTTCATCGAACTCAGCCCTTTTGATAGTCAATTCAACGATATAATAAACGAACTCATTGACGCATGCTTTAGTCCCTTCCCTTATTTGTGCAATATTACGTGAAACGTGGGAGTATTAAGTCAATCATACACTTCTTCGTTCAATCGAGGTCTAATGGAATGAAGCCAGCTAGATCTGAATTAATAAGAAAGATTCTACTCGAGCTAAATGGCTCTCCTTCCTCAATATATGACATTCAATATTCGTTGACTGGATATGTTGATCCTAAAAGGACAAGGTTACCCAAATTGCTGAAAGCAATGGAGGATAGAGGACTTGTTATCAGTGCACTCCAACCAGGACCTTTAGGACCTTATAGACGAATCTATGAAATTGGACCAGAAGCAGAAAGTCATCTCAGAGATAATTTAAGAAATAGCATTGAAACCATTCTACATTTCTATGATGCATATCGTCGAGCAAATCCTCAGAAATTATACAATTTTTCTGATCTGAACCACCAGAGAATGCTTAAAGGACGGATTCTATATGCTGCATTTCCTCATCTTAGAACAAATGATCTTGAATTCATCAGGTCGATACTGCAAACAACAGATGAACCAAGTATATCGGTAATTGGGTCAGACTTAATTTTAAGGAAAACAGGAATCAATTATGATGTAGTAGGAGATGATGCCACCAGTCTGAATATCGAAAGTAAGACATTTTCAGAGATTATTTTTCACGGAATACCAGAGTTAGTCAGACTTCCAAAGGCTGTACAAGAATGCAAGAGAATACTAATCAGACGAGGAAGATTCAGTATACATATTCCGTATGCATTCTTTGATGAGCCTGAAAAGCCAACATTGGAGGAATTTCTTAGAGTAACATCCTGCGAATTATTCCCAGAATTGGGTATTATCGACGGTGAAAAAGTCAAGCGAGTTGTAGAGCATTACTTCCCAAATCTAGAAGTATCTGAAACACACCTTGGAGAGGTTATCTTTCATGCAACCAAGTCTTGAGATTAGTTTGTTTATCAAATATAATGCATTTGTAGTGAAAGTAAAAGACATATGGATTCATGTTTTGCCAGCTTATTGAGAAGTGAATGAAGTATGTCACAGAAAAAGCAGGAGTTAATTGACATTATCATGAATGAAAATGTGAGTGCCATTCAAATCATTGGAAGTCGACTAGGAATCACATCGGAGGAGGTCATCACACTAATCAATGAATTGCTTAAAACGGGTGAGCTAAAAGGCACTTTAACCGACGACGGAAGCAGATTTTACAAGAGTGTGATAAAACTATCAGATGCTCCAAAGATTGAGAGGGATGAAACACTTCCCAGTTTTATGAGCTTCAATACACGTCCAGCTATCATTACATCAATAGTGGGAATACTTCTAATAGGTGGAGGAGTAATTGTAAATGCTTTCGCCAGAGATATGATTGAAAGCAACTTCGCTGCGATTTTAATCCTCGTAGGAATTATCATTTTAATGATTGGACTATATACACTATCTAAACGTAAAACTCCGTCATAGATTCATCAAGTGGTACAATAGTACGTCTTAAGTATTGGTCTGATTGCCGAGCAATTATTGGAAGGACTTGTATGCAAGAGATGATAGTACAGGTTGCCCTCATAGCAATTTATGCTGTAGGGGTTGGCACAATCTCGTCAATGGTTGGTATTGGTGGAGGGATATTCAATACTCCTCTCTTGATGATAATTTTCATGCTAAGTGCGCAGGTCGCTCCAGCAACATCTCTTGTCGCAGCTTTTATCCTTGCCATTGCCAGTAGTATTGCATATTGGAAACAGAGTCCAACACCAATTATTCCAAGGGCAGCTATCTTTCTAGCAATCACGACGACACCAGGATCAATGATCGGGGTAGCATTAAGGACATTGATTGAAAGTGACTATATACTTCGGATAATCTTTGGAGTTTCACTCATGCCAGTAGCAATTAAGATGCTCTTTGCTGTCAGGAGTGAGAAAGGGGACATAGCATCCGAACTAGCAAATTACAACATATTGACTCTACCTAACAAAAGATTGGCAATTTCCCTCCTTGGAGGTTTTATTGGTGGTCTGTCCGCAGGATTACTCGGGATTGGAGGAGGTGCAGTTATAGTTCCTGTACTTTCAATCCTAATGGGTCTTCCAATGCACGCTGCAGCGGCAACATCTATGCTTACGATGGTTTTTACTGCAGGTGCAGGAACTGCAATGAACCTGATTAGCGGATACATCAATCCATATTATGCAATCCCACTAGGTTTTGGTATGCTGATTGGAGCACAAGTTGGTTCTAGACTTGCGTGCAAAGTTAATTCAGTCCAGCTAAAAAGATTCTTCGGAATCATCCTTGTTTTTCCTCTAGTTAAAATGATGAAACTAGGTCAGATTTGGCTTGATCCATTGGATACTAATGTGCTTACGTCAACAATTGGTGATATAATAATCTGGCTAGCCATTGTTATTCCGATAGGACTTTTCAGACTGTATCAACTACGGAAACTTTACGGTACATCAGTTGCTCAAGAAGAATCATGTGATAGTCGAGCTCATGAATAAGTCGATACTTAATAGGGAGTCTGTTTCTCTATTATGACTAAAATGTATAACACAGGTGTTTGATTTGGTGAAATACGATTTAGATGGTAAAATTGTCATCATTACAGGCGCATCAGCTGGACTCGGTGAACAGTTCGCTCATGCTTTTGCTGAATCAGGAGCACATGTGGTGCTAGGAGCGAGAAGAACGAATCTTATCAAAAAAGTAGCGAAAGATGTTTCCTCCAAATATGGCATCAAAGCACTTCCAATCAAAACAGATGTTACTATAGAATCTGACATAATCAACTTGGTCAATAGCACAGTCAAAGAGTTTGGCACTGTAGATGTTTTAGTAAACAATGCAGGAATGTACATAGTAAAACCTCTCGTTGAACAGACCCTTAAGGACTGGCACACAGTTATGGATGTTAATCTGACCTCAGCATTTCTAGCAACGCGAGAAGTGGCTAAGATCATGATTCCAAAAAAGTCTGGTTCGATAATCAACATCTCATCGACTTTTGGATTTGGTGGAACTGAATTCACAGAGATCAGCTACTATGTATCCAAAGGTGGCATGGTCACAATGACAAAAGCCTTGGCAGTGGAACTTGGAAAGTACAACATTAGAGTGAATGCAATTGCACCAGGATTTTTCCCCACTGCTATGTCAATTGGAGCAATTACAGACAAAGCAATCAGCAATCGTCTAATTAAACCAAGAACTGCCCTTCCAATGTTTGCTGAGAACGAATGGATTCGAGGCGCAGCTTGTTTCCTGGCAAGCGAGGATGCTAAATATATCACAGGTCATACTTTAGCTGTTGATGGCGGATGGCTAGCTTATTAGTCTAAAAAGAAAAGGAAAAGGAAGGCAGAATTGTCTGCCTTTCCTAAACTTGTGTTGATATTCTTAGTCATCCCAATCCATCGCTTCGAAGTCTCGGTATTTCCTCCACTGAGACCCACCACTTATTGCAACCATTATGATTAGTGTAATTAGGAACACTGCAAAGTTCTGGTAGGCATCAAATCCCCCAGCAAAGAACCAAAACCAGAGTGCTAACGAGATGACCCAAACG
>JBHLQJ010000239.1:0-4409 GCA_048884945.1 Candidatus Thorarchaeota archaeon | reverse complement strand
ACTGTTCCATGCGAATAATATTCCAATTGTTTGGCAGGACACTCGTTGGTTCACCGCCAACCACAATAAGGGTATCATAGTCGATGGCAGGATTGTCCTAATCAGCAGCATCAACTATAGCGACAATAGTATCGAGGATAATCGTGAAGCCGGTGTCATCATAGAAAATGAGGAGATTGCTCAATGGTATCTCGAAGTCTTTGATTATGATTGGAGTATTGCTGATTTTGACCATATCAACAATGTGAACTTGGACTGGAATCCAAATATTCCTACAAGTTCATCTTCCATCGATGTTATTGTCTATGGTCATGAGCTCTTTGGTGATGGAATCACATCAGTCAGCTTAGGCGTCAAAATTGGTTCAGGCGCATGGAATAACTATTCTATAACTGGAACAGCCTTTGCATCAGCTGAGGGTGATTTAGAGAACTTCATTCACACAATTCCAGCGCAGGCTGATGGCACTGACATCATAGTACAGGCATCAATCGAAGCTGGGGGTGTATTATATGTTGGAGAAGAGATGGTTATCCATGTTCGTGATTCATTAGGATCTGCTTCGACTCCACCCCCAATTGATCCTATGATCACAGAGCTCTTGCCCTATATCTTAATGGCAATAGTCGTTGCAATTGGTGCATTCTGCTATAAGAAACGTAAATAGATAAAGCAACTTACAGGCCCCTTTCTTTAGGGGCCTCTCGTTTTATTTTTCACATATAGGATACCCTCTATTCTGCTTTTTCAGCCATCTCAGCAAATTTGAAGCAGCTCTCAGCATCCTGATTTTCACCACGTTTCTGGTGAAGCCCGCCAGCGATACGATATGCTCTAGCCACCGCTGCCCAATCTTGTTGTGCATCCAGACAGAGAGCTAGTGCTTTCCAAGTTACTGGATTACTTGAATCGTACCTGACAGCTTCATTATACGCTTTTATTGCCTCATCAATTTTCAACAGACTCTCAAGGGCTCTGGCTTTCTTTGCCCACAGGTCCGCATTCTCTGGAGCGTAAACAAGACCTTCCTCTGCAACATCGTTAGCCTCTTCAAACGAACCGAGAGTAAGATAAGCTTCAGCCTTGTTCGAGTAAGCTCTGAAGTCCTGCTCTGAGATGCTGATAGCCAGGTCAAAGGCAATCATTGCCTCTGTCTGTTCTCCGATGTGGATATGAGTCAGACCCATCTCGTTTAGTGCATCAAGATCATCGGGTGAGAGTTGTAGCGCATTACGGTATGCCTCAATCGCTTTCTTATTTTGACCTTGCTGTCGTAGAGTCCTTGCTCTAGACATCCACTGGTCAAAGGTCTGCTCATTTTGAGACATACTTAATTCTCAACGATTTGTTGTTTTAATGATATTTCTGTCAAATATAATCAAAATTCACTAATTCGCAGTAGACACAAGGATTTTAACAGGGCCGCTATTTCTCCAATTCAGCCTTAATCCAGAGGAATCATGAATGAACTCAGATGATGACACATTCTTCGAAGATGACGAATACGAGGAAGAAGAGGAAGCCGATTTTCCTGATGAAGAATATGACGAAGACGGAGACATTGATTTTGAATCCATAGATGCAGAATATGGACCTCCTGGTGGAGAACGATTTTTGAAGTTCGTAGAGGATCCGTGGCCACCAACGACATTCGTCCTAGTCGTCATCGGACTTGTAATGGTACTAGCAACTCCACCCGCTCTTTGGGCTCTTTGGAACTATTTCCTCATTGCTAATTATTTCATGGTGATATTGGGCGGAGCCGCTATCGCATATTCATTTGTTGCGTGGAGTCGTGCTGGAAGACATAGGCTAAGATGGGCTGCTGTGACGAATGTGATAGTTGTTATTCTGTTGATTGCATTTGCAACTATTGATACGTTCAGTTGGATGTTCTTTCTACGATCAATTATTCCTGATCTTGACACGCCCATAATCAGCTTAGCAATGGTTCTAGCAGTGTTCTCGATTTATTCCCTGTGGGTAATTCAGAGAAACTTTGCTCCTCCAAAGCGAAAATAGGGTGGTTGCAATGGGTGATAGCGTACCAACGCTAGATGAGCTTATCTCACTCATCCGTGAATTTGTGCAAGAGCGAAATTGGGAACAATATAACAAACCATCAGCTTTAGCTGTTTCAGCGTCAATTGAAATGGGTGAACTTCTTGAGCTATTCCAATGGAAATCTGATGAAGAGGTTCTGGAAGCTCTGGAAACAGAGAAGTTCAAAGAAGCCCTAGCTGGTGAAATTGCAGATGTGATGGTCTATTTGTTCCGGATCTGTGACAAAGCAGGTATTGACCCAACAATGGCAATTGTGGAAAAAATGAAACAAAACTCAATCAAATATCCTGTTAAGGAATGGGAAGGGAAAGCTCCAAGCAGACTCAGCCAGTCTTAACAAGTCGAGTATAGAGTTGTGGTCGTCTATCATTTATGATATGATTGCGAGCTGTAATCATCTTGTTATCTGCTTCTTGAGGTTGAATATCAACAAAGGAAATTCCAGTTTGAACTCTATTTAATGTAGCAATTTTCTTTCCAAGAGTATTTGTAATCTGTGAGTTCCCAGAGAATTCCACACCTCTTTCGGTACCAGTTCGATTTGCGGTGGCGGTGAAAACCGAATTTTCAATTGACCGTGTGATCATAGCATCCTGACAATATGGAAGAACAAGATTAGCAGGATGCAAGATAACTTGCGCTCCTTTGAGAGTCAGTAGTCTGGCGATTTCAGGAAACGCCCAATCAAAGCAAATCATCAGACCAAATCTCGCCCCCTTAAATTCAACAACTGGAGGCTCTTCAGTACCGGGTTTAAACCAGTCCTTCTCATTTAGGAATAGGTGAATCTTTCTATACGTAGCTATATGCCTGCCTTGTGCAAAGACTGCCGCTGAGTTATAGAGTCCTTGAGGTGAAGATTCGCAAATTCCAGCAACAATAAGACGGTCTTGGTTTGACCATGAAATTAGATGTTCTGAGAACTTGCCTAAAGGAATCTCTTCCGCTACAGACCTCGCTTCTTCTAGACTCTCAAAGACATAGCCTGAGTTGCATAGTTCAGGTAGAACTAAAACGTCAACATGATTGTTTTCAGCTTCTTGGAGGAGTTTCTTTAATCGTGAGAGATTCTCATTTAAATCAAGGAGCACCGGCTCCATCTGAGCAATAGCCAATCTCATTCCTAGGTCGCCATATTCCTATAGAAAATGGTGCGCTTTGTTTTCTTCGGTCATATTCGAAAACAGGAATTATTGGGTTGTCAATTAGAAGAGACCGTTTTTCATTGCAGTTTGGCAGTCACAACCTGCGTCTTTAGGAATGTTTGATATCATCTCAAAAGTCAGTTTCCTAACTCTCTCAACATTCTCGGACATAGTCTTGAGTACCATTGCATGAGTCACATGTTCTTCTCCGTGGACATCGTAATCAGTTGGCATCGATATATTTACGAAGCATATACCAGCTTCACGCGCTAGTGCTGCTTCTGGGTAAGCTGTCATTCCGATAACATCCCACCCTTGATTATGATAGAACATTGATTCAGCTGCTGTTGAGAATCTCGGTCCATTAATGCACACATAAGTCCCCTTTCCGTGAACTTTGTATCCAATATCTTCAGCAGTATCGACTGCTACTTTTCTCAATTCCGAGCAGAATGGTTCTCCAAATGGCAAATGTGCAATTGTTCCTGTTTCAAAGAATGTGTCTTTTCGAACTCCAAAGGTTCTATCAAAGAGTTGATCGGCTATTACAAATTCACCCAATTTGATTTTCTTTGGTTGAAGACTTCCGCAAGCTGCTGGACTAATAATTCGTTTTACACCTAGAGCTTTCATTCCCCAAATATTTGCTCTATAGTTTATCATATGAGGGGCAATTGTGTGACCTCTTGCATGTCTTGCAAGAAATGCAAATGATCTACCTTTAACAGTTCCCAGAATGAAGTTATCAGATGGTGCACCATATGGTGTGAACACCTTGACCTCTATCGGGTTCTCAATAACTTCCGAATCATAATTCCCGGAACCACCAAACATGCCAATCTCGATTGGTAGAATTTTATCTAGTTCCGATGACTTACTCCTATCTATTGGTACCACGGAAAGTTTTGCTTCAAACGCCATTTCATATCCACCTTATTTCATCATCTTCCAAGCTTTATCGAGGGGATATTTGATTCTGCCTAGGTATCCCATGTGTGCCTTAAGTTTCGATAGTTGGTCATCAGATAGTACAATATTGTTGTACTCCCGAAGATGCTTCTTTAGCTCCTGAGTGGTCATTTCTTCAACATTCTCACTTTCGAAGATTTTAGTGATGAGTGCAGTCAAATCTTCATAGAAGTTCCATGGCCATATCTCCCAAGCCCACGCGACCTCTACACCAAAATAATCTGGCACGAA
>JBHLQJ010000238.1:0-4447 GCA_048884945.1 Candidatus Thorarchaeota archaeon | reverse complement strand
AAGCTATGTAGCTTGAGAGCGGAGCTCTGCCTTATAAGTGTGGCATTGCAAACGTTGTTGACAAAAGAGAATAATTGTGTTATAAATAAATTACAAATTTAGAGAGTAAAATAACTATGTATTCACTACAGGAAAGATTCAGAAAAAGTAGTCTTGTTGCACAGCTTCAGAAAGATATTGATGAGATCAAAATCAAGCTGTCTGAAACATCAAAACGTATCCCTGAATCTGTGAGAATTCTTACTGAAGTGATAGCAGATCATAATTTGAGCACCGTGAAAGGACCACTCATTAGTCTCTTTAGTGCTGATGATGAAATCTCAACCGCCGTGGAGGGAGTACTGTCAGGGAACCTTTCGCTGTCATTTGTAACAACAGATTCATCTGACTATCAGCTGTTGCTTAAGCTACGTAACAAAGAAGAAGCCCCCTCGCCAATAATCCTGCTTAGAGATGAAGGAGTACAGAATAGATCTGATTTGCCTAAGGAAATAGAGGTAGACGATTGGTTATGGGACAGGCTCACTGCTGATGAAGAAGTAAAGACGCTCTTAAGAAGAGTATTTGGAGATTTTATACTGGTCAAGAGCCCGCAGATGGCAGCACGTCTTGCCCTAAAACACAATCTTAGGAGCGTGACTCGAAATGGCTCTGTTACAATTCCTGCTAATGAGCAGATTATCAGTCACCCAACAAGTGAACCATCAGGGATGGTTTCCACTGCACCACTTCATGCTAGGATGGTGAAGATGGAGAAGGAACTCATTATAGCACGTAAACAAGTTACTGATATAATGACCAAATTGGAAACACTTTCGAATGAAAGAGAGGAAGTATTGGATCTTATCAGTCAAATGACACGCTGGGGCGCTACTTGGGAAAGAAGGCGCAAGCTCAACGAAAGCATACCAGAGCTTGAGGAGAGAATAGTAGCCATTGATGATGAGTTGAAGACACTTCAGAATGATTACGGAAAAGCAGAGAGAAATCTCAGGAAACTTGATAGCTCTCAGCCACCTGAAAGGAGCAGACTTGTAGGTCAGGAGTCTGCAATTAGAACAAAGCATCGTCGCCTGCAGACAGACTTGACAAAAGTTGACAACAAAGCTCATGCTTCCGAGAAAGATCAGGAACTTAAACGGCAAGAACTCAAACGAGTCAAAGAGAACATTATAATTCTGTCCAATAGCCTGACTGACTTGAAACACGAGATTAAGCAGTCAAAAGATGCTTCTTCATCTATAATTGAGAAAATTGAACATATGCGTATAGGAAAAGAGGAAACAAAGAAGAAGCAAGCGGAAATTCAAGGGAAACTTGTAGAAATCCGGAATGCAACTCGGACTCTTGGTGAACGATTAGTTGAACTGAATCTACTTGTAAAAAGTCGTAAGCTTGAGGTTCTGCAAACTAAGAGACAGCTTACAAACCTGGAGTATGATCTAGAACTGATAGAACAAGAACTTCAGAGCAAGACGAGACCTGATAATATTCGTAATATCGAAATTGTAAGGAATGAACTGATTAGACTTAGGCACATTCTTGATGATTATCATGATGTTTCTGAGACTGTAGCACACACAGAGAACCAGTTGAAAGGTAGACTTACTGAGCTAATCGAACGTGTGACTGAGCTGAGTGAAGAACTTGACGAAGCAGAATCTGCAGTCCGCAACATTAGAGAACAATATCATAACGGAATGAATGAAACACTTAGAAAAGTGGAGAAAGGTGTGAATGAGGTTCTCGGAAGAGTGCAATTCCCAGGAAGTGTCAGATTCGAGCTTGCTATTCGAGATGGTAATTACGGAGTCGAATTCAAATCGAGAATAAAGACGGAGGGTTTTGGAGATATCAGTGCAGGTTCAGGAGGAGAGAGGTCTCTAATAGCTATTGGATTGATACTTGCTCTTCAAAGATTCAATCCAGCACCTGTTTATGTAATGGATGAAGTTGACACATTTCTTGATGCTACCAACACAGAGTTGGTAAGTCGTCTATTTCATGATGCATCACGACGTAGCCAGTTCATTTTACTGACTCCAGCTAAGAGCACTCATCTATTGAAACATGCTGACAAGATATTGGGTGTGGTTTCTCCAAATGGTGTTGAACCATCCATTATAATTGAAAGTCCACAATTCAAGGCACAATAGGAGAGAAGGATCTTGAGTCGAAGTGAGAGTCTTGCCAAGAGCGTCCTTGACATGGTGCACGCTGTGCGTGAAGGTGAGATTGACCCTCTTGAACTACGATTGACTCAAGCGTACAGAGACCTTCAAGAATTAGCTGCTGAGATTGATAGCCGGATTGACATTGATGAGATGCTTAATGAGATATTGAGCTCCAAAGTCACTCGTATTCAAGAACTCGCCCGAGTCCTAGCGTCCCCAGAAGTTTATGTAAGCCGCTTAAAGGAAGTATCAATGAGGGACCTTGCAAGGCTTTTGTCGCAAAAGCAACCTGTGGTAATTGGACATCTTGAGCAGGAGTCTCTTGGTGACTCTTTGCATCGAGTAGTCATGCTGATTGATGCAATGTCACGTCAACCAGTTGAGGATCCTATTCCTGAATTATCATCACTGCCAAATGGATTCGTGCTTAGAACTGAAGACTCGGTCTTTCTGGAAGACTTAGAAGAGTTCCTCGCAACAATTCCTAACGGCGACAAGACTAGATTTGATGATATTGTGATGAACGATGAGTTTGATACATTTCTGAAGCACTTCCTCTATGTTGTAATCTTGGTTTCAAAGGGACGATTACACTATGATCCCAAAACTCGAGAGATTTGGAAACCCTCAGTTTCAGAAATTGATACAACCTAGAAAAAGGCGAAGAGGTTTCTTCTGATATATCAGGCAGAAACCTCAATCTGAATATCCTGTGAAACTTCTACCATTTCATCACTGGATTTTGATAATAAGGCATGGAGATTCATTTTAGCTGCCACGGCAAAACCGAGTAGTGAAACAAGAACAAGTGCAATGGCGGCACCAATCATCGGTGGTCCTGTTGCTGCAGCCGCTTCAGCCCAAACACCACCAATTCCCATACCAACGACTTGAACTGCAGTGAATGCCACATTAAGAAGCGCAAAGACTCGACCTCGAAGTTTATCCTCAACAAGCTCCTGCATTAGGACTGTCAGTGGTATGTTAAGTATGACATCTACTGCGCCAATCATCGCCCATGACAACATAACTGTTACTAAGTCAAAGGACAGTAAAAGTGCAAAAACAGCAACACCAGCCAAGAGTCCAGCAGATGCAATGAGATAAAGTGGTCGGTCAATCTTTTTCTTGCGACTGAAATATACTGCACTCATTGCACCAGAAGCGGCTCCAGCGCTCAAGACGAGTCCAATCTGAGCTGAACCGAGGACAAGCTCGCCTTCCAAAAAGGGCATGAACAAAGCACTGAGTATGCCAGAAGAAATGGCTAGGAGCATTGCAAATACAAAGAGGAATGACAGAATAGAGTTTCCAATGACATATCGGGCACCTTGCTTGATCTGTGCCAATAATGACTCTTTATCCAAAACAGATTCACTAGGAATGAGATTTGTGGCAATGCGACCAAGTGCAAGCGCAGACAAGATGAACGCGGCAGAGTTTATAGCAAATGCCAAGAAATAATCTGGAGCAAGGAGTGCAACTAGAATTCCACCAACGGGAGGGATAACTAACT
This sequence comes from Candidatus Thorarchaeota archaeon, assembly GCA_048884945.1. GTDB lineage: Archaea > Asgardarchaeota > Thorarchaeia > Thorarchaeales > Thorarchaeaceae > SMTZ1-45. Next base: position 757 of record JBHLQJ010000238.1, on the reverse strand, counting down.
GGACGACTTGGAATGTCATTTGAGATAGAGAGTTGGCTGCAACTAATTCATCACTTTCAACGAGATTGGGAATAGCTGCACTCCTTGCGGGAAAGAACCACGCATTTGCGGTAGCAAAGATAAAAGTAAGAATGTATACCCAATATATTGTGGGTAAGAATGGGGGAAAGTATGTTGTGAGAGGGATAAGGAGTATTGTAAGTGCGCGAATAATGTCAGAAGCGACCATGATTGTTTTTCTATTCCATCGATCGATATAGACACCAATAGGACCAGCAAATGCAACGACCGGCAGCGTTTCCGCAATTGCGAGCGTAGCCATGGCCATTGCAGAACCAGTTAAATCGTAAGCATAGAACATTAGTGCCAAAGTGGCTATTGCTGTACCTATGTTTGAAACAAGTTGACCAGACCACAATAGTGAGAAGTCGCGATGGGAAAGTACTGCTCTGAATCCCTTGATGTCTTCATCTTTACTGTGTTCTTCAGTGGCGACCTGGGTCATTTAATTCATCTCCTAAAGTAGGTTCGAGCAATTGCTTCAGTAGATGCGATTGCCTTTGCAGTGTTCCAAGTACGAGGGGGACCATCGATCTTTGCGAGCGCCATTTCTTCACCTTCTGATTGTAAAGTATGCATAGGCTAGTGCTTCAGTTGTTTGTACGTGTGCGAATCGGGTTTCGCTAATCGGATGAAACGGTTGATAGTTGTTTATTGTTTTCATTGTATTTCACATACTCCTATTCGCTGGTCACAG
>JBHLQJ010000237.1:0-4472 GCA_048884945.1 Candidatus Thorarchaeota archaeon | reverse complement strand
AAACAGCATCTTGGTTAGAGGGGAGATTAAAACATCAAAAAGGTCTCAAATTTAGAGTTGGTGTCATTTCAGGGAGTGCAGATATTTCTACTCAGGAACTCAACTTCTCCCTGAGTCAAGAAATCACTGATGTCCCATATGTCTGGCAAGAGGTGAACGGGTTCTGTTTTCCATCAGCACTCTCAATGGTTCTTCAAAGCATGGGGCTTGACCTAGGTCTCTATGATATTCTCGCGGCATCAGGTTCAGGATTTTCGATGGTTTCCATTAGCGTAGATGAAACTATGACATTCTTCCCAGGCGTCATGGTTCGACAGATTCCATGGTTTGAGTTCTTCACGGACCTTTATGGTTTGGAAATGCAGTTCTATCTAGATTCTTCTACTGAGTATGGCTGGTATGCTATGCAGATTGTTGCATCTTTGGGCTGTGAAGTTACTGATTATGCAGACTCGGTCTTAATTACCCCTCTGAATATCATGCGCGAATCAATTGATAATGGGTATCCTCTGGCTATCGGTGTAGATACATATTATCTCCCAGTTGAAGACTGGGATATCATACGCGATTATGTTGGACCGATGCAACCTGGTGGCGTTGGGCACGCAATTGTAATTGTAGGGTACAATGAAACAAGTCAGATGGTTCAGGTTTATGATCCAGGTGTTGGTCTTCTAGTGAACAATTATGGATATCCTGATGATGGACGTTGGAACTATAGCATGACCTATGGTCAACTCAACAATGCATGGGAAAGTGCAGGTTATGTAACATTCAGAGTTTCGAATGGCACTGGACCTGCTGATGACTTCGAGGAAAGACTTGCTTCGTACATTACCCAGAGGTTGCTTGGAAACCGCACTGCATATTTCGAAGGCGCTGAGAACTTTTTCTACGTAGGTACAGGAGCAAACGCATTCAGAGGCATGGGTCTTGATATGAATGTCGAAACAATCCGAAACTACTGTACGTACTATCTGGAGGTCGACAAACCAGCTGCAATTCGACTTCTTGGACATAATCTTGAGGTGATGATGACAATGCAGTATCTTGCTTTTCGGAGTTCACTTGACTCCCTCCCAAATCTTCTTCCTTCAAAGAATTTACAATCATTCCTTGACTCAGCATCTCAGGCACTACCTCACATGGAGGTTCTAAGTCATAATTCTTCAATCACGAGTGGAATTAATGTTATAGTCCGTGACACTCTACTATACAACACCTTCTTCGGGATGGCAAGTAGTTTTGAGGAGGCCCATGATTTAGATAATGCAATCAGTGGGTTCTCTAATGAACTGGAAGAGATTTCCATTCATCTAATTGCGATTGCTGATGCTTGGGAGTTGGCTGGAGAAGCGCTCTCAAAGGAGTTGGAGGAATCAGAAGGCATGCTTGATGATAACTTGATAGTTGTTGTAAGTGGAGGTGCATCAATTTTGATCATTGCAGCAATTCTGATCATTTGGAGGAGGAAATCTCCGCTGGTTGAATAAAAGAAAGTTCACATGAAATAGGAATATTATTCATCTTAAATCGGAATATTTATATTCCTATATGATATGGGAGAGAAGGGTATCGCGTTCAGTATGAATAATCCTATAGATGAAGAAAAAACTGAGAAGATGTCATTATCAGCAGAAGCAATAGCTGATTATTTTCTCGTTGTTTCTCATCCAAAGAGGATCATGATTCTTAGTCTTCTTCAGGAAGATAGTACGAATTTTGCAGATCTGCTTAGTAGGACAGGTCTACAAAAGACTGCTCTCTCAAATCAGCTTTCAAAGCTAACTGAGAAACATCTCATCGAGAGGGTGAGTCACGGACACTATGCGCTCACTAAGGATGGTTATTATGTTCTTGGAGTACTTTTGGACACATACAAAAAATCCAGACTTAGTGAAGAGGAGGAGAAGAAGAGAATCCTTGAACGTTATTCCCATGGAAGTGATGAAACAATGACCAAGGAAGTAAAGGTCGAAATTGTGCAACTCGAGCCCATGACTGTGGCGAGTGTTCAGGCAATCAGTAAATCTCCTGAGGAGGATGCGTGGAAGAAAATGGTTGTCTTCGCAGAATCGAGAGGTTTACTTACGGACTTGAAAAAGAACCCAATATATGGCTTTAACAATCCCGAACCATCACCTGGAAAGGAAGAATACGGATATGAGTTCTGGATCCGCATTAAACCTGATATGGAGTTGGGGAAGGGCGTGAGCAAGAAAGAGTTTGGAGGAGGACTGTATGCTGTAACGAGATGCAATCTAACTCAAGAGTCAAAGTCTGCATTTTTCCATGAACATGGGGTATCAGAGAGCTGGGCCAGACTCAATGAATGGTTCAAATCGAGTGGGTACAAAAAGGGGAAGCATCAGTGGCTAGAGAAATCAGTAAATCCAAACAAACCGGATGAGGATTTACTTCTTGACCTACACTTTCCCATTGAAAAATAACAACTAAAATGTGGAACACGGATGCTCTCACCCGTCTGCTAGAAGAGTGCAGGGCTTCCATGCTCCACTTCTTTTTTTCTTAGCAAATGTACTTGTATTTTTCTACTAATGGGATAAACATCCTAAATCAAATAGATGAAGTTAACACAATATCGGAAAGTAACATAATGGAAATAAATAGTGCCGCAATTCCATCACTCAAAAATCGTACCAACTAGTTGAAATTGGGCTTCAATAGTGTTGATAAGGACCTGATGAGATACATTTTGAAAATCAACGAAGAATAGCTCGATTATATGCAAAACTACTCATCTAATGTTCCAATTAACACACAAATTCATAATTACTGTTTGAAAAAAAATTGACTAAGATTATTACATTTTGAGTAGTATGTATATGAGCATCGAACCTTCAAAAAATCCACGCATTTGAAGGACAGCAAGTCATTGAACAATGATGCCTGCAGGCAACCATACGGATATGCAAGAAACATCACGGACACCAGAATAGAAAATCCAAAATCAGTTATTGATTCGGATCTGAAGGTTGAGAAACCAAAGGAAGTGATGTGGAATGAAAAGGAAAATTCCGTATGAAGCATGGAGCAGGATATGTGCTAAATTATCGAATTCTTCGAAACCAAAAGCAAGTAAATCTGTAAATCCATTTAGTGGAAGTTCCGAATCCCACATTAAAGTTCCGAATCCCACATTAAAAAAGGAGGTAGTGGTCAGAAAGATGTCTAGAGGGATGAGTGGACAAAAGCATTCCTTTAAAGTCATTTTACCCGAAAAGGTAAATGCCCATACAGACCACGAATTAAGACTCATGTTAGTATCTCTGAAAAACACGATTGTTGCAAGCTCTGTCCACATTTCAAGGATTGAAAATGAGCTAAGGAAGAGGGGTAAAGTTTCTAGCATACTCGAAAATGCAAGATTGGTGCCCTTAGACGAACTTGAGATCGATGAGGATTTTGGCGATTAATGATGGAAAGTAGAATCGAAAGAAGGAAACCATAAGTTTCCGAGATTCTACCTAGTGAGCTAAGAAACTATACAGACGAAGACCTCAGCACGATATTGATCACACTTAGAGAAACGGTTGAGTCATGTGTAGCACAAATTGACATGATAGAACGAGAGGTAAAAAGACGAGATGATTGTTCCACAACAAAGACCAAGACCTCAAAAGAACAAGCTGAGTTAGAGTATATTGATTCCCTTGAACCTGTTGAGATTGCCCTAATTTCAACAATTGAAGTGAGGAAGGATGGAACGGAGGGGTGCATCCTTTGTGGATTATGTACTGAGGTTTGTCCATGGCAAGCTCCAATCATTATAGACAGAAAGTTAACAGTTCGCCAAGAGCGTTGTCGTGGCTGTGGCGTTTGTGTGGCAGCATGTCCGTCAAGAGCTATTGATATGAAGGTCTATGAGACTGAAGATTTGCTGGATTTAATTCAGTATGTTCTAAGAGAAGACATTCATGTTGCACACCCAGGTTCAGTTCACGAAGCGGTTGCAGAAGCACAAACAGCACTAATGACCATAGAGAGAATGTTGTCACACAGAGTCAGAGAAAAGAAAGTAGAAGATATGTTGCATACACTTAGGCGAATGGTCGACCGTATCGACAAGATGGGAGACCAATTGAAAGGGACTCAAAAAGAGAGTCAAGTCACAGTAAGTTCATGATCCCATTTTGGATCCTTATGTTAATCATAAGGAAATCAAAGTTCCGTAGCTATCTAGCATCTTCTATGTAATTATTGTTCCTTTTGAAGAGGGGATAGCTGCTAGCTCAAACTCAATTTCTGAAGCAGCTATAAAACTCTCAGTCCATAATGGAAGTGGGGGTTCCTCTCCCAGGGTAATCAGGTCCTGCCAAGACTCATCAGTGAGTCGATCATTTATTGGCCAAGTGAACTCATAATATGAGAAGACAGCACCTCGTGTCAGGATGACCTGCCCATCAATCATGACTGCTGCAAGAATGACCATGGGTCTCCCGACAGCCTCC
>JBHLQJ010000236.1:0-4477 GCA_048884945.1 Candidatus Thorarchaeota archaeon | reverse complement strand
GTCAAGTATAATGTAAGGATTCTTCATTGGTCCATGCATTCTTTGGAATGGATGCAAGTCCTTTTCTTTGTGCAATCTGATGAACGGTGGCATCATACTCTCAATGAGCTTTTGTTTCCCAATAAGATCGAGACTTGCTGTTTCAACAGCTACGATGTTCCGACTTCCTAGAATTCCTATATCATCTAGAACATTGGGTTGACCAAAACCCCAACAATCGCAGTAAGGTGTGATATTGATGGCAAAATTTAGGAAGAACATCTTGTCTTCATCATATTGTCTGAGCACCTCGTTTGCCCCGAGAGCCATTAGTTCTTGAAATAAGGCGAAGTTCTCCTGTTTGATTTGAAGACAACCCACATCTTTGTCTATCTTTATACAATCTAAACATTGATGACACATACCTAGGTCAACGGTAAGTATGTGTTTCTCCTCGTCATATTTGATGTAACCATCTTTACATGCTTCTACAAGCTTCTTGGCATGTTCAGGGGTACATTTGTCAGCATCCCAATATGGCAGAGATTGCTCGACTCCATGTATTTTCCTCCATCTTGATGGGCCATGATAACCTCCTAAGGCAATATTCTTGAAAGCCCCACCAAATCCACAGGTGTTGTGACCTTTTACATGAGCAAGATCAATGAGTACATCTGCATCGTGTAGAACCCCGCCCATTTCTAAGGTCTTTACATTGTGGAAATCTGCATTGAATGTGTATGTGTACGAATCTTTCACGCCAGCAATTGGAATTAGGGGACAACCACAGGTCTCTTGAGTGTATCCTCTCTCAGCTGCGTTGTATACTGCAGTTGGGTTATCTGTGATGAACGGGTATCCACCAACATCTTTTACTGCTTTTACAACCCGCCGAACAAAGAAGACCGGGACTGTTTGATAACCGTCTCGAAATCCGAGGTGCATTTTGATAGCTACCTTATCCTTCTTCTTGATTGTTGAGAAGTCAAGTTTCTTGATGACTTCATCAACTTTAGCTGCAAATGCAGCCCACTCTGCTGTGTTTCCTGGTATTACTGATCCAAAATAGACGTCTGCCGCTTTCGAGCTCATATCATAATGAATTATGCAATGTAGTTAAAATCGTTCCTGATGAAACTCAAAATGCGGAGAAAGGATGCAACCTGGAAGAAAGACCACTTGGGATGTTACTTAGAATTAGAGTTGCATCCTCTCTCAAGTTCCCGAAGCCAAATATCGCCATTGCTCCCGAGGGAACCACCACAATGTAGTTCTTTCCTTTGAATAAAAAGGAGCTGAAACACGTAACCTATGTGTCCTTTTTGGCACAAAACCGCTCTCATAGATAGCGTTGCCTGCTAGGTTGTCATGGAAAGACCAAAGGGTCTCCGTATCAGGTTGCCTAGACCTAGACTTACAAAGAAGTACCATGACCAGAAGAAAAGTCCGAATCCACTTCCATCAATATTAATGCCAATCCATCCTTCTAGAAACGGTAGTGCTTTCTGGATGTTGAATGGTATAATTGCTACTGGATTTCCCTGGAACAAGAAATTGAGAATTCCAAAGACAATAATCAATGGGATGTAAAACATGCACATAGGCTTCATTCTCTGTGACATCATTGCACTATTGAGTCGCATGATTCTTCCCTGATCATCCATGACTTGTTGGAGCTCGATGGGGTCCATTGTTTGTCTTGCACTTTTGAATCGTTCCTGCCATGCTTTTACCTCCGCCATATCTGCTTGCATTTTCTCCATGTCAGTAAACCTCCTCGTAGCCCAAATTGACAGGAGCGCAAGGCCAATAGACACAAGCATGATGAATACTGTTGCTCCAGGCATGACTGCCACTGGTGCAAGTATGTTGGCCACTGTCTGCAGAAAATCACTCCACAAGTCCATGTTCATTTCGCCTTAGGTGCCGATTCATATTGGACGCATTTTAAGGATTGTCTTTGACTAACCATCTGCATACATTACTCAGGATTCAAAACCGTTTCCGAATGTTGTCTTATTAGCGGCGTATACTAAACAAAAGACTAGCACGTGTATGTTACAATGTTAGCTAGTAACTTAAAAGATAAACTCGTTGTCTCATAGAATTATGTTTCAATTTGTCTCATCTCGGGGTCATACGGATTGTTCGTCCATGTTGTACACGCTGCTCATAACTAATTGTAAACGTTGAATAAGCTTCCCAGATTCTTTTTTTATTATAGCCGTAAACGTTGAGCTATTTCGCGCCAATTAATTAGTCTGGAAGCTAGATAGATTGATAGCTAGCTCATTTTTGCAGAATTTTATTAAATTATGCAATATTTGTGCAATAATAACGCCATTGAATATTTATTTGTTTCATTTAAGGCAGCTTTTATAGAATGGTATATGGCGCGAAATTCTTGCGTTTACTATTGAAACCCTATTCCTTTATATTTGAGCTAGCGTGTACTTTTTTCTAGTCTATCGCCGGGAGGATACGACACAAATGATGATGTTCAGTAGAATGCTGAGAAGACAGGGTTTCTATAGAGTTAAGAACCAAGATGACCCGGTGTACATGAAGCACGGGGTTGGACTTGGCGGAATTTATGTGCGAATTGAACACAAGAAGGCTTTGATTCAGGTTCGAGATCTTGGGATTGAAGAAGAGTTCACCAGGGTCAAGAAGCTTGAGAACTTTATCAATGAACTGGAAGATCAAGCCTATCGCGAAAAATGTTTCATTGTCCATAGGATGCGCGGTACTGGGTCCTAATTCTCATCTCTCTAATAATGGCCTAGCAATTAATCCGCTAGGCCATCCTCACCCCCTTTTTTGTGAGTGGTTCATATGCTAAATCACTTCATCTCCTAATTCTATGATGAAAGAAGAAGTACACCTTCAGCCTCTTTTGAGCTTTGATATTAAATATCTTGGAGCTGCCGCAAGAATCGCACTTCTGACCGATCTGAGTCCAGCCAGCATCTCAGCAATCACTTGGGTAGATTTTTGCGAGCTCAGAAATGTACTACCTATCGAACCTGAACCCGACTCAAGGAATCTCTTCTGTAACCAAAGACCCCACTTGAGGTCAGAACCGATATCATTGATCCACGATGTTTCGTATTGTGATAACGCGTTATCCGAAAAATCTCTCTTCGAAATGCATTTTACTGCAACCTGAGCTGCCTTCTGTCCACTTTTCATTGAATAGTAAATCCCTTCACCAGTAATGGGTGAACAGTGACAAGCTGCATCACCTGCAAGCATTATTCTTTTTCCAAAAGATGGCTTAATGATACCCGCGAGGGGCATTAATGCAGCTTCTTTCTTTACAATCTCCGCTCCTGCATCTTGAAGCTCGCTAGTAATGGGATCAGACTCATTCATGAGTTTATCCAAGTATGAAACTGTCCTTTTCTCATTCGTTCTCACTTTGTTAATGAGTCCTCCTGTACCCAAGACAGTCTCGTGCTGACGAGGAAACGACCAAGCGTATCCTCTTGGGGAAAAATCACTTCCATAATAGAAATCATTCACTATCTCAAGAGGCTTTTTCGTTTTCATCTGATATTGAACCGCATATCCAATCTGTGAGTTTGAAGGACGATTTCGCACTGGTTCAAACCGAAGACTTACTGGATTCACACCACTTGCATCAATGATGAGATGTGTTGTGAGAGACCCTGACTCATTCTTTTTTGTATATCTCACAGTACAATGGCTCTTGGATGCTTTAATCTCACCACATTCAGTCTGGAGCCAAATCTCTCTGGTGCTCTTGTCTATTTGATTTAGAAGTGCATCACCCAGATCCTCACGATTAACGTTTACACCTACTCTCTTTTCGAAGTCAACTCGTTTCGCTTCAAGACCTGGAAATTTCATCCTGATTGATCTTACATCATGTGAACCTGGTATATGTTTGAGTTCGAATTCCTCCAATGCCCGAGCAGGAATATATCCTCCACATACTTTACGTTCACCTGGTTTACTCTCCCTTGACAACAATGTATATTCTATGTCTAGATTTGAGAGTGTTCTTGCAGCTGTGAGACCTGCAGGTCCTGCTCCAATTACTACTACTTCCGAATCTACTTTCATTGTTCTTGCATATTGGATGATGAACAGTCCTATTAATTTTGGTCAAAACACACGTAAACGCTAGTGTTTCATATTACTATAACTGAAGGATTTGCGTGTACTGGCTCTTGTCTGTCTTAAGGAGAGGTTTACCCATGGCCAGCTCGGGGCTGTTTCGTTTGCCAGTACACGCTTGCTCGCTGTTTCCGTTTTAGTACACGTTGGTCGTTAGGAGTACATCATGAAAGGAGGAGAGAAACTAGAGTCGAGGTAGTGCTTCACTGTACTCGAACGCGAGATCCTTACTCCGGTTTGATGCGGCGCTACTATTTCAGGACCCATTGAAACAGAGCGTTTACTGCATAGTACTATTGTACACCTTTCTATATTGGACCTTGTAATACAAGCCTAACTGAATATTACTAGGTAC
>JBHLQJ010000235.1:0-4489 GCA_048884945.1 Candidatus Thorarchaeota archaeon | reverse complement strand
CTTCAGGAGGTCCATATTTGGTAGTTACCATTGCTTTCATTATTGACACAGACTTGAAGCGGTGGTCCGTAAGTAATAAATGAAGTGTCAAGAAACACCTAGGAAGGTTGTATAGATGAGCCAACAAGAAGAATCTGAGCTTCAAATTTATGTTAGACATATCAGATGAGCAGCAAAGTACGCCACTATCAATCCAAAAACCACGATTATAGCGAATGATGTGGGAATCTCAACAGCTGGAACAGTGCTCCATTCTTCAACCTCTTTTTCTACTGTTTTAGAAAACCTACTCTTTACTAATTCTATTCTGCTCAATCTTTTTCCTCCCAGTAGATACTGGGTGGGACTAGCAAAAAAAACTAGCCCACCAATCAAGAAGTGATTAGGTTTCTGTTTTCTTCTTTGTAACTATCCAATAGATGAAGTATAATGCAATAGGAATGCCAAAGATAACGAAGACCCAACCAACTGCAGTTAGCCATGTGATTACCCAGTCAGTCAACGTCCATGCATTAAAGGTAATGTCCCAACGACCACTGGTCCAAATAATAATCAGCCAAAACACTCCAATCAGGAAACCGATAGCATCGCCTTCTTCACGCGTACCGCGTTTACGTCCCGTCATACGTTCTTCCTGTGGAAGCTTATTGTACCATTTGATATATGTCACCACGACTATTACAAGCACCCAACTTCCCACAAGGAGAAGTTCCCAAAAGATCACATGCAAAATGAATGTGATAAGATATCCAACAGTGAACTCACCAAGTGTTGATGGTAAAAGGGCTGTCATTTGTGCAGTTTCAACAAACCAGAGAAATACAAGAACGGCAACTGTCACAGCGACTGCAAAGACTATACCAAATAATATCGTCATTCTCCAGTGTTTTTTCAGAAATCTCATCTGCTTTTCATCAATCAGCTCATCATTAGAATTCATCATTAAAACTCCATCAATGAATTAGATTATAACATCATACTTTCTCTTTAATTAATGCTCTGTATCTACTGCAGATTCTGTCTAAAGGTCTGAGCAAACTTTTCTGCATGTTTAAGGTCTTCAGGATTGGGTCTTCCTCTGTTCATTCCTCTAAAATATCTCAGAAAACTATTGGCGTTAAAACCATTGCAATTGAATTCACCAAGAATCAATTACCCTTTAGATTGGAGTTTCTCACGAAGTGGCGTGTGATATTCGAAGGCGTAAGTTGTGACTCCACTGGTAGAAAAAATGAATGCTTTCGTGTTGGTGACCGGAGTTAGTTTGTCGGCAAATTCAAGTAGAGCCCTATGGTGCTTTTCATAATATATCCCTGAGCCTAACCCTATCAGACTAAAATCTTCTAGCTCTTCGTGGTTAATCTGCTGAGGTGTTACAATTTGTGCATCAAGAACTCTTGAGAAAACGCTAGCGACCTTCTCAGTATTTTTGTGATGGATTGAATCCAAAACCAATAGGCATTTCACTGTCAACACAACAAGTTGAGCAATACCTTTATTCCACATAAATATGAGATGAGTTTTTTGAAAGAAAGCGCGTTGATGCGCATTCCCAAGTTGTAAATCTTGAGATGATTGATCTGGTGAGAATAGAATAATTAGATAATGCGAGGATTAGTTTCAATTGAAACCAAGAGAGAGATTTCATAAAACAGTGAATCATGAAGAACCTGACAGAGTGCCGCTGGATTATTGGACTACGGAGCAAGCATACGAGAATCTAAAGAAGTACCTTGGAATCATAGCTCCTGAGACACATAGGTGGGGACTCTTTTCAACATGGAAAACGTCAGAAGAATTACTGAAACGATTGAATGTCGACTTCAGACGAGTTCACATGAAATCAATTGCAGGTTTTGAACCTCAGCCTCTTCCAGATGGGTCTTTAGAAACAGAGTGGAAATACGGGACGAAGATCATTGGAGAATACGAAGAGGTTACATACTACCCGTGGGCAGACTTCACAGAAGTCGAACAAGTAGAGGAGTTTGACTGGCCTGATCCTGAGGAACCTTCAAGGATGGATGGCGTACTAGAGCTGGCGAAACACCTTCATGAAGAAACTGAATATGCCGTTGTGGGCTATGGAGGAGGCCCTTGGGGAATCGTCGAGATGACTGCTCATTTTATGAGAGGGTTTGATAAGTTCCTTGTTGACTTACTACGCCGACCAGTTCTCGCTGAAGCTATGATGGAAAAGAGCACGAAACTCGCTATAGAAATGAACCGAGTTTTTCTCGATGAGGTTGGTGAATACTTGGATATCTTTCAGTTTGGTGATGATCTAGGTCATCAGGATGGACTTGTAATGAGTCCGAGAGTTTACCGAAGCATGATAAAAGACCGACACAAAAAGATCTATGATGACATTCACAGGAGAGCACCACATGTTAAGATTCTCCATCACACTTGTGGTGCAGTAGAACCACTGGTTCAGGACCTAATTGATGTCGGAGTGGACATCCTGAACCCAATTCAACCATTAGCAAAAGGAATGGATTCAGCCAAGCTCAAGAGTAAATATGGCGACGAGCTGACATTTCATGGAGGTATAGACATTCAGCATGTGATGGCCAAGCGGGGATCAATCGAAGAAGTACGTGAAGAGGTTGATATACGAATAAATGCACTTGCTCATGGTGGCGGCTACATACTAGCACCAGCCCATAATATTCAATCGGAGTCTACCCCGCAGAAGATTTTGGAGCTGTATGATTACGCTTCAAAGAAAGGCGTCTATCCCTTACAGTGACTCGGATAACTATAGCATTTTTTCTATCAACAAGACTACATTCATCGAAACCCTATCTAGCACTCTATAGTGGTCAACAGTCAGTTGTATTTCTATGCTCGTAATGAAAATGAGCCAAATAATGACATGAGTGAAAGTTGAAAACTAGCATGTGTGACTATCCCTTATCATTAATCCACTTCTTACACCCTCAATTCTAGCAGCGACCTCTTGATACAAATTTACATTTGTTTAAGTTGTTGCTCTTCGGAAAAAATGGTCAGCTCCTTTATTTCAATTGACACATCTTGATTTCACGGGGGGTGAAGACTAGTTTAACATTCCTCCCATCTATAGCATGTGTTTGCTTTATCGTTCCATCAATCTTGACCTCTGTTAAAGTTTCAAAGGAGTCGTCGAGCTCCAGAAGCGCATTAATCTCATTGTTCTCAATGTTATACATTGTAACAAGAATTACGCCTTCTCTTAGCCGAATAGAAGAGATTCTTACATTGGGATTGCTGATCTTGATGATTGGATTGAGCAGTTTTGTGTGAATTTCTGATTGATTCGCATATGTTACTAAAACGCTCTCAGATGTCGAATTTGCGATATTAGAGCTCACGTACAAGGGTTCTTCCTTTGAGTGAACTGCAAAACCATAGCTGAATTCATATTTAGTTTCCATTTCTTGTGCTCCTGGTGCTTCTTCTCCTGGTCCTGCATGGATTGGTCTCTCTGGGATATCTGCTCGTGAAAGCCACCCTATCGAGCGAATGAGCGTTATTGCTATTCGATTGTTATCTACTAGCTCAACCTCTGGTAGGCCAGTATTAAAAACAGTAATCGCTCCTCTTGCTCTCTCGTCATTAATTCTGATGAATTGTTTTTGTGGTTGAATTCCTGAAGGCAGCTCTGGGTATGAAGAATATGTTTTATCTAGTACTTCAGCTTCTGGTACTTTTTCTGAGGAACCATCTCGTTCCACAACGCCAAAATGAGTTTCAGTCTGAGACTTCTCAGATTTGAAGGGAAGATCGAAGCAAATTCTTAGTCTGTGGTCTCTTGATTTGTTTGTGAGTTTCGTTTTCACTTCAATTCTAGGTGTATCGCGATAGAATCTAAAAGTAGATTCGACTGGGACTCTAATCTTTCCAGTCCGTTTCTCTCGTGAGCCATCAAGGCACTCGAATACTTCAATTTCCATCTCCTGTCGAATCTCAGCGGTGATGGGACCTGCACTAAGAATATGTCGCTTAACATTTCTAATGTCCGCTTTTTCAGGACCCACTCTTCCGAATGTATATTCATCACCTCGATCCCCATAGTCCTCAAAAATATGGAGCCTATCATATCTTATGCCTAGCTCTTTATCGAAGACGCTTAGCGTTCCATCCTTATTGAACGAAATTAAATAGAAACGATTAGTGACTTGATTTCCATTGATCTTCAGAACATTATCAATAGCATCTGGAGATTCAGCAACAGGAACAAGTCTTGTGAATGCCCATGGTTGTAAAGGCACTACTGAAGCATAGACATTTTGAGTTGGCCGAGCTGCGATGAGATGTATCTTTTTGTACTTCTTACTATCAATTACCTCACGAGCCGTTCTTTTGAATTGCTCCCAATCTAGATCGCCTACCAAGTGATCATCTGAGATAAACCGGAGCTCAAGAACGCCCGGTTCATCCCCATCAAAGAACTCAATATCATTGATGTAGAAGTTCATGAATTTCCTTCCAGGTAATAGACCAA
>JBHLQJ010000234.1:0-4508 GCA_048884945.1 Candidatus Thorarchaeota archaeon | reverse complement strand
CGCCCCACACAAGCCAGTGCGCCGGCCACACACCGCGTTCGACCCAAGGCCTGTCTTTGTCGTGCTCCGTGAACGGCAAATCAACCCTGTCTCCATAATTATACATGCCAATCCTCTTTGTCGCATCCATGATGATCATTGTTTCTGTTGTCGCATCATCAGGACTATTCCAATATGTTGCACTGATATTAGCAGTGAGAACTGCTGGGAATCCAAAACGGATATTCAAGTACTTCCTGGTCTTAGTGTTTCTCATTTCTTTGTTCTTCGATCCATTACCTACGATGCTTATCGTGAGCGCGTTCACTGTACAGGTTTGTAATGCTATTGATGTCGATTTTAGACCATACTTAATGAGTGAAGCTGTGGTGGCTTGCGTAGCATCATTTCCATCACCTATTGGTTCTATAACAAATCTAGTCATTGTCTTTCTTGCTGAAATAAACACAGGTCTGATGTTTTTTACATTAATTCCACTTTCACTAATCCTCTTTATCATAACTCTTGTTTATATGATGAGGAAATTTGCAGATGTTCTGGATGATACGATTGAGAGAGACCTTACAGACATGTTTGCGATGGATCCGAATGTAACCATTCGATCAAGGTTTGATTTAATCGCAGCATGCATAGGGATGACTGTACTTATTCTTGGAATTATAATCCTCCCAGAACAATCATCTATGATTGCACTTGTTGTTGCAGCAGCTTTGTTAATTCCAACTAGAGATAGAGCGCGAGATCTATTCAGGAGATTATCGTGGGATTCTGTCTTCTTCTTAGCTGGCATGATGGGAATTGTCCAAGCTTTAGTCGTGACAGAAGTGATTCAAGATTTAGCAGGAGTACTCCTAGGAGTAGCAGAATCAAATGTATTCGTTGCCATCATTGCTATGATTCTTATCCCTGGGGGTTTGATGGCTCCTATTGATGCTAAAGCAGTTGGTATATTGATGGCACCAGCAGCTAGAGACTTGACAGAAGTGAATGCAATGATACCAATTTCTCTTACACTGGGAACTAATGCTGGCGGTTATGTTGTACCTTTTGGAGATGCACCAAACATAGTTGTCGTGTCGGTTTGTGAGGAAAACTTGAAACCTTTAAGTTGGTCAGAATTTAACAAAACAGTGATTCCTCTTGGTATTTTGCACCTAATCATCTCTACCATCTACTGTGCCCTCTTTAGTCTACTGTTGTAAAATACATCATATGAATCCAAGATAATGATGAATAGTAAACCTCGAAACATCAGTATATATCGGATAATGCAATTTTCATATTCTATGCTATTGTATTCTTTTCCAATCAGAGAAAATAGAACACATAGTACTTCGTAAAAAGGCATAATTACAATTGCATCTTTGATAACTTCTAAGGTGGTGTTTGAGTGGTTAGGAATCTGTATCTAAATTTCTTGTTTAAGAAAGACGGCTCAAATGTCAGACCTGAGTCCGAAAGCGTTGGTTTGGCTACTGCACTAGCCTCTGCAGAGTCTCAGAAAGGAAAAAGGACCAGGATAGTTAGTTTGAGTAGTTTATCGCTTCCATTCTGGATTGTACAAACTTCACCAACAAAATCAATTGTTCTCGCTGCAGCTAGTAGTATGAGAAAGGAGTTTCATTTCACTGACATGAAAGGAGCAAGTGAAGTAAAGAGAATAGTTAGCTCTGAGCTTTCTCAAGCAACAGATATTCCGAAGGTTTCCTTAAAGATACAACCACTCCTAGAGAAAATTGACAGTCACACCGTAGATATTGCTAATATAATCGAACCTGCATTAATCAATATGATTGGGAATTACGTTATTCCTTCCGATCCTGCAGCTGAATCTAACAGAGTTAATATTCTTATTGACTCAGCTGTTGCACTAAAGAGAACAGAAGAGTTCAGGAAAATATCGGAGTCTTCAAAGCTTCGCATAGAATCATTAGAAACTCTGCAGAAGTTGATCAGGGAGAATTATGGTGCTCAAACTACAATTCTAGAAAACATAACAAACTTGGAATTGGAGAGAGGAAGTGAACGAATTAGAACGATGGAAGAGAGAGCAAAACAGGAAATTGCTAAACTCACGAAGGACAAAGATGACAAGCTTTATGAATTGCGTGAAAAACACAAGATGAACTTACGAGCCATGACTGCAGACTTCTCTAGATCCGTCAACGACCTTGAGCAGTTCTTCACTAATATTATCGATGTCATAAGAAATGCGAGAGCACAAATTAGCCAGAAAGAGGCAGATACGGAAGGTGCTGTTGAGGTCTATAGTAATCTCGTTAGCTCTCTGAAGAGTACCATGTCTAAAAGTCAGCAGCCTTTGGATACAATGGAAGCTAAAAAAGCTGATTTGCAGAAACATGTGGCTGAAGCTCAATCGAAATATGAAGCAGACAAACTAAAAGCAGAGGCTATGCTACAAACTGAAATCCAAGAACGACAGAAAAGAATTGATGAAGGAAGAGATGAAATAGAATTCAAGACAAAAGAGCTTAATGATCTTAAGACTCAAGTGAATACTGCAATAAACAAGACCGAGCGAGCAATAGAAGAGAGAGTACTAGCGTTTCAACAAGAATTTCTTGGTCTAATGAATTGGACACTTGATAATAATTCAATTAGCGACCTCGCCCCCCTAACACTTCTTGATATACACGTATATGTAGCAAAATACGATGATCGGTCTCAAAAAATACTTACACCTATGTTCCTACCTGAAGGAAACTTTCTGAACATGGGAATGGGCAATACTTTGAGTAAAGATTTTGATGTCACCATTAATACCTTAATAGATAATTGGTTGAAAAGTGACCAATCATTCAAAGAGTCCTTCGAAACTGCTTGTGCAAATGGTAACATGCTGTTAGCTCCAAAAGGTGAGCAAAAGTTAGTGGAAGGATTAGAGGAACTTTTGCGAGGAAGGCTTTTGCAACGCGATGATATTGAAAGACTGCTCACAATTTGGAGTAGATATTCTGGAAAATGTCCAAAATGCGGTGCAGTAGTAGAAGCAGGAGCGCAGTTCTGTCAGAAATGTGGATTGGAATTGGTCAAGTAAGATATTGTTGGTTATTCTCGAAGATCTACGTAGCTAGTCGCTTCTTTAGGAAATATTTTGAGTACCCTTTTGGATAATCATCCAAAGCTGCAAACATTTCATATCCCAGTCGTTCGTAGAATGGACGTGCTTCGAAACTGTATGTATCCAAATGAGCATTAGTACAACCCATTTTTACTGCTTCGTTTTCTATGATACTCATTAATTCTGTACCATGACCCCGATTCCTTAATGGCTTCTCAACCCAAAGAAGAGAGATGTACAACCAACATCCGAATGTGTTTCCAAACACGCCACCAACTATTTCATCTGCATTGTTTTTCATTATAACACCTACTGACTGACCCAATTCAGTAATGCCAGTCTTTTCGATGATGTTGGCTCCTAAACCTGCGGTTATCGCAACCATTCCTTTCTGGAGACTCTCTAAGTCATGCTTGTCCCTCGAGGAATATGTAGCGAATGTGAAATCATTCATAAATTCATGAAACTCAGGCATGATTTTTCTTGATTGCTAAATACGCAAGCGTGTATTAATGCATTTGAAGTAGAATCGAATCTGAGGGGCAATTGCAGAAGAATTAGAACTTTTAATCATTGCTTTAGCATTCTCAAACTATTGATTCTCTAGGCACTTAATTCAACAGGCAATGCTCGCAATAAATGATTTCAAGTTAAATGAGCCAAAAGATACGAACTCTTTGAGACTTCAGATTTGATTTCTATCTATCCACGAATTGTATCTATAATTTTCTTTCCTCGTAATTGATTTGCAAGCTGATCCAAAAACGTAAGTGCAACATACTGTTGGTGAATTGAGAAGGTCATAGCTGGTGACAGGTAGACATTCTTTATAGCACCAATTGAGCCTGAGAACCTCTGCCCATACTCCTCTTCCCAGTTCAGATGGTCCGCTATTCTATAAAATCCAGTAACAGAGAGAAAATTGTAACGGCCAGCTGTTGTTTTTGCTAAAAACGAAATATGAGGGTCTGCAGCTAGTACATTTTGGATTCGCTCTTTGTGCGCTTTAATTTCAAGCAATGAGAGCACCATGAAATATTGAGGTGGTACCCAGACTCGTGGAAATCGAGAAACTGCAGGAGAGATTACTCGCTCATCTAGAAGGAGTTTCAGACGGCGTTGTACAGTTCTTCGATGTATCCCTAATTTCTTAGCAAGGAAATTTGAATTAGTCCATATTCCTCTACCTTGTAGAAGAGCTTCTAAAAGGTCTAGGTCTGTTTCATCCATTTCTAAACCATTTATTTTAGAATGAACTCCTTCTCGATGGTTCTTCTTGAACACATGCAAAGATGATGAGGGTTCATATTTGATTATTGACTTGGTATGGATATAGACTGCCTCTGAATGTATATAGTCTCGACCTTGCACAATAGAAACCTGTCCTTCATCAACAATCCGGTCTTTCCATGTCTGATAATGAAAC
>JBHLQJ010000233.1:0-4556 GCA_048884945.1 Candidatus Thorarchaeota archaeon | reverse complement strand
GGAGGATATGAAATGGCGAGAAAGGTTGCTGTTGTCGCTGGTGGCCACAGCAAATTTGGAAAGAGATACGATGCAACGATGAGAGAGCTCTGTGCTGAAGCCTACAAACCAATTTATGATGAAGGAATCGCACAGGACAAGATCGACGCAAGCGTTCTCTCATATGCTGCATCGCAATTCACCGGTCAGGGTGCAGGATCCGCTCTGATTGCTGATTATATAGGGCTTCAAGACAAACCACATATGAGAGTTGAGTCTGCATGCACAACAGGAACTGCAAGCCTAAGGGCTGCTTGGGGGATGGTGTCTGCAGGGCTTTATGATGTGATGTTGGTCCTTGGAGTCGAGCAAATGAATCGAGTATCTTCAGCTACTGCGACTGAGTATATGTCGCAGGCTGGTGATATGCGTTGGGAATATCCCTTCGGAATTAGTTTCCCTGCATTCTATGCTCTAATGGCTTCGCGATACATGAGTGAGTATGGTATGGAGCATGACATTCTTGCAAAGATTGCGGTGAAGTCTCATCATTACGGAGCACAGAATCCGAAGGCTCATCTTCAGAAGGAGGTATCCTTTGAAGAGGCAAATAATGCAATTCCTATCTGTAGGCCTTTGAATCTATATGACTGCAGCTTAATCACAGATGGCGCTGCTGCAGTAGTTATAGCAGCTGAAGACCGGGTCAAAGAGTTTACAGACCGACCGATGTGGATTAAAGGAATCGGTGCTGGTGCGTCTGAAATGATGATTCAAGACCGAACTAGTCTAACATCAATTCCAGGTGCAAAACGTGCAGCACAAGCGGCTTACAAGATGGCTGGTATTGAACCTAAAGACATCAATATGGCCCAAGTTCATGACTGCTTTACCATCGCAGAGCTAATTGCCTATGAAGACCTTGGTTTTGCTGAACCTGGCAAGGGCCCAGAAATTGTTGAGAACAAGGATAACTATCATGATGGCAGAATTCCTGTGAACTGTGATGGAGGTCTCAAGAGTAAAGGTCACCCTCTAGGAGCAACTGGAGTTTCGATGACCTACGAAATTCTAAAACAAATGAGAGGTGAAGCTGAGAAACCTTCCAGACAGATTGATGATGTAAAGTATGGTCTTGCCCATAATGTAGGACAATCTGGTCAATTTGTCAATGTGTTCATATTTGAGAGGGGATGGTAGGAAATGAGTGAACAGAAAGAACTCTATCTTGGTTACTCCACTGATAAAGCGATTACTCCCTTCTTTCATAAATTTCTGGTAGCACTCGATGCAGGGAAGCTCATGAAGAGCAAGTGCACAAAATGCGGATCTGAGTATCTTCCTCCTAGACAGCATTGTCAGAAAGATCTGAGTGAATGTGAACTGACCGAATTCACCGAGAGAGAAGCAAAGCTCTATTCATATGTCATTGTTGATTTTGCGCCTGAGAGTCTATCATCGAAGCAACCATACATTGTCGCAATTGGTGAGTTCCCATCTGGGCTTAGATTGACTGCACATATCACTAATCCAATGGGTCCTCCAACTGTGGGAATGTCTCTCAAACTTGCTTTTGAGCATCAAGACAAAATGGTCACATACAAGTGGCTCGTTTAGAAAAAGGATGAGCCTCAGGGCTCTCCTTTCTGTTTATTTTAATTATCTTTTAGTATTGTTATTTCTAAATGAGATACATCCATTTGGGCACTCCTGAATACAATTCCCGCAATCTTTACAATATTGAACGTGAGTCACCTGAGGTTTCTCATCGAGCTTCTCATAGACTCCATATCTGCAGACCTTCACGCAGGTCCCACACCCATCACAGCAGTTCTGGTCTAATATTGTCGGGATAGTCATTCACCTGATAATTTTAGAACTATCAAATATGCTAGTAATATGAATGATTGCTTAATGACATGAATTATCAAGAAAATCGATGGTCATGCTGAGAGAGTTTTTCTAGAATTGATGCCCATTTTGTCTGCAATGTGACAGTCTTCAAGGCTTCTAGATAGATAATAGATGCTTCTTTTGAATCACAACAATCAATTCTCACGAGAGCTGTATCAATCTCACTCTTGATGTCATTCAATCTACGTTTGCCAAAGTTGCGTCTGTAGTCCGAGAAAATTATGTAGTCCTTTAAATCTCGTAGTCCTTTAAGTAACTGTGCCTCTTCTTGAACAATTGTTTTGAAATCGTATGTGCTTTCAAGAGATGTTTTCATTGCAGCAAGGCTTTGCTTCCATACATCTCTCTTTTCTGAAATCGCCATGATTTCAATCTCCGGGTGATGTCACGCAATAGTATGCAAACAAGTAATTAAACATTAAGTGATGCGTGCGTCATACGCGCGAAGGCTTATTACTTACCTTTGAACCATAACGGCCATTCGTCAGGAGGAAGAACCATGACTGAAGAGGAAGTTCTCTATGAAGTAGCTGATGGGATTGCGACTATCACAATTAACCGACCTGCAAAATACAACGCGTTGAATTCTGCAGTAGTGAAAACTCTAAGAGATCTTTTCAAAAAAGCTGAAGATGACAAAACAATACGTGTAATTGTTTTGACTGGTGCAGGTGAGAAAGCCTTTGCAGCCGGTGCAGACATAACAGAGTTTCAAGGAAAAGGAGGAAAAATTATTCGACCTCTTGTTAAAAATGGTCAGGAACTCTGCACATTCATTGAATCAATGGACAAGCCAGTAATAGCTGCTGTTAATGGCTTCGCGCTAGGTGGTGGTTGTGAAATTGCAATGGCATGTGACATCCGATATGCATCTGGAAATGCAAGATTTGGTCAACCTGAGATTAACCTTGGCATAATACCTGGCTATGGTGGTACAGTTAGATTACCCCGATTGGTGAGCCTCGGAATAGCGAAGGAACTTGTATTTACCGGAGATCAAATCAAAGCGGAAGAGGCTTTACGCATAGGTTTGGTGAACAAGGTGTTTGAGTCTGTCGAAGCTCTCCATATTGGAGTGAAAGAACTTGCGATGAAATTAGCAGAAAAATCTGGAGTTGCACTCAAGCTAGCAAAAGAATCGATGAATAATGCTTGGCAACTATCACTTGATGATAATCTTGCCCTTGAGGTAGATGTATTTTGCAAATCATTCGACACTGAGGATAAAGAAGAAGGCGTTGCTGCTTTTCTTGAGAAGCGTAAGCCCGAGTTCAAACACAAGTAGTCTGCGATTCCTAAATCAGAAATTGAGACGAGTTCGTATAAATAGCACCTCTCCCATAAGAATCAATGTAATTCAAAGGGTAAGGGACTGGGAACACACTGAAAGAGAGAACTTCCTTTTCCAGTATCCCATCTGAGGTGACAGAATGACCACTGATGCTAACGAATCGTTGGATATACAACCTAAGAACATGGATGAAACAAAGATAGCTCTAGGTCTGGACGTGATGAAACATGTTCAATCTCGACGTTCTATTCGCGAATTTACAGGCCAGAAAATACCTGATTCCCACATCGAACTAATTCTGGATGCAGCAAGACATGCACCAAGTCCTGAGAACATGTTGATGATTCGATTTATCATTATAAGAGATGACCAAGAAACAAAAGAATTCCTGGCAGACATAGCACAGGAAAATGCGCAGACCGTTTTTGGATCAGCTCCTTTTGAGCTCACAAGTGGCAGAAATTGGTATATTCAGGACGAATTTCGGGCTGCAGTATTTTCACGGCTCCGTGAAGGAACTCTCTTCAGGTATCCTGAAAAGAGTGACACAGTCATTATTGTGTGTGCATGCCCTGCTTGGCACGATGCGACAAAATTGTATCCCAATGAGCTCTTTGGATCTGTCGTTGCAGGAATGGCTATACAGAATATGTGGATGGTCGCCACCGCTATGGGATATGGTTGCGGTTATGAAGCACTTGTATGTTCAGACTCACGCCATACTCAATTAATACGTGATAGAATCGGCATTCCACCAATTTGGACTCCACTTACTGCATTTTGTATTGGTGTTCCTGTTACAACAAGGCATCTGGGTCCCAGTCGTCCACCACTTGAAGGATTAATGTATAATGAGCGCTGGGGGAAACCCTACATGAGATTAGCTTTCAGAAAGAAGGAGTGAGGGAAATGAATGTCAAAAGAATAGCTGTCATTGGTGCTGGTCTTATGGGCGCTGGGATTGCATATGTTTCTCGAGCGTCCGGATATGATGTTATAATGTCAGATTTAGATGACCAAGCAATTAATCGAGGTCTGTCAAGAATCACTGAGTATATTGAATCGGGAATCAAACGAGGGAAGTTACATGTTCAAGATAAGGAGAAGATAATCAGTCAGATAGTTACTACAACAGATCTGGGTGAAGCAGTTAGCGATGTGGATTTGGTCATTGAAGCTGTGTTCGAGAACATGGATGTCAAGAAGAAACTGTTCAAAGAGATGGATCATGTTGCCAAACCTCAAACAATCCTTGCATCGAACACCTCATCGCTGAGTATAACCGAGCTTGGTAAAGTCACAGGTCGACCGGGTAAGGTAATTGGTATGCATTACTTTTCTCCTGTACCTGCGATGAAGCTACTTGAAGTCA
>JBHLQJ010000232.1:0-4583 GCA_048884945.1 Candidatus Thorarchaeota archaeon | reverse complement strand
GATTCCACCGGAAACTGCGCACGAGGTGGAGGTCCTTTTGGAGGTTCCACGCCTTACGAGAGTAGACCAACTGCATCTATAAAATGGCTTGAAGTAGCTTTAGGGAAGAAGAATGAAGAAGACATTATCTCGTCTATCGATGGTAAAGCAATTCTCATTCGCGACTTTCCAATAGGGATATTCCACTCGAGTGTTTCTACTGGCGATTTTTCCTGTGTTGCAACATCCGCGTTTCTTGTGGAAAATGGGGAACTGAAAGGTTCAGTTGAGCCAGTTTCTGTTGCTGGAAACTATTATGAGGGGCTCAAGAATCTTCGAGAGGTGGCAAACAACTCGCTTGTCATCCCCTTTGGCATAAGTGTTCCAACACTTGTCTTCGATGGATTTTCCATTGTAGGATAGGTTCAAAAATCTAAAAAAACTGGAGACTCAACATTTAGAGTCTCCAGATATCGATTTTTTTTTGTGTGCGTGTGTTGTCGCTCTAAAGGCGTTAATCCATCTTCTAGTATAATAAAATAGCAATCAGCATTTCGATTGAGAGTTTCTCACTCTTGAGGTAGAAAGAGAAACTGCGAGCTTTTCTGTGCGCGTAGGTTTTACGATTGAACCACTTATCCCAGCTATCATTGCCATCGGTACAGCACTTGCTGTGATTGTAATCATCTTAGTATAGAGGAAATGAATGATCTGAGTAAATAATTCATTACCCTGGCTTTAAGAAGAATATCTGCCATGGTTCAGGATCAGTATATCCAAGTTTAAGAGCAAGCGCGAGAGATTCCTCATTTGCTGCATCCCAATGAGGAATTATATTATGTTCCAAAGCATAGACCATCAGTGCAGCACACACTGCGGAGGCCAATCCCTTTCTGCGATAAATGGGATTTTTCTCCGTGTATACTTCAATCTCAAATGCATCTATGAATGGTGCGAAAGAAGAGGCTGAACTTACAACCTTTCCCTCATGCTTTATACAGAATCCTACACCATTATTATAGAATGCATCTGAGTCCCCGTAAAATAATGGAATATGCATTGCAGTACGTTTATCCAGAGACCTCACAGTATCTAGATCCATTCGTTCTAGCGTGAAATCATCCGGAACCAAACTCATCAATTTTCTAAGATGATTGATATCGAGAGAATCAGGGCACAACCTCGTTCTCTCTTGAATGCCTAATCGTGATCCCCACCTGTTCCTAACAAAGTCAATCCAATCCTTACTAGACACGATAAGAGCTTGCATTGGCTCGATTTTATTGATGAGTTCCTGTGCAGCAGGACTAGTATAATCGCCTGTAAGTGCACACAAGTTCTTTAGTTCCCATAAAACTACAGAGGGAGCGTCAAGTGAGTCGACCCAGAGTTCGCACCGATCTTGGTCAATTGCTGGTAGGATGAGTGCTTTGGCCTTATCAAACGTATCAAAGAGGCTGCGAACCAATGTCTTATCGCTATTAGTCCATTCAAGAATCATAGTTGCACGAGCTACTGACTTCTAGTTATAATATATGAATCCAATGCATCAGCTAGGTGCATCCTCTGAAAAATTTCATACTCAGCTACGACTGAAGCTCAGTAGCTGTATTTTCTTATATTTGCTTCAGTCAAACGTAGTGATAGAAGTAGGAAATCAGATCCGCGAGACCTCAAAATCTGACCTACTTCGATAAGAATCCCTGGTGTTTGTGTGCGAACATATTCAAAGAGGTCTTCCTCGGATTTATTCAGAGCATGATACATGTTCCTCATATGCTCATGAATAGCTCCTTTGCTTATGCGCCCAGTCTCACGAAGCATCCAGTTTTCAAGTGCCGCTTGGAGTCCTTTTCCAACATTCTCTGATAGAGAAAGCAAGTCCTCTGTAATTTTTGGTGGTGCTTTTTGTTTTTCGATTGTTGACTTGGCTCGAATACTACCTACAGCAAGACGCATTTCATCCAGCGGAACATTAGGATAGATAGATCTTCCAATCTCTTTGTCTGCAAGAAGTCGCTTGTATCCCTTTAGACCATGAAGGTGTAATGGAGATATGAAGCCTTTTGCTTCCATTTCTCTAAGATATTTTTGGAATAAATCACGTGTAGTTAGAGAACGAGCTGATGAAATGTGAAGGAATCTTTCATATAGCGTTTCTTCTACCTCTACAATAGACCATCCAAAAGAGCGGATAATATCCAACTCTATTGCGTTTGGCGGCTCTTCGTGCGTCCCTCTCTCTGGCAACCCTAGACCCCGATAATCGGTTGATAAACACTTTGTAAAGAAATCTAATAAAACTATCATTCCAACCAATATTTGTTTAGTTTATCAAACACATAATCACACCGACGATATTTTGTGACTACATGGAAGACGACAAAGAGTTAGCAAAAATCACAAGAGGATGATGTCTAGTATTGTGATATCATGGATATTCCAGCTGAGCAACTGAAGGAGGCACTCTTTACCAACGACCTAGATGCTGTTAGAAGAGGAATTGAAGATTTTAGGAAAGATTCAGACTGGATGCAGATATCGAACCATCTAAGATTGGCAATGGAATCGCTATACCAAAAACATTGGCTAAAGACAAATCATGTTATCCTATCAATATTCATGTTACCAGAACTTCTGGGAATCGATTGCAACATCTTCAATGAAATAGGCTCAGTTCAGGATGATAGAAGCATCGCTCATGCTTCTGACAGTCTTTTTGACTCGCTAATTGGATTGGTTGAGGATCAAATTAGAAATGGTGGCTCGACTCTTTTCTTCAATATTAATCGAATTTCATCAACTAGGTCTGCCATCATCATTTCAGATTTAATCGAAGCTAGATATCGCGAAACGCTGTTCGTCATAGAGGAAACTGATGAGATGATTCCAAAATTGACAAAGGATTGGATCGATGTTTCTCGCCTCTGGAGAACCAGCAACGGATTTCGACTCTTGAAGGCGCGAAATTTAGGAACTCATATTCACATTAATGAATACAGAGAGCTTCGAAATCGTCTGGTCAAAGAACTAAATTGTGAGCTAAATGGCATCAAGACAGAATGCGATAGATTGAGGAAAGAAGGCTACTCAAAATACCTCCGTCTCACACGTACATTGGACGACTTCATGACTGGCTTGATTGCGTCTTTGGGGATACGGGGGAAGTTCGACCAATATTACAAGACATGGATTGACCATGAAGGGCTAGATGAATTCTAATTGAGGTTTTCTTAGACATGCAAAAACCTATCCAAACTTGAAGCAAGTCATTGATATCGAACCATGGATGATTTTTTGATTGTACACTCCTAGTCTATTCTTCAAGCCGCCCGCACCTACAGCGTATAACAGGGGTAGATAGTGATCTAAGGATGGGTGAGACTTCTGCGCTGTTTCTTCAATACCATCGAAACTGAGGAATACTAGCTCTTCGTCTTTGTATAGTGATTCAGTGATTGCTTCTTCAAACTGCTTAGCCCAATTATACGCTGAATCTGGTCGGTTCCAAACTACTGCGCCCAAGTTGTGAACCAAATTCCCACTCCCAATGATCATAACGCCTTGGTCACGAAGAAACTCGAGGTTTTGCCCCAGCTCAAAATGGTATTTTGGAGGTTTTGAATAATCAATGCTCAGCTGAACTGTGGGTATGTCAGCTTCAGGATACATCTTCTTTAGAACAGACCAAGTTCCGTGATCAAAACCCCACATGTTATCAAGCCCAATTGAATATTGCATGAGAAATGATGATATTTTCTCGGCCAACTTCGGGTCGCCAGGAGCTGGATACTGCTCTTTGTACAAATCCGGAGGAAATCCATAGAAGTCATGGATTGTTCGTGGATGTGCCGAATGCATTACCTGAGCGGATGGGATGAACCAATGAGCTGAAACACAAACGATAGCCTTTGGTCTAGGAACAGATTTTGCTATATCTCTCCAACCTTCTGTGAATTCGTTTTCCTCTATGGCATTCATCGGTGAACCATGTCCGATGAACAGTGTGGGCATCTGCTCTGTCATATTGGGTCACACGTAGACATTCAATATTATTTATGGATAATGTTCGTATCGAACCAATTATCCAGATGGGAATAATTGAACATGAATCCCTTTTTCAGGAAGATCGAATCTGCTGTTGATACAAAACCACTCAACATGGGTACTATAGGAATTCCGGAAATCAGGAGAAGTCAACATTGGAGGGAGACTTGAGGTGTTGCCCATAGAAACCTTTGAGCAATCCAGTCAATGCCAAAGCCGCTATAAGTATGGGTGTGTGAATGCAAGTATGAGGTATAAAAGTAAGAGAACGGCAGTAAGAATTATGAGTAATGCCACAAGATACTTGTCGTCTATCATTGTAGTATAATATTTACTCACAGCTTCTTCAAAAGGTTTGTCAACCTGAGTCAATGGATGTTTTCTAATTGCTCTTGCTCAGCATTGCTTTTTCCGGATAGATGAAACACCTATGGGATAAGCACTTTTCGTTAATACGATTCATGATATACTACATTCAGATGATTCCATCCAAACAATCGATCTTGCTGTGACTCTATCAAATCCAGCTAGATTTCTCTATGAGAAGTCGGGATTTC
>JBHLQJ010000231.1:0-4596 GCA_048884945.1 Candidatus Thorarchaeota archaeon | reverse complement strand
AGCATAGTTGTCAGCTCTGAAATGCTTTGTTGAGAACTTGACAAAATCCGTGAGTGTATCGGGATCGCCCATGTTTGCTTCAATCCCATTGAGTGCGAATCCGTCTACCAAACTAAGAATTCCAGCGTCGACCTTGTATAAATTGGCTACATCGTCGTACCTGTCCCAAAGTACAATTACATTAACGTCCTCGGTCGATCCTACTGTCATCATATCCTCAACGTTCACGCTGCTATAGTAGTCAAGATTGTTGTCTGCATCCAGATACACCATAATAGTCCATTGGGCTCCTGGTCTTGCATGAACAGATATGACAGGTAGAATCGCTGGAACCACAAGAATCATGGCCAGCATTACCGTGATGGTTTTCTTGAGAGTAGGTTGAATTCCTACACGTTCTCTAATCATTTCTCGCTCCACTCCATTAACGCGAACTAAAGTGAGCTTATACCTAAACAACATCCTGAATTAAACACTTGCGATTTGAGTCATGCCGCAGCGTAAAACAAGCTAGAGAGCATACTTATGGCTGTCAAAGAACTCCTGCTTTCTTTGCAGGATTAAATGATGAGTGTTGGCTCTGAGAGAATTGACACTTCACTCTCGTTTTTCAAACACGACTGTTCCAAGTAATGCAACAATCAGCAGTTTGTCTATAATAGCTAGCTGAGTCATCTGCGCAGACATCACAATCAGCTGTTCAATATCAAGGCGAGCAACTCCTATCGATAAATTCACTGCAAGTGTCAGTTCGATGATTACTACAGAGAGGAATAAGACCCATATCAGGATTTGAATGCCCTGCTGTATCTTCTTTCTTCTTCTTTCTTCTTCTCCAAGTTTGTCAGTCACAACTTGGGCTTTTTGCACTGCACCTGGGATACTCTTTACGTACCCCATCATCTTGTCCTTTTCCAACTCAGGCTCACTTTGGATATCTTCGGTTGGCATAACAGAATACCTTCTCAATGATAATTGACTGTCTATTTTGGTGGATGGTCCATATTTAGATTACGTTCAACCTCCAACAGAAAGTAAAAGGGTATCAACTAGTAGGATTGAAGCTCGTCAAACATTGTAATGACTTCAGAAAAAACACTCTGAATAAGAGAGTGAACATAATATTACTTGGTTGTTCAACCCATCCGACCGTGTACTGCAATGAAATATGGAGTCTATATCTCTAACTTCGCACTTCAAGGAGATCCCAATAAATTCCTAGAATTGGCAATTGCAGCTGAAGATGCAAATTGGGATGGTTTCTTTATGTGGGACCACAATTATGCAGGAAAGGACCATTTGATTGCAGACCCATGGATCACACTTGCAGCCATAGCAGCACGTACGGAAAAGATTCGAATCGGTACAACAGTGACACCACTACCGAGACGACGCCCACAGACAGTAGCAAGGGAGGTCGCTACTTTAGACATTCTTTCTAAGGGAAGGTTCATTCTTGGAGTTGGATTAGGGGGTTCTTCGGATAATGATTATGGAAATTTCGGAGAAGAAACTAATCTCAAAGTTAGAGCTGAGAAACTAGACGAGTCTTTAGCTATTCTTGAAGGGCTTTGGTCTGGTAAACCATTTTCATTCTCTGGGAAGCACTATAATATTAATGAGGTCACATTCAATCCTCGTCCAATTCAGCGACCACGTGTGCCAATATGGTGTGCAGGTACATGGCCGTTGAAAGCTCCGTTCCGAAGAGCGGCAAGATACGATGGTGTGTTTCCTTTATCGATGAGTGAAGACATGTCTCTGGAGGAATATTCCAGTGTAGTAAACTATGTCAAGAAGCATCGAGGATCCATAAAGGACTTTGACATCGTGATTTTGGGGATATCCAGTGGAGATCCGGAAAAAGACTCATGGATCAAGGAATCCGAGGCTTTTGGTATGACCTGGTATGTTGAAGTCATGATGGGAGATGAATTTGACAAGTACATCGAGAAAGTCGGGAAAGGTCCTCCTTGAAAAATCCTACAGTGAATACCTGTGTATATCAAGACACTCCTGCATCTTGGCAAGGATATGTGAGGATTGAGTTTCAGGTGTTGATACCTCTCTCTTAGGTGTCGAAAAGAAAATAAGTGTCACACTATAACTTAGCTATTGAGGTGCATCGATGATGAGGGTGTCTGGAGTATATCTCATAGGTCTGAACACTCTATGTGGCTTTGCAGAACTTATTCTGGTTTCTCTCAGTACGTTATGGTGGGAGTATTGGTGGGTGTATGATGTTTTTATTATCATTCCTTTCCTATTTGGCCTTTCACGTCATAAAGTAAGTACATTCTTCGGAATAGAACAAGAACAAGTCTCTGTTGAGTCGAGCCGATGGAAAACAGCAAATGGTGTTTTATTACTAGTGAATATTATCTTCCTAGTAGTAGTTTGGCCTATTGATGTCTTACTAATGCCTTCAAGTCTTAGCTGGAGTCTCACAACTCCGTTTATGATGATTGCCCTAATGAACTTTGAAGAACTAGGATGGTTCATTATATCTAAACATCATCAGAATGTGGATTCAAGTTCAACCAGATGAGTCCATAATTATAGTGAGTATCTATGTCTGTCAAGAAACTCCTGTTTCTTAGCGGGATTATAGGAAGATAACGCCTGTAGATACCCCGTTATTCTACTGAACACCTCGACTCCAACAAAGGCACACTTGGGACATGGAATTTTGTTCTAGTTCTAGGCGCAGGGATTGGATTTGCAGTTATTACTATAGTCGCAATAATTATCATGAAAAAGAGAAAAGCAGTGTAGGACGTGAACACTCTGGTGTCTTTGCACTGTCATGAGCTCTAAGTCTGGATATGAACAGAAAAAACACCTAGGGGTTTTTTAAGAATGGTCAGCCGCGGTCTGGAACTAACTGAAAGATGTGGGCAGGTACTCGATGATCGGTATCTCAAACAACCGGAGTGTAACGCATTTGCCGTGCTACCAAGTCATTGAGTATATTGCTCATCCTATTTCTTTTCAAAATGGACAAAATTCAAATGGTAGAATTCAGCAAACCGTCCAACTATTCCTGATTTGGACTCAAGTATCTGTAGCTGATTATTAACTTCACCAATGTTTCCATATTTCTTCAGAAGGTCATTCACATCAGCATATATTCCCCGTTCTATACACGTTTCTGCAATTTGTTTCATGAACGCTTCTGGTTCTTTTGCTGCCATGATATCATCTTGCATCTTGTCACCAAGTTCAGCCATTTGCTTACTGGTTTCTTCCAATTCTGGAATGAACGACAAATCAGCACTAGATAACGCTCGAGCTAGGAGAGATGCGCCGCTATTGTCTAATGCAGCGAGGTTAACAAGCGGAATGTTAGGGGTCTTCAAATAGAGAAACATTCCTCGAATTTTGGCATCTTCATGAAGTTCAAGTGAATGAGCTAATTCCTTAATAGCGGCATCAGTATTTTCTTGTATCTGATAACATGACCCACGTTGAACGTAATACATTGGATTATTGGGATCTCTCTTTAGTAGAAACTCGCAATGCTCGAGTGCTTCATCAGCTTTCTGTTCTTGTATTAGAGACATAATTAGCATTTCTCGTCCTTGTTTGAAGTTCGGAGTCTTGTTCACAAGAATTCGTAAATACTCACTAGCCTCCTCCCAGTTTTGTTCTGAGTATGCTTTCGAACCGTGCTCGAAGAGATCCATCTGCTTCATATCTTCAGGTTTCTTTTTTCCAAATAGTGGCATAGGTTAATACCCTCCTGTTCAAAGGATACTTGGATTGAACATATATTTTTTCTGCAAAAAGTAGAAACTATAGTCTATATCGATGCCTGTCCAGAAATTCCTGCTTCTTCGCAGGATTATAGCTGCTCAATGCTTGAAGATACCCCGTTATTCTGCTGAACACCTCGACCCCCACAAATCCGCACTTTGGACAGGGGATTTTTGAGAGGTCATCAATAGACGCAAATCTTGCACTCCGCCAGTCAATACCACTCTGATAGTTGCAGTTCGGGCACTGCAGAACATCCTTAGTAAAGCTCCAGTATGAGTTCAGAGTTTCTGTAGCAATCTTCTTTGTCAGCTCCCAGAGTGCATCAGGATCTGGATTTGCTTCGCCGAGATAGACATGCGTGAGAGCACCTCCATCCATGTACGGATGGAACATCCCTTCCTTCTTGATCCGTTGTGTCAGAGGAAGTTTTGCACCTACGTAGAGGGTCGTGCTGTTGGTATAGTAGACATTGGAACCATCACCCTTGAGATATTTCCTGATTCCAGGATACGCCTTGTAGTCCTTCACCGCAAGACGACCTGCTGCGCTCTCAGCTGGAGTACGAGTGACACCAAAGTGGAGACCGGTCTCTTTCTGGAACTCTGCGGCTTTCGCTTTCAGGTGCTTGAGGACTTTGATTCCGAAACGTGTTCCCTCTGGTTCATGTAGATGGTGGCCAGTTATGACCTCAGCCATCTCATCAAATCCAACAGTACCCAATAGGAACTCACGTCGATTCATATCGATGAGAGGTTCGCCATTTGGCTTGGGTTGTGTATAGAAGGGAACGCTTCCGCTACCAATCAGCTTGTCCATCAGCCGCTTCTTCTCAAGAAT
>JBHLQJ010000230.1:0-4597 GCA_048884945.1 Candidatus Thorarchaeota archaeon | reverse complement strand
TCTTTACGATTTTTTCACCATACATCTCAGCGAGAGAACCACCCCAAACAGTGAAGTCTTGGCTGAAGATGAAGACTTTTCGACCGTTTATTGTTCCAAAGCCAGTGACAACACCATCACCAAGGATTTTCTTTTCATCCATGCCAAAGCTGGTTTCTCGGTGAACCACGAACTCATCTATCTCAACAAATGAACCTGAATCAAGAAGCTTGTCAAGCCTTTCTCGAGCAGTCAAACGACCTTTTTCATGTTCAATTTTGATGCGATCTTCTCCGCCACCTAGTTTTGCTTGTTCTCTGAGTTTCGTGAGTTCGTCAAATTTGTCCTTAGTCATGATGCTTCCGCCTCTTCGATTGGTCTTACTGAGAGGTATGTGACTGTTTTTTCAATCTTCTGATTCTCTGAACAAAGTCACACCAGATGCACCTTATTTAGATTCTTGCAAATTTTCAGGCGTTTCCTTTTTTGAAGAGAATTTACAAAAAATAGAAAGAGGTAAGTTTCGAACTATAATTCTAAAAGTTCTGACATGATAATTTAGTTGGAGGTTTCGTAGGTGGCCATTTCTGAAATTGTACTTGCGGTATCATTATCATTATCAGGAATGATCCTAGCAATCTTGCTTGGTTCTCTAGGCACCAAGTATGTGGGGCGGTTAACACTAATTTCTATAGTTCTGTTTGGTGTTCTACTCCCTATTGTGTTTTCATTTCTATTTATGCAACTGATGCAGTATGTAACAATCTTAGACTGGCCATATGGAGGCGGGAGATTTGTGGCGATTTCGCCGCTCACAGCCATTTTTGTTGCAGCCTGGTTTGGAGGATTCCTAGGTCTATATGCAGGGAAGATATGGGGCGAAGAGAATGACAAGAGCTGTTTGCAGTGTGTTTTGTTGCCTATATCATTAGTTCTTGTAGGCATTCTAATAGTAGCAACGCTTCCATAAGAAACCAAATCTGATTCATGAATCCATTTTCTTGGTAATAAATGATAAATCGCGCCGCTCTATAGAATTCGACTCAGTCCAATTGAGATGTGGGTGATTGAAGAATGACAAAGATGACTGGTGGAGAAGTACTAACAAAGTGTCTACTGCAGGAAGGAGTTAGATATGTATTTGGAGTTCCAGGTGACCAATTATACCCATTCCTTGATTCGATTCATTCTAACGATGGAATTGACTTTATCACATTCAGGCATGAGCAAGCTGCTGCACATGCAGCCGATGCTTGGGCACGGACAACGGGAAATCCTGGAGTATGCTTAGGAACTGTAGGACCAGGAGCGGCTGATCTAGTTCCAGGCGTTTATGCAGCATTTGCAGATAGTATTCCAATGATAGTGCTATCTGCTCAGAATCAGTCATGGCGGATTAATCCAGACCATGGAAGCACTCAAGGACTGGATCAACTCAATCTGTTCAGACCTATTACAAAATGGGGTGCAACGGTCTCTCACTGGCAACGAATTCCACATCTTGTTCACTGGGCATTTAGAGAAGCTCTTTCTGGAAGACCGGGGCCAGTATTCCTAGATATACCTGCAGATGTGCTATACCTAGAGTGCGAAGAAGAAACCCTAGAAGATGGGATAGTTGCTGTTGATAGGTATCGTATGACAAAACCACCTATTGGCAATCCGGATCTAATTGCAGAAGCCGCCCAGATGCTATCAAATGCAAAGTTCCCACTTTTACATGCGGGAAATGGAGTTCTAATGTCTGAGGCATCTAAGGAATTCATTGCTCTAGCAGAACATCTTCAAGCACCAGTCACGACATCAGTTGTCGCAAGAGGTGCAATCCCTGAGGATCATCCACTCTCGCTGACTCCTGGAAGCTTTGGGGCAATTGGAGCTCAGTGCGAATCCGATTTGGTTTTGTTAGTAGGAGGTCGTTTGGGAGATCTCGATTTCTGGGGGAGAGCTCCAGGGTGGGGGGACTGTGTAGATCAGAAGTTAATTCAGATTGATATTGCACCAGAGATTATTGCACAAAACCGAGTAGTTGATCTGGCAATCGTTGGAGATGCCAAAAGCACACTTACAGAGCTTCTCAAACACATCAAGAGCAAACCAAAAGCAAAACCTCGACCAGCGATGGCAGACTGCCGTGAAGCTCAGAAAAACTGGCTTATGGATTTCATAGAGCAAGGCAAGTCGGACAAAGTACCAATCCATCCCCTCAGAATGGTTCAGGAAATACGTAACTTCTTCCCAAGAGATGCAATCTCTATTGTCGATGGTGGGAACATAGCAGTCTGGGCAATATATCTGAACAGAATATACGAACCAAGAACGTTCCTCTGGCCGTGTGACTCAGGCCATCTTGGCGTTGGCACTGGATATGCAATTGGTTCAAAGCTAGCCCATCCGGACAAAGAAGTCTATGTGATATCAGGTGATGGTGCCTTTATGTTCAATGTGCAAGAACTTGAAACAGCTAAACGTCTGGGTACTGCTTTCACAATTGCTATCGCGAACGATAGAGCTTATGGGATGATTAAAGCTGGACAGAAAGGTCTCTATGATGAGAGGTATGTTGGAGTAGACTTCGTCGATGTTAGGTATGATAAAATTGCGGAAGCTATGGGTTGCTTTGGTATAAGAGTGAAAAAACCATCAGATATAGGACCAGCCCTTCAAAAGGCAAAAGACTCAGGTCTTCCTGCAGTCCTTGATATAGTGGTTGATCCTGACATCAACTTGATTCCGCCTGACTTTGAATCAGTTGCGTCTGTTTGGCTTGAGGGGTGTCAACTTCCAGGTGACGAGTAGATGAAAGCTGCAGTATATGAGGGAAGTCACGAAATAATTGTGAAAGATGTACCAGAGCCAAGAATCGGACCAACTGATGTTCTGGTGAAGCCAAAGTATGTGGGCATCTGTGGAACTGATCTAAGTGCATGGGAGTATGGAATGTATGAGGCAGGATTGATAATGGGCCACGAATTCTCAGGAGAAATCATTGAGGTTGGCGCAGATGTTTCATCTTGGAAAAGAGGCGATAGGATTGTACCTAACTCTCTTCTACCATGTGGGAAATGCTCATTCTGCAAAGGTCGAAAATTCTCAATTTGTGAAGACATGCAAATGGTAGGCATCACAATGAACGGCGGCCTAGCTGAACTTGTTTCACTACCACAGGATATGTTGCATCGAATACCGGATTCACTGGACTACAAGAGAGGCGCGTTTGTGGAACCTCTTTCGATTGCTCTTCGTGGCTTTAATAGAATAGACTTCAAATCAGGACAAACCGTTCTCGTTTTGGGAACGGGTCCGATTGGAGTGCTAAGTGTGCATGTAGCCAAGCTGCGAAATGCAGCTACAATATATGCATCCGAGGTGCGTTCAGCACGACTAGAGATGGCGAAGAAAGCTGGAGCAGATGTAATCATCAATCCAAACAGAGAGTCACTTCCTCTACGAATTGAGAGTTTGACTGAGGGAGTAGGTGTTGATACTGTTGTAGAATGTACAGGTGCCCCAGGTCCCAGCTCAGATTCGTTTCAGCTAGTGAAAAGGGGTGGGACCATTCTTGTCCTCGGTATCAGCGAGGAACCAGTCGAAGTAGATTTCATGAGAGGGGTTTTGAATGAGCTCAATCTTATTTTCAGCTACCTAGGCTATGCAGAATTTCCTGAAGCGATTCATCTTCTTGCAGAAGGCATTATAGACCCTGAACCAATGGTCACAAGAGTCATATCATTGGATAGTGTCGTAGAGTATGGGTTTGAAGCACTGACTCGTCCTGATAATCAAGACGTGAAAGTTTTGGTAGAGATATAGACGGAGGATTACAAAATGGGTAAGAGATTGGAATTAGCTTGTGAAGAATACAAAGACCGCTTCAAGGAGAGGATTAACAATGACAAAGAATACGCTGATCTTGCTAGTAATGTGAAGGATTCCTATACATTGGTATTGCAAGCTGAACCTGATAAAGGCATCAAGGAAACCATGATTGTGGGTTTTGAAATCAAAGAGGGCAAGATGGTTGACATTTGGAGCGGTGAGAGAGAAACGTCCTACATTCTTAGTGCACCATATCGTGTCTGGGTAGACATACTTGTTGGGAAGATTGGTGCGAATAGAGCCTTCATAACGCGGAAGCTGAGCATCAAAGGCAATATGCCAAGATTACTAAAAACCGCAAAAGCAACAGACAGACTCGTAACTCTACTACGAGAAATACCAACAGAGTTCCATGGAGATTATGCCACTCAGTCGTTTGGCTGATTGGGATTCTCTTGGATCAAACAGCTGCAACTTGGTCAAGAATCAGGATTCTTCTATTTAGGCGAGGAGCTGACTAGAAAACCGTTCGCTTATTCAGCGTATAGAGGAAAGGAATGACAATCTTGTCTTCACCCAAAGCTAATTAATCAATAGAAACTCCTTCTGCAATATAATCGAGAGAGTGGTCCCTTGGGTCTTAAAGATGCAATTACAAATTACTTTGCTGCTAGACCTCGCGCAAAGAAGGTGTTAGGGATTGCAACAGCTGTTGCTGCAAACTTTGCTATGATTGGATCAGGATCTGCAATATTAGCTGTTGCAGCAGGTTCAATTGTTAAAGCACACGAAGATAATC
>JBHLQJ010000229.1:996-4640 GCA_048884945.1 Candidatus Thorarchaeota archaeon | reverse complement strand
AGAGACAGGGGCAGAACTCCACTTTGCGCCAGGTCAGTATGAAGACCTTGTGGAATTGTCTAGTAAGACAGCAAAGGAAGAGGGCTGGTTTGATGCGAATCCAGGAGTTGACGGTGTCAAGGAGATTTCGATTGAAGCCTATGGAGATATTTCACAGGAAATATATCGAGATATTCGAAGAGCTCCAAATTTCGTCTTTGTGCCTGTTGGGAACGGAACCACAATATCAGGAGTCCATCTAGGGTTCAAGCGATTGTACGAGGCTGGTAAAATCCAATTTATGCCAAGGATGGTTGCGACAAGCACAAGACGCGGTAACCCTATCGTCAAATCATTCAGAATGAATAGTCGAACAATTCAAGACCTTCGTAGAGAAGAGATTAAAGAAACCAGGTTCAATGAACCGCTCACCAATTGGCATGCATATGATGGGCAGGAAGCACTGGATTCTATATACGAGTCCAAGGGTTTTGCTGACTATGCCTCTGAAACCAAGATGGTGGAATTTTCTAAATTGCTTAGGCAAGAAGAGGGTCTGTATGTACTTCCTGCTGCAGCTAGCACTCTTGCAGTAATGCATGACCTTGCCGATGACAAGGTCACGATGAAAGGTACTTTTGTAGCAGTACTCACTGGTAGAGATTTCGAGTAAAAGAGCAATTACAGAACAAGTTTCATTGTGATGTTACCATCATCTTCAACTCGCTGGACGACGAACCCAAAGGTTTCATAGAAATGTTGCAAGGGAATGCCTAACTCATTTTCTGCCTCAGTGTCCAGCTCAATTGCTTGAAATCCATTTAGTGTAGCCCACTTGATGATGGTGCTGAGTATAATTCTTCCGATACCCTTCCCTTTTGTTTTTACAGCGAAAGTATCAAGATAGAATGTGGCTCCTTGCTCTCGTGTCACTCGATAACCTAGTATCACACCTTCAGGATCGCCATTTACAACGATGAAGAGCAGCAAAAGGTCTTCTTCATTGAGACGTATTTTGAGCTCTTCAGTATTGTAGCGAAGAGATTCTCTAAATGACTCGGCTTCAATCTCTTTGAACCAATTCTCAAAGTGATCAGACCATACCTCTGGGGTCACAATATGCAACGAATCCCCAAAAAAAGGGACAAGTTGCAGTCTCATCTTTTCCCATATATCATGGGAGAATGAGGAGTTCATGAAATAGTGCCTCGTTCTGTTAGTTGACGTTCAATTCATACCTTCGCGCTGCAGAGATTATGATTTTCTCTATTAATTGGTCATAGGAATACCCTGACTTCATTGCCATATACGGATAGAAGGATATGTCTTTGTTATCTAGGTCAAAGTCCATCCCAGGCAGAGGATTAATCTCGAGGAAGTATAATTGCTGTTCACTGTCCATCCGATAGTCGATTCGCGCAAAGTCTGGAACTTCAAGTAACCTACAAATTTCAATAGAGGTCTTCTCAATTTTTCTTTTCAGATCCGTTGGGATTTTCGCGGGACAAATGTAGTGGTCTAATTCCTCGTAAATTGTCTTAGCTCGTTGACCATAGACACCTCCGACGTCTGCAGGAAACTTCGAGAAGTCAATTTCTAATATAGCAAGAACCTCAGGCTTAGGACCAAGACAATCCAAGATGCCTACACTGAACTCACGTCCTTGAATGAACTGTTCGGTTAGGATAGGTTGTTTGTATTCCTGCAACATTGATCCAAGCTTCTTGACGAATTGCTTCTTGTCAGAAACAACATTATCCTCGTTGATTCCTACTGAAGATCCCTCCTCATTGGGTTTCAGGATTAGAGGATACTTGAAGTCAAGTTTGTTGACCTGTTTGACGTTGGAAACTATATGAAATTGCGGAGTCAATATGTTATGAAAAGCCAAGAACTTCTTTGTCCAACCTTTATTCAAGCACACTGCAGTTGAAAGCACATTGGCACCAACATATGGTATAGCAAGCATCTCTAAGACTGCAGGAATATGGGATTCTCTGCTCTCACCACGAATCCCTTCAGACCTGTTGAAAACAAGATCCGGCTTGACTCGTTTTAATGTGTCAAGAATGTTCTCATCTGCTTCAATGAAAACATAATCATGACCAGCGGTTTCTATTCCGTGTTTTATCATCTCAATAGTATGAGGAGGGTCGTACTCTACCTCAAACTCTGTTTCTTCTTTTCTTGTATTTAATACCAGAGCTACTTTCATTATATTTCAGCGTAGAAAAATGTACACATTTTCATATAAAATCTTGATACATTCTCAAACTTGCCATTTTACGGGTCTAAAGCTCGAAAGAATCGACCTCTTCTTTGAAAATGGACATGACTTTGTCCTTAAGGTCTGTAGGAACACTGATAGGTTCATAGACACTAATGAATTTCTTGAAGAGTTCATCCTCTCGGTCTTTTGCTTCATTATACATTTCAGAAGACTTGAAGTCTTCAACCAACTCACCCTTTGCGTGCTTCTTTACAGCGGAATAGAATGCGAATAGCTGTTCGTCCATTGCTGTATCAGAATGAAGATATGGTAGATTCGAAGTGCCGCCAAAGAGCGTGAATCGATTCTTGTGCTCTCTATCGAGCATGTTTTCTCGGAATCCAACTTGCGCAGGGTCAATCCCGCCTCCTTCACAAAGTAAGTACATTTTTGCGCAAATCGTACAATGATGACACCACTTATAGTCGCGACCAGCTTCAGTTTCAGTGAAACAGCTCATCTGGTATTTCGCTATGTCTGGATACCGATGAGCAAGTGTTCTCTGCACCATCATGTCCATCAACGGTTCTATTAGACTACCTGTACCGACGGAACGACCAGAGAACATCTTAGTCATCTGATCAATGTGTACAGTCCAGTTGTGAGTCTGGTCCCAACAAGGATTCACGAGCCATCCATACTTGTCCATGTATGTTGCTGAAGTGGTCTGTTCATTCCCGAATAAGATGTATTTTCCTTGAAGCGCGTAGGCTAATGGAATGCACTCCAACGCATATTCAGTGGACTGCAGTGCCCACCCGAACTCAGAGAAGGGTAGACCAAGATAGGGATAGTCTCTGAGCTTTCCAGTTTCATGTTTTATGATGTGAAGATCCTTGTTGAATTCTTTTTTGAACTGCTTTGCTAGTGCAGTCTTGTGTTTTTCCTCGTACGTCATGCTGTGTTCAACAATGTATGCCATCTCAGGATCAAGACCCAACTCTCTCGCAACCGCATATGTGAGAAGACTATCCTTTCCGAAACTCATCCCAACTATTGCACGAAATCCATCTTCCACTATATCATCCGAGGGAATCTTGATGATGGGATCCTCGAATCTATATTGTGTATTGAAGAACCGTCGAACATATTCTACTGTATCCGTTCCATCTACTTCAGTACAGGAGGGAATGTCTCGAAAGAAATTCTCGACAAAATAGGATTCTAGAAGTGGACGACCTGAATGATAGAAAATCTCAGGAACATCAAAAACGATTGGTAGATGCATTGTTGTAGCTAATGCGAGGTTATCGACTAGAGCAAGTCTGGTTTCTTCAGGTGTTTTTTCCCAGTAATTCATAGGGTATGTAACAGGGAGTGAGTCGTTTCTGAATTCTACAGAAAACTTTAGCATTTTGCACGCCCTCCGAAGGAAAATAGATCGGAGGCATCTTAT
>JBHLQJ010000229.1:0-986 GCA_048884945.1 Candidatus Thorarchaeota archaeon | reverse complement strand
ATTTTTGATTGATTTGGAATGTATCTCGATCATGATAGGCACAAGTTGACTAGATGGTTTCCGAATAACTGTTGCTGTATTGATTTAAACGCTCTGTTAGAATTCATTCTTAATTCAGACTAATTGTTAACACTGTCTTTTGCATTCTTCTTCTTTGCTTTTTTCTCCTGTTCTTGCCTCTCCTTTTCCTCCTTTTGCTTTGCCTTGATAGACTCTTGAATCCGATCATCCACTTCAATTAATTGCGCTATGTCTGAAAAATAGAATTTCAGACCATCTGAGAAGGTAATGACAAAAATCGCTAGTACAACAAGATACAGGATTCCCATTCCAATAGTGACAACGTATAGTACCTCGCTAGTTGAACTCACAGATTCCAACATTAAAACTACAAACCCTGCTACCTGAAACCAAACAAGCTGACAAATTATTGTGGTCAGATACCCCGCTAGCAGAACTGAGAAACGATGAATCCGTTTATATTGCAAAAACCGATCGATTTCGAACTCCTGAACAATTAAGGTTCTTCTCATATATGGAGCAAACTCTTCGCGATACCAATTGATGCCAGTCATTATTGCAAAGAGAGATACTGAAACTGTAAGCATTATTGGAGTAACTACTCCCATGCCTGCAAACCATTCTCTAGAGTCGCCTCTGAAGCTTAGAACAGAAATGGCTATGGCAAGGAGGAGATGAGCTAAGAAAACATACTTCTGGTATGAATCGGCCTTTTGAGGAGCAAAAGTAGGTTCATCGTTGTCATTTGGTTTCTCATTATCGAATGAGTCCACATCTTACCCTCCAATGACTGATGAAATGTATGGATTCGTTTCCTATTAACTAATTGACTCGCTCTTAGAAATAAAGAGAAGAGGGGATTGCCCCCTCTAAGAATACTACGTGAAAATCGCTGCAATTCCACCGACATTCGTTTCAATAATAACAGTCAGTGTTTGAGATGCAGTATCATAGTTCGATGTTTC
>JBHLQJ010000228.1:0-4664 GCA_048884945.1 Candidatus Thorarchaeota archaeon | reverse complement strand
TTTACCATCATAATCACTATAGAGATCAGCGGTTGCTATTTCGACCTTCATGTTGCAAATGGGATCTATCGCAACATTTCCTTCTTGATATGCAGCAGGAGGAATTCCTGGCTGAGTTTCTTTAGATTTTTCAGGTTTGAAGCGGTTCAAAGTTAGAGCATTTGCAACAACACTAACGCTTGATAATGCCATGGCAAGTCCAGCGAACTCAGGGCGCAAAATCAATCCTAGCGATGGAAATAGGATTCCAGCTGCAATCGGTAGAAGTGCGATGTTATATATGAGTGCCCAGAAGAAACCCTGCCGGATTTTAGCCATTGTGCGACTACCTAATTGGATTCCTGTGACCACATCCATTAGATCATCTTTCACTAGAACAATATCACCAGTTTCAACTGAAACATCGGTTCCGGAACCAAGTGCAATACCTACATCAGCTTGAGCTAAGGCAACAGCATCGTTCACACCATCTCCAGACATAGCAACAATCAAACCTTTGCTTTGCAGCTCCCTGATTTTCTCAGCTTTATCTGCTGGAAGTACCTCAGCAAGCACTCTATCAATCCCAACCGTTTCAGCTATTGCATGTGCTGTTACTTCCTTATCACCTGTGATCATCCAGACTTCTAGACCCATTTTCTTTAGACTCTCTACAGCCTGGACAGAAGTGTCCTTGAGCTTGTCTGCAATTGCTACTAATGCAAGCATTTGGCCACCAATAGCTGCATAGACTGTGGTTTTTCCCTTCTCCTGAAGCTTCGTTCCCTCTAATTCAGCAACCGAAACATCAACAGAATTTTCTCTCATGAATTTGTCATTGCCCACCAAGATTAATTGGCCTTCAACGATTGCCCTAACACCTCTTCCAGTTGTAGATTCAAATTCAGAGGATGAAGGGATGTTAATCTCTAATTTCTCAGTGTATTGAACTATCGCTTCTGCAAGAGGATGTTCACTATTCTTTTCTACAGATGAAATGAGTCGTAAGGCGTCTCCATCACTAAAGTCACCAAAAGTTATGATATCAGTGACTGTTGGTTTTCCGATTGTAAGAGTTCCAGTCTTATCAAATACAATAGCGTCGACTGTCGGGATTACTTCAAGACCTTCTCCTGCTTTTATCAGTATTCCAAGTTGTGCGCCTTTACCAATTCCGACCATGATGGCTGTTGGAGTAGCTAGACCCAATGCACATGGGCATGCCGCAACAAGTACTGCAATACTAAACGTCAGAGCTTGTGTAAATTCGACTGGTAGACCACTAATTGGCGAAACAACCCCCAAAATAGGGGAAATATAGAACCAAAAACCGAAAGTTGAAAGAGCTAGAATGAGAACAACTGGAGTGAATTTACTCGCTATAGCATCAGCTTTCCGTTGAATAGGAGGTTTGGTTGTCTGCGCTTCTTCAACAAGTTTCACGATCTGTGATAGAACTGTATCCTTGCCAACTTTCGTAGCTCTGATTTTTAGAACACCGTTCTTATTGATTGTTGCACCTACTACTTTGTCGCCCACACTTTTCTTAACTGGGACAGGTTCTCCAGTAACCATTGACTCATCCACACTTGACTTGCCATCAATCACATCACCATCCACCGGAACTTTATCTCCAGGCTTTATGAGAACGATGTCTCCAACTTCAACATCCTCTATTGGCAAAAGTTGCTCTTCATCATCCCGTATCACAATAGCTACTTTTGCCTGTAAATCCA
The DNA here is from genome assembly GCA_048884945.1 of Candidatus Thorarchaeota archaeon. Taxonomy (GTDB): domain Archaea; phylum Asgardarchaeota; class Thorarchaeia; order Thorarchaeales; family Thorarchaeaceae; genus SMTZ1-45. The sequence continues at coordinate 2,949 of JBHLQJ010000228.1, read as the reverse complement.
TCAAGCTTCGCATCGCTTTCGAAGTTCTTCCTTTTGCAATTGCCTCAAGTGTTCTTCCAAGAAGTATGAAGCTGATAAGGAGAACAGCTGAATCGTAGAATGGCATGTATACATTCCATTGAGGTAGAAAAGTGGTTGCAACTGAATAGAAGTATGCTGCGCTAGTACCTAGCATGATTAGAGTGTCCATGTTCGTGGTGAAGTGTCGCGCAGCCTTCAAAGCAGCTTTGTAAAATGGATAACCTGCAATAAATTGCACTGGCGTGGCGAGAATGAACATTGTGAATTTTCTCAGATCTTCAGATGGTATAAGAGATGAAAGCACGCCAAAATGGATTAACAGGACAGGAATTGACAGCAAGACTGAGAATGCAAGAAGCAATGAATAAGAACGAATTTCTTTTTCTCGAGCTAGGGATTCTCTATCCGCTTCAATACCTTCCGCTTCCTCAACTGTCACTCCCACTTTGTCAAGTGATTTCTTGACGATCTTGTAGGTAATCATGTCTTCATCATATTCAATCAATATACGGTTTGATTCTTCAATAGTACGAACTGAAATGACTCCCTCAACGCTTTCTAGCGTATTCAAAACCTTCTCCCAGTCCACAACTGAATCAGATTCACTAATGGTCAATGACATAGTTGGTCGTCGTACACGATATCCAGTTGCCTCGACTGCCTTTTCCAGATTTGTTCTCTTAACAGACTGAGGTTCATATTCAATAACAGCTTTCTCGTCGAGCAAGCTAACACTAGCCCGGATCACTCCATCTTGGCTTATCAAAGCATCTTCTATTTTCGCAACACATGATGCGCAGTGCATTCCTTCAATACGCATTGACATCCTAGAGGGTTTCGTTTCTGTTATCTGACTCAATTCTATTCACCATAATTGTAATTCGAATATAATGTCTTAATCGATATATCGTACTCGATATATAAGATTTATGATTGGTTCAATTATGATAGGAAGCAGTATTGTCAATTATAGACTCTGTTTGAACGCATTCGCACAATGAACACAGCAAAAGGTAAGATTTACACCATTTACTTCTTCGTGGTGTGCGCCTTCGAGAACCCTAGCTCCGCAACTTGCACATACCTCAAGACTGGACCCGAGGGCAGACACAGTGATCGCAGCAAAACGTTTGAATAACTGGGCGCTAAATTGCTCTCCCTTCTTCGTCAATGAATACACAATCTTACGTTTTTTCCCTATGTCTTCGTGCTTCTGGGTGACTATCTTCTTTTCTTCTAGTTCCTGCAAAAATGGATAGAGCGTTCCTGGACTTAATTTCTTTCCAGTTCGTTTTTCATATCTTTTCATGAGACCATAGCCATGCAATGACTTTTCGTTCAACATCAACAAGATATAGAAATGCGAGAAATCAGCAAGTATTTCCTGAATATCAGTATTGGGCATTTTCAAGCCTTGATTTGCTTTTTCATTTGTCATTTTTTGTGTCATCCCATTGAGGCTCAAATTTTCTGAGTCACACAGATAAGGAATAAAGGCATTCCCGCCCGTAATATAAAGCCCATTCCGCAGAGCAGTTTCCTATAATTGTTGCCTATTTGACTAGGCTACTCCTAACTGCCCTGAGAAATGAACTACATCATAAGATATCTAGACGAGCAACGATATAAATGTATCTTATGGGATATATCCATAGGGATAATTAATGCGAAACTCTCCACACTCATCAAGCGATCAATGAGATCTGTGAGTGAATTTCCTTCTTGAATATGAAATGGAAATTTGTTGTAGTTTGATTCTCTAAGACCCTTATTCAACAGCTTAAAGAAGACTTGAATCACTGAGTTTTCCCCTTCGATAGTTTTTGCAGAGAATACACTTTTGGCGTGTAGAAAATATTCGAGATTTTCATTCTCTTGAATTCCTTCTTTGATATACATCTCTTAACCACAGCAGCCTCGTCGGGGCATTGATTCTGCTATACGTTGTGAATAGAAATACGGGGAATTATCAAAACTTGTTTTACATGATTGCTTGCAGAAATAGTATCTCTTTCCCATGTAATCAGAATAAAACTCTGTTACGTTTTCGTTAACATCTAATCCACAAACAGGACATTTTACCATCTGTTATCACCTAATTTCCCGACTGCATATTCCTATTGGATCGTTCGTCTGGCACTCCAGAAGCACTCCCAGGAAGAGGAGTAGTGGAGGTTTCAACGAAAGATTCGAATATAGTTATATCCATAGTGATATATCGAGATTGATTTATAATTGCATCATTGCAATATAAATATATCTGATTCGTTATATCTGTATGGATATATTAAGAGAATTCAATCAGCCCGCTGTGAGAGAACATCCATTATGATGGACACAGAAGGGGGACTATCCAATGAAATAGTCGCTTTCTTTTTTAGTTTCAGCTTCATCCATCATGCGTAGCAGCTCAGTAAAGGCATCTTGGATACCTGAACCCGTCTTTGCACTAGTTTCACGAAAGATAGCTGGTACACCAAGCTTGTTTATGAAGTACTTCGTAAACTTTTCGCCTTCATCAGGTGTTACATATTTCTTCTTATCAAGCGAGTGTCTCAAATCTGTCTTATTACCAATTATGACTGTTGGAGGTAAAGGACCCATGTTCTTGAATGCCTCAACAAGCCATTTGGAGGCGTTGTCGAAGGACTCACGATCAACAACTGAGTAAACAAGTAGAATCCCATTGCATCCCGCATAATAGTGTCCTCTGACCTTCTCAAATGTTGGTTGTCCGGCAAGGTCCCATATGATGAATTTCACGATTTCTTGTTCGAATAGTACACGTTTTGTAGCTAAATCCACACCTATTGTTGCGATATGGCTCTCGGTAAACTCCTCACCCAAATAGTTGCGGCGTATACTCGTCTTTCCTACGGCTCCGTCCCCAATGAGTACCGCTTTCATGATTTTACTGCCATCATCTTG
>JBHLQJ010000227.1:0-4758 GCA_048884945.1 Candidatus Thorarchaeota archaeon | reverse complement strand
ATTGTAACAAAGAGATACACAACAATGCCTATAATATATGGCCAATCTGTTTCAAGTACAAACTCATACCCTGGAGTAAGAACTTGGGGCATGAAGTAGACCAGTATACCTGCAAATAGTACAGCTGAAACTAGAGTAAAGATCATCGTCAATAGTGGCGGGACAAAGGTGCCTTTCTCATCTAGGGTCACTTGTCCAGTCAGTTTAATTATCTCTCCAGCTCTTCTGATTCGGTCTCGAAATACCGTGAAGAGAAGAAGTGTGAGAAATAGTGTGAACAAACCTGGTATCATAATTGGCCACCACGTGCCAACTTGAGATATGGGTAGAGTGCCCGTAACTAGCAGGAATATGACTATTCCCCATGTCAAGATGTTCATGAAAAGTGCACCAATGGTGATTAATGTTCCACCTAGGCGTCGTGCAGCAAGCGATGCGAGTAGGCCCAAGGCTAAGCTAAGACCTATTATTCCCAGGAGTGCAGCACCAATCAACCACATGTTGCCAGCTAAAAATGGCAAGAAACTAGTGATGATTCCAGTGATGTCGTATAGAATCCAAAGGTTCCAAATTGCATAGACTCCTAATGTTATGAAGCCTCCAAAGACAATAAGTATCCCGGCGATTGCTCCTTTATGGCTTGGAAACTTCTTTTTTTCATGATATTCATAAATGTCAGTAACGGTCAATGTCGACTCTCCTCCACAGAATTAACATTGTATAGAATATGAATAATAAAATGAAATTAAACCTATGCCAAGGGCCAAAACACAAGTTAATTATAATGAACATGCACTGAGAATCTCTATGGCCGACGTTCTATATTGTGCACCAGGACATATCTTTTGTAGAGCCAACAAAGTAATGTTAGCTATCGATGGCAGTCAAGGTTCAGCTCGAGCGGCTACCGTTGCTTTCGAAGTAGCTGAGATGACAAAGTCAAAACTCTTCATCATTTATGTTGTCCCTACATCTGTCGTACAACAATTCTCACTAATGTCAAACTCAGCTTTCGATGAAGCTATTCGAAAATATGAAATAAAAGGGCAAAAACTGCTTGATGGTACCAAAGTTGCAGCTGAAGAATACAACATTGAAGTTGAGTTAATCCTCGATAAAGGATCCCCCAGTGAGAGAATCATTGCGCAAGCTCAAAATCTAGGTATCGACCTAATAGTGATTGGCTCTGAGGGCTTAGACGGTGTATCCAGAACCAGCGTAGGTAGTATCACCGAGCGCGTGGTCAATGGTGCCCTGGGTCCCGTCCTTGTTGTGAAATAGATTGATTTTGAATAGACAATTCTGTTCCACAAAAGTGATGGCAAAATCAGAAACCAAACGGCATCGTAGGTATCTCATTATCCTCATCGAGCTCTCTGACCATTCTGAATATTCGCCTAATGCTAAGGATTTCCCATGCTGGTTTTGCGAATGCTATAGTAATTTGCCTAGCTTCTTCCTTCGGAATACCATTCTGTCTAAGTGTTTTATAAAACACTTTAGCGCCTTTTTTGACTTCAGATTTTCCTTTACGAAGTGACCACCATGTTTTGAACAGAAGTTTTGACCCACCGCCAAAAGCTGTTCCAGTTAGAGCAGCAATGGATCGCACTGTTCCCATTACTACTCAGACTCCTCGTCATCCTCGTCATCGTAATTGTCAAAATCGCGTTGTTTCTTTCTCTTGCCTTTGATTTCAATCGTCGCCTCATCACCCACCATACTCATGAGTTTGGTGAAGTCAAGAGCTCCAACAAACTTTTTTGTCATGTCAAGGGCTACATCCTCTGGAATTCCCTCAGCTAATAAATTACTATAGAACTTACCAATGCCTGCTGCCATGTTACCAGCGGCTTCAGGACTATAGACGCTTTCAATTAGACCGGATATCAATTTAGGAATAGCATCATTGAGAGCCTGAAAGAGTTCAGGTAGAGCTTCTGCAACTTCTTTGAGCTCCTCGGCATCACTCTTATGATATCTTCTTTCATCTCTTGGTCTTGTTTTTGGCTTTGATTCTTTATCGAAATCGTCACTCATTTTTTTTTCACCATGTATATTATTGACTGGTCACCGACTATATATAAAGTGGAAAAAAGTGACCACTTTGGAGTTTCCATTCATGTAAATAATATATAGAAACAAACAAACTCAGAAAAATTCTCTCTAGAGCTTTTTTAAGAAGAAATCTCAATCTGTGGTTTCAAAAGTTATTATGGGAAAGAACTTATACAAGGAATTCGGCTCCGTTCAAGAAACATGACTTTACGCAAATGACATTCTATCAAGTTCTGCGTCTAATAGACAAACCTCAATGCGGAGTGAAAAACAACGACAATATTCAGTAATTCATTACTCCTTATGGTTTCAGGATCAATGCTTATTCTTTTCATAGGGCTAGTTTCGATTGATTTTGAGAAGATTGACAAGAAGCGGTATTATCTCATACTAGCTATCGGCTTTATCGTGACAAGAATTCTCTCTATAGTTTATTGGTTTGGTATTGCTGGACACCATGGAACTGGCGACTTGAATAACATTTTTGGGTATCAAGCGAATCAAGTCCTGCAGGGAAACATACCATATCTTGATTTCGAAAGCCATTATTCTCCATATTTCCCATATTTGATTTCACTACCGTACTTGGTCTACAATCAACCTGTATCTATACTATCACTGTTCGTCGTCTTTGATTTCTTAACATTGATTATTGGCGGCATGTACGTTTCTGAAACATGGAATATGAAGTACAAACACATGTATTATTGGATTTATTCCTATATTCCACTCACTTGGGTTTTCATAACATTTTGGAATCAGGATGAAGTGATCTCTGCTTTCTTCATTATTCTCTCAGTGCTATTAATCCGCCAAAACCAAGAATGGAAATCTGCTATTTTCATGGGGCTTGGTTTCTTGGTCACAAAGTTCTTGATACTAGTCTTCTTCATACCTCTATTTCTACTGATGAAGAAACCCATTCGTAATGGCTTTCTCACACTTGGTCTGATAGTTGTTGGATATCTGCCCTTCATAGCATTAGGCGCTGATGTTCTGATGCCCTTTACAGCTGAAGCTGACTATTATCCTGTAGGGGCAAACCCGTGGGTGATACTTGATGCGATTGGAATAAGTATACCTTGGTACCTGCCACATATTATAGTAATTGCATGCCTCCTGACTCTAGCTATTCTTTTCATGATGTCTAGCAGACTACATCATCTCAGTCCGGAAGCAACTATTGTTCTCTTTTCACTTGTCTATATGTTGATCAGCAAGAAATCATTCTCATTCTATGTGCCCTTCTTCCTTGTCTTTGTTATTATCATCTTCATGCGATTCTATGAAGGACTTGAAAACAAGAATAGAGTAGCTATCCTCTTCGCAGCCTACCTCATATCATTCTCTCTACTCTATCAATCAGTATGGGTATTTAGGGCAATGCAAGTTCTGACAATCGATTGGTACGTCGCTGCAGCAGTCTACACGGTTGCTTTGGTTTCACAAATTTTTCTTATCTGGACTCTACTTAAATTTCAATATTGCAAACCTGAATTCTACTATTGGCGGCTTGATTTATACATTAAACCGCTGCGTAAACAAGACAATGGTACAGCATCGCAAATATAGATAGCAACTGAAGTGAAGTCAAGTCTACATGTGCCAATGTTCCATATCAGTCTACCTGATCCCTCACCAGTGCGAAATATCTTGCTCGTTCGTCTTCATCCTCAATTACTTGAAGAATTCCACGTCTCACAAGGTCATTGACTCGTTCTCTTACAATCCTTCTGGAGGCAGTCCCTCTCTCAGCTCTCACTGATGTTGTAATCTGGCTGATATTAAGAGGTTGAGAGTTATCCAGAATCTGGATGATTCTCCAACTAATATCATCTCTCTTCAGATCTCCGTATCTTGACTCTAGACGTTCAGCTTTTGTAAATTTACTCATCAATCGTACCATTCCGTCATAGAATTCAAACCCTTCTCGAATGATTTTAGCTGAACTGCGTACCTCATCGATACCCGGTCCTACTCTTTCAATCAGTTCTTCCAGTCTAGCTAGTCTTTTAGAGATTTCATCTAGTCTGTCTTGAACTTCTTCGAGGGTCAAGTCCTGTTTGTTGCTTTTTTTTTCAATGGACTTGGTATCTCTGGGTGATGTCAATGAAATGTCGCCAGTGTGGTATCAATATCAGAAAGTGATAAGTTTGACGAAGACTGCGCAATACTAGATTTCCTAAATAAGTATGCAACAGATTTAGGAGTGGTTAATTTGACCGGAGAAGAAAGTGACGATTTTGTAGAAAATGTACTTCCTCTACGTGATCTGTTTCACTTTACTCACTTCTCTAAATTCTACCAGATGTATGTCCCTGCGTCTATTCTTGTAGGTGTGGCATGTGGCTTATTTATGGTCCTATTCCAGGTTCTAATTGACTCAGCAATATTTGCCTTCTCAATTCTACCACTATTTGTAGCTCCACTTATTGGTGGGGCATTTTCTGGTGTGCTCATATATTTTGGCAGGAAAGAGATTCAAGGGAGCGGGATTTCAAAAGCAATTGAGCTAACACACAAACCTGGATTACTTCGAAAAGGCACAACCATAACAAAACTAGTAGCAACATCAGTTTCAATTGGCTCTGGCAATCCTGTAGGTCGTGAGGGTCCTGCAGTACTAATTGGTGCAGGAGTTGGAAATCACGCTCATTGCTGTATCCCATCTCAAACGTCCAAATGGCAATCAAGGCCATG
>JBHLQJ010000226.1:0-4784 GCA_048884945.1 Candidatus Thorarchaeota archaeon | reverse complement strand
CTCCACCCCTCTTGATTGGAGTCACAGGTTTTGCCGTCGCAGTTGTCGCATATGCTATAGTGAAACTACACTTACGAAAACAAACATGGTCGTAAACCAATCAATGAAGACTCTATAGCAATTGTTTGGAACTGCAGATGCCGGTAAAAAGATGGAGTGATCTAAATATGTACGGAAAAAGTATTGCGAAAACTAGTGAAAGTAAATCTTTAGGATCTGAAACTCAGGGTACGATAAGATCTGGAACTCTGATCGCAATCGTAGCTGCCATAGCAGTTCTGGCTCCTGCTGGCTTTAACGTCGAATTTGATCCAAGCACGGGTGTGATTATGCACATATCCATGATATGCATGTTATGGACTCTACCAGTCACATTTGCTGGCAACAATCCAGGTGGCACGTTTCAAGAAGCAATACCCATACCTAGTCCTTTTGCACTCATTGGAAACATACCACTCACCTTTCTTAGACTTGTGTTCGTTTATCAGATGTACAAGCTCTATGAAGGCCGAACAACAAGAAAACGTACAATTCTGGTTGGAGCTGCAAGCGAATTGCAGATTACGGCAATTGGTATTCTGAGCGTGATAATGCCCGTATTCTCGCTGATGTCCCGGTTCTTTATTCCTGTCCCCCTTCTGTTCCTAGCCGCCCTGATTGCTATCAAGATAGCCTCACCCCCTGAAGATACCGCTTATTGGAAAAGCTCTGGAGATACAGAAAATTGGTGGGAAAAGTCATCCAATAAATGAAGAAGATATTCAGACTAATGAAGTGCCCTTTCAAAAAACCGAATAATTCAGAACAACAGTATGAATCTCATTCTTGGGATAGCTGAGCTCCTCCAAGAGTATTCTTCTCTAGGAACCTTGATAGGTCATGGTGTGCTTGTCTTAAGAATCTGGTATTGTTCTTGAAAGCCTCAATCTGCCCAATAATTTCTTTTATCTTAGCTATTAGAAAAGTAGCATCTCTTCTATCAAGTTCTGGATGCCTCTTAGATTGCAGTGTCGATAGAATCTCCTGAAATCTCGGAATATACGAGAAGATGAAACTATCCGTATTCAAAATTATAGAGAGTATGCTTAGAGAGATAGATTTCAAATAATAGATTCTTGGTTTCCGATACTCTCTTGGTAGAGCTTGGATATATCCCCTCTTAAGCTCACGATCTAGAAATCGCGAGATGGTACTACGTGAGAAACCTGAAATATCCATCAGAGTCTGTTGATCGAGACTGCGATGAGTAAAGAAGATACTCATTAATCGACTCCTTATGGGATCATTTTTCAAATAACCCCATTCTTGCATCAGGTCTTCCTCCAATTCTCGTGCGTCAAATGAATAGTTTATCATTTCGTTTGGGGGAAATAATTCAGACACATCTTCCTGAAAGAAGGAGTATTTCTTTTCTCTACTGATTTGTCTTCTTTGAACCTCGATGTAGTTTCGAAGACTATTGAGTCGCATATGTAGGAACTTTATCTCAATTGGATACTCACTCTGTAGTTTTTGAAGTTCTGCCTGCTTTTCCACTATGTATGAATCAAGTTTCTCAAGATTTTCCATGATTTGAATAGAAGGAGTATAGACAAAATTCACTCTGTCTGGTTTTATCATGTACAGATTTTTGTGCGTCTTTGGAATCATCCTACGACTTATGATGTCTGCTTGAAGAAAAGACTGTAGCGTTGCTGAAATGGTACCTAGAGAGAATCCCGTCAGTTGTTGGAGCTGTTCTTGACTTAAGGCATCATAGATTTTGAGATAGGCAAAAATTTCCGTTGTTCTTGAGTTTAGGTTTACCATTTTCCCAACGGTCTTATAGAATGTGACTATCTCTCGCTCAATTTCCTTTGTCTGCTCTGATAGTAATTCAACTTCTTTCATTGATTCCATCCTTTCTTCAGTATCATTCAATTTATCAATCAAACTCTTGCTTGGATAATAAGGTATATTTTCTAATTTTTAAAATTTGGAAAATATAAATCTATTCGAAAAGGATGGTTTTACAATGTTAGATCAAAGGAGATTGAAAAGAAGAATAGCAATCATTGGGGTTCTGTTGTTTCTTTTTCTAGGAGCATTCTCTCAAGTAACTGCTACCATAGAGAATGATCCGACTGAACTAATTGATTTCTCGAGCTTCCTTGGAGGTACAGGTGATGACTACGCAGACGTTTCGTATATCTTTGGAAACACTGTTGTTGATTCAATGGGGAATATCATTGTGGTTGGTCGGACAACATCAACTGATTTTCCATTAAAAGACGCTTTTCAGGATCATATTAATGGGATTAGCGATGGCACTATCTCAAAATTTCATCCTAATGGTTCCCTGATATTTTCGACATACTTTGGAGGCTCAGTTCAAGAATATGTTACTGACGTGGCTGTTGATTCAGAGGATAACATCGTAATAGCAGGGATTACAGGTTCTCCAGACTTCCCATTGATGAATGCATTTCAATCGAATTTCACGGGTGGCTTGGACGGGAACGCTGACTGTTTCATCGCCAAGTTTTCAGAAGATGGTCAAACTCTTTTATTTTCAACGTATTTTGGCGGAACTGGGAGCGACTGGTCCTATACTATGAATGTTGATTCCAATGACCGAATAGCCATATCTGGAACAACTCAATCCAGCAATCTACCATTACTAAACGCCTATCAGGACACACACTCTGGTGCTCTTGACATATTCGTTTCATTATTTGAGGCAGATGGACAGTCTCTACTTTTTTCAACATATCTTGGCACAGCAGGAATTGATCATGGGCGACGTGTCGATTTCGATTCGCAAGGAAATATCTTAGTCACAGGAATGACTGGAGCTGGAGGCCTTGCAACTGAGGGGGCATATCAAGAGGACCACGCAGGTGGAGGTTCAGATGCCTTCCTTGCGAAGTTCAGTGATAATGGCACTATGGTTTTCCTTACTTTCTTGGGTGGGACTTCTAGTGAATGGGCGAATGACCTTGCCATTGACAGCAATGACAATATCGTAATCACCGGCTTTACAACATCAGATGATTTCCCAATAATGAATTCCCACCAGGATGAACGGGTTGACTACACTGAGATGTTTATCACTAAATTCACTCCAGATGGAAAAAGTGTAGTATTCAGTACCTATATGGGTGGTTCATCATTTGACTATGGCAATGCCATCACAGTGGACCCCCAAGATCGCATTATACTAACGGGTCAGACTAATTCATTTGATTTTCCATCAACTTCCCCGTATGATACGACTGAGTCATATAATAATAATGTATCATTAGTCGTATTGGATCCGGATGGTTCACTTCTTCTATCAATGATATTTGGAGGGGCGAACGATGATGTTGGCATCGGAGTCGCATGGTATTCAGATGATAGTTTCATTATTCTAGGTTACACCAAATCTGTTGATTTTCCTGTCTTTGAGGCTTATCAAGAAACAATTGGTGGCGAGTATGACATGTTCATCATGAAAATAGATCTGGAGGGTCTGATAGATATTCCATCAGATGGATTTGCCTTGGGTATCGTAGAAGGTGGTATCATAATTGGAATAGTCGCTGTTGTCATAGTACTTTTATTTGTTCGAAAGAGAGTAGGATAACCATTCTTGGAATATCGACGAGGATGATTGGATATATTTTCGTAAACAAGTGAAAAAGAAAAAGGGGTTTACAACCCCTTTTTCAGAACTTCAATGGCGCATTTGTTGTTTTCATCTGGACAGCTGTGCCTTGGGTTGTCGATTGTGTATGTCTTGAAAAGAAAGAGTAATAGAGAGAGGAAGACCCTCTCTCGATATATTCAGGAAACCAGATTTGATTCTCTTTAAGAGAAACTACATCATTCTGGCAAGTTCTGTACCTATTTTCTTGAATGTTTCTTCAGCACCCTCTTCCAGAGGTCCCTCTCTGCCTTTCACAACGGCTGACTTGGCTGGCGCAATAATCTCAAGACCAAGTTGCTTTAGTTTCTTTTCAATCTTGCCGCCAGCTGTACCAGCAAGTCTACTTTTCATCTTGGTATCGAAGGCAAATGCTTTCTTTCCACTCAAGCTTTCCTGATCCTTTAACAGTTCAAGAAATTCCTTCACAGGCTTTGAAATATTAAAAGCATGCACTGGAGTCCCAATGCACAAAAGGTCAATCTCGCTCAAATCACTGATGTTGACAGCGTCGACCTTGACTGTTTCTGCGTCGCATCCGCCGTTCTGTAGACCTGCAGCCAAGGCTTTTGCTACCTTCTCAGTATTGCCAAATAAGCTATAATACACAATTAGCGATTTTGTCATGCATTATCACCACACAGTAGTGCAGAAGATTGATGTGGAATATAATGCCACCGAACGAGGAACAATCGTGCAAGGGATTTAGACACTGACTCTTGCTTTCAAGAAACTCCGTCAACGTCATATTTTGGACGATTCAAACTTTGTAAATCGCATGAATCTTAAACTCATGATTGTAATCCTGAAACTGTACCTGCTTCCTTTTACGATTTGAATTCAAGAAGGATTGTCTTGTGAACTTGATATGCCATACATTTGATCTGGTGTCAAAATATTTGGGAAACGTTCACGGAGCACATGACGTGCCATATCACAGAGGTGGCAGGCATCAGCAAACTGTTCTCCACGAGCAATGCCATATCGTCCAACCAGCTCAGCAGGTCCTCCGGTGACCAAGGGCTCAATAATTGGATGACTATCAGGGTCATAGGTCTTGCACCATTCATCTTCCTTCTCTTCAGCCCACTCAATCTTCTCAGAGAGTGGCTTGTCT
>JBHLQJ010000225.1:0-4787 GCA_048884945.1 Candidatus Thorarchaeota archaeon | reverse complement strand
TACCATTAGCTTGATGTTGCACATCTCAAGCATTCTATTCTATTTCTTCGGGTCCGTAATTGCACAATTGTTGATAATCCAAATCGAAATAAAGAACCCGCGGATACCAAACTACCTTGCACTTTTTGGAGCGAGTGTTGTTATATCCTACATTGCTTTCTTCTTTCTTGAGATAATGGTATTCACGGTACCAACCATGAACAAGACCCTCTCAGTAGTGACGGAATGGCTTTCATATCTCTCAATAATGGCGTGGGTTGGCATCCACAGCATCTATACGCATAGGGCTAAATAGATAATCACGAGAGATTGGATTGGATTTGCAGCGGCAGATTCATCAATCTCTCGTTTTCTTTATGCTTGTGCATTCTAAGTCCAACTATCAAGGTTCATTTCAACCTGAAGCAAGACTATTAGGATTATTCTATTCAAGAAACCATGGAGTAGAAAACCTAAACAAACATCATTTCGATTGAAACTTGAGGAGGGTTGTGATGTGGTCTTTGTGACCCATTCTCAATGTTTAAGACAAACAGGTGAAATTTTAATGAGAGAAGAAAAATGAGTACTAGCAGTCCGAAATTTGACCGAATCAGGAATCAGTTCAGGGGAAAGAAGGTGCTAGTTGCATTCAGCGGAGGAGTTGATAGCACAGTACTTGCCCATATAGCCAAGGAAAACGCGACTAAAACTAAGCTACTGACAATCGATAGCATAACTTTTCCAAGAACAGAGTTGCAGGCAGCTAAGAGTGTAGCTAATGAATTAGGTATTAATCTAGAAATTATTCAGGTTGATGAGCTTTCAAACAAGGATTTGGTCAGGAACCCTGTTGACAGATGTTATCACTGTAAGAAAGAACTGTCCTCGGTATGGATAAAGGCTACAGAAGATCTTGGTATGGATTTTGTTGTTGAAGGAACCAATGCTAGCGAATTAGAAGGACATCGGCCAGGAGCAAAAGCTCTTGAAGAAGCAGGAGTTCTATCACCTTTCATTGATGCGGGTATAACAAAGGAAGAGATTAGAACCTATGCAAGAGAGGTTGGGCTTTCAGTTGCTGATAGACCATCTATGGCATGTCTCTCTAGCAGATTCCCCTACGGTACAGAGATTACTGAAGATCGAGTGAGGAAAATCGACAGTCTCGAGAAACAAGTCAAAGAGCTCTTTGGTATACAATGTGTTCGTGCAAGATTTCATGGTGATCTGGTGAGAATTGAGGTTGGTAGGGAAGAGAGAGAGAAACTATTTAATAAAACCAAACTTGACACCTTGCACAATTTTGCCAAGACTGTAGGATTCAAGTATGTCACCATTGATGCCTTTGGATACAGAACAGGTGCCATGAACGAAGTACTAGAGCCTTAATGAAAATGAAATAATCAACTTCAAGTTGCAAAACATAACTTCTTCACCCGGCTCCGGAATTCTCCATGTCTTACAGAGAAAAAGCCAATTGAAAAGCTGGTCATTGTTACTATGTGATGATAAGTTTGGTAACAAAAAGTCTTGAAACCGACTTTGGAACTATAGTGTATTATTCTCACATGAATTCAGACCAATCCATTGTGAATCTCTATATTCACGGACTAGGGGACAATCGAAAGTGGTTTCTCAAACACTTTACTACCTATTCTTTAGATAGGTTTTCATGGATTGTTCCAGATCTACTGGGTCACGGGGATTCTTCTAAGAGCCATTTGGCTGAATCATATACAATGATTCAACAAGCTAAATACTTAGCTGCAGTCCTTGAGAAAGAAAATGTAAAGCATCTCTCTATACTAGCTCATTCTATGGGAGGAGCGATTGCAGTTTCACTGATTGAGCTCTTAGCCCAACAGGACAAGCCTAATACCAAACTCAGCCTATTATTGTATCTAGAGGGAAATCTTGATGCAGGTGACGCATTCTTTTCGTCTATGTTTGCAAAGATGTCCTTCCCAAAATTCAGGCAGGAATTCGAGTCGATTTGCAATCAGATAAAAGGTGATTCAAAAGAAGAGCGCATTACTGATTATGTTTTAGCGTTTCGAGAAGCAGGACCATTCACTATATGGGCATCCAGCAAAGACTTGGCACCAATATCTGTAAAGGGAAACTTACTGCATAGACTATTGAAGCATCGTGATTTTGCTTGTTATTTCATCTTTGGAGAGAAGAATAAGGGCGTTTACTCATCCGAGAAACTTGTTAGAGATGCACAGCTTCCGCTTCTCTTCATACCTGATGCGGGGCATGGACTTCATACAGAGAACCCAACTTATTTCTGGACAAATATAGGTGAACTAATCCAGAGAGAAAATATCAAAATTGTATAATGAAAAGATTAGACAGGTTTCATGGGGGAGCATAATAGCAGTTTTTAGGTGAGATTAGTCTTCCTTCTTTCTGGAGACTTTTGATTATTTTTGAAACCTCGGTTTTCTCGATTCCAGTGATATCTGCGACTTCTCCAGCTTTGAGTGGTTTTGCAGCCTTGGTGAAGGTTTTGTAGACGATTTCTTTGTTGTCAGGCATTTTCATTTTCGCTAGATGCTTTTGTACGCCATGTCTATTAAGCATGCAGATAGATTCACATTATCTTGGATGTTACGCGCATTTACTTCAGCATAGGGTAATTGCATGGTCTACAGAATCAATTAAGATTCTATTTAGGTGGAAATATATCGCTATTCTATCTTGATCGAGTTCTGAGAGATTGCAGTCACTATATTCCTAGTAACCAGTTCGAGTCTGAGTATTTGGTGTCAAGAAGCATCTTTGCTAGCTTATTTTCACTCCTACTAATCGACCCAAAAACCCAATTATCGTCCCTCAATTTTTTGGTTATTGCTCGGACTAATAAATTCGTAATTTCTTTTGGAAGTAATTCTCTTCCAAGGAGGAATGACAGATTTGCTACAGGACTGGAGGTGCTTGGAACACACCCAAGGCATCTTGCAAGCGTTGGATTGGGGGTTAGGACTTTTTGCATCATTTCCAAGTCAACATTAACAAGTAGTGTACCATGATGTAGAATACCTTCATAGAGATAGTATTGAGCAGACCCGGATACTTTCCAATCTTCGACGAAGACATTAGAGGGAGGTACGAATTTTGAATTACAGCCCAATTGTGATAATAAATCAACAATTGCTGAGCATAAGAAAGGAGTGATATTAGTGATGGCTCTTTTTTTGTTTATAATTTTCTCATGTGAGATTATAGAATAGTTATAGTTACCAAGATCCATATACACAGTCCCTCCGCCACTACAACGGCGGAGGATTGGTATACAAAGTTCATGACATAATTCCAAGTTTACTTCTGCTCTCAAATCTTGACTACGACCTATTATGACAGATTCGCTACTTTGCCAGATGCGAACCGTGTTTGGTGAGTCATCGTTAATAATACCTCTAAGAATTGCCTCGTCGACTGCAAGATTCCACATTGGGTCGGTTTCTTTTGAAATAATAAGACGCCAGTTTGAATCCATCAATCAAGAGTCCCACCAAATGTTGAACTATATGCATCCTCAACAACTCTGTAGAGATCATCGTAAGTTGGAACTATCCGTTTATGTGTGATTTTTCCTTCAACGATTATTGCCGGTACAATGTTCTTCTTTGAGGCTTGGACAACGCCACCACTAGGAAAAAGTCCCGGTGGAATACCTTTGAGCCATGATACTAAACCCCTGCCGCGAAGCCAAGTTCGAACCTCTACTTTTTCTCCATATTTTTCTGACAGTGTATCAATGATTGTCATGATTTCGCGGCATCGTGCAGTAGGCGGATAGGCAAGATATGCTTCTAATAATACTCGACCCAACGCAAGTGGTGCTGAGTGATGAAATATCCAGTCATCAGTCGTATATTTCCATTCGTAGAGTTTGTTCATAAGGCCAGTTTCTTGAGTGCTAGCACTCAAAACCGATACTTGGCGATTAAAATGCTGAGAAACTGATTGAACAAAAGAGTCTATGAGTGATTTAATTTTGATATCATTTTCAAAGATATCTATTGATGATAATTGGATTTCATCGGTTAAATTCACGAGCTCCAAAAGTTGCTCATTTTTGTGGACAATAATCATCCCTTGGAGTAGTATATAGTCAAAGTAATAATGAGTGTTGTAGGAACCTGTTACCGAGTTATTTACTATAATGAGGTCTTGGTCAATAATTGCTTCATACGGTGATATTTCGTTTTGAATCCATTGGAAAATAGGCAAAAGCAGCCTATCTATCTCATTTTCAAGGTCTCCAGAGGTCAAAACATCTGATTTGTTAATAATAGAAAAGCTTAGAATACCTGGACCATACAGCAGTGGTTTTCTGCCACGAAGGCTTCTCGTCACTTCAACATTTTTTCTCCGACATTGACGAATTAGAGTTTCGTCATTAGACAGTGTGCTTCGTGGCAATACGAGTACAGGATTCGTGCTCTGCCACATCCGGAATGTGAGAGGACCATGATTCTCGCATGTATTACATAGAATGGCCTCATCGAGAGCAATATCCCAAATCCCTCCCGGGTTGGGTTCTCCATATAATCGAATCATAGGTGATTCCATTGTCTTTCACCATCCACATTGTGTAGTTCGAAATATGGACACTGATTCCCAACGCATTCGGGATTGCTTTCCTTGAATTGACAGACGAGATGAGAAATGGGCGATATGTTCAGTTCCAATTCTTGGGAGAGAAAGACTGATCCTACACTTAGAGAAGAGTAGACTGATGCTTTGCAACATCTTTGTGCTGGTAGGTTTGCAATCTCAGTTACTGCAGATGCAGA
>JBHLQJ010000224.1:0-4808 GCA_048884945.1 Candidatus Thorarchaeota archaeon | reverse complement strand
GTATTGCAATAACAGGACAAGCACGTACACACTGCGCACAAGCCGTGCAGTTCTTACGAACGTGAATATGCCTACCTCGAGTTCTTTCAGGGTAGATCCTATCCTCGAATGGGAAGAAGTACGTGAAGGGTCTCTTGAAGACCTGTCTGAATGTATGTTTCAGGATTTGGAAACAATCTCCCAGTACACTGAAGAATCCCATAGATTATCCACCTCCCAGAGGTAGCAACGCAGCTAGTCCAGGGACATAGACTATTGCGAGCATTGCGATTATGACATTCAAGAGCGCAAGAGGTAACAGATACTTCCAGCAGTAATGGACAATCTGATCTTGTCTAAGCCGCTGGAAGGATGAACTGACCAAGACAAAGAAGAAGAAAGTGATAATGAACTTGATAATGAAGTTAACAGCACCTGGCAAGAATGGAAGCCCAACTGGACCTCCAAGGAACAAAGTAACAATAAGTGCGGAATATAGCATCTGTTCTGCAAATTCTGCGAAGTATGTGAGAGTAAAGTAAATTCCAGTGAACTCTGTTCTCCAGCCGAAGATAATCTCAGAGTCTGCAACAGGAGCATCGAATGGGAAGATACCAACTGACGCGATTGCAGCGACTAAAAAGGTTGCTAGGTTAATGGGAAGTAATGCTGCAAACCAGATGGACTCTTGGGCTCGTGCAATTCCCATTAGACTTAGAGACCCTGCAAGTAATGCTGGACCGATTGTCGAAATAATCATGGGAATCTCAGCGGCAAATTGGTTGTTTGCAGCTCTGAAGCCGCCAATAAGTGAGTACTTTGAGCCACTGACCCAACCCGCAAGAAGTGCAACAACAGGTACAGCAGTAAGAAATGCAAAGACCAACACAAGACTCACTGAGAGATCAGCAATATACCAATAGTCAAGATCCCAAGGAATAAAGCAGAAGGGCAAGAGAACCACTACTAGGAGTAGTCCAGGCAGGAATCTGAACATCCAGCGCTTTGCATTATTTGGGATGATAGTTTCTTTAGCTATCAGTTTGATAGCATCTGCGAAGAGTTGGAGACCTCCATATTTGCCCATATGTACAGGACCTCGTCGATCCTGAATGCGGCCCCACAATTTTCTAGTAAACCAAACCGCCCAAATCAGCGCCATGACTACGAATATTAGTCCAGGAAACAGAACGGCTCGGAAGAGGAACATGAAATTGTCTGGGAGGAAAATAGCAGCCCAAATCCATTTGAAAAGGTCAAAAACCCAATGGAAAATGCCGCTAACAATGCCATATATCCATTGAAAGATTCCATAGATCCACTCAGGAATTCCAGCTAGCCATGTAAAGAAATCGAACTGCAACATGACACCTCCCATCAGCGATCCCACCACCCCGGATATGGGTCCAAACTACCAAATATTACGATGAAGTCCGCAAACTTCGAACCAGGTACGAGGTCCTTTAGCGCATAGTAAGATGCAATGCAAGGCCCACGTATCTTTGCTCGATATGCTGTTTGCGCTTTATCCTGTGTCTTGAGCCACAACGAGGTAATTCCTCGAGTACCCTCAACTCTAGCATATGCCTCTCCTTCAGGGAGTCTGTTTGCCTTTGCACGCGCTTTGGGGTCAATGATGTCACCCTCAGGTATTTGAGGAATCAGTTGCTTAATGATGTCAGCAGCTACCTCAGCTTCTTTGAATCGCTGCTCCATTCTATCAAATGCATCACTCTGACCCGGATGCTCTGGATTCTCTGTTATGGGCACTTCCCAGTCAACCATGTCATACGCAAGATTTGGGTCTGGGTCATCCTTTCGCAAATCCATAGGAACGCCGCATGCCTTGATTGGTGGACCACTTAACCCCCATTTGAAACCCTGTTTAACATCATAGAGTCCGATGTTTTCAGTTCTTGCTCTAAAAGTAGGACTTCCCATTTGCATATCTCTAAACTTAGGGAGCCTATCTTCAAAACGTTCGATTGCACGGTTTAGTTGCTTCATGAACTTTTCAGTGAAGTCGTATTTTACACCACCAGGAGTTGAGTAAGAAACAGTGTGTCGTGAACCTGTTAGCTCTTCAAAGGCATCAAGTGTGTATTCACGGTCAACCCAAGGCCATAGTGCCATGGTAAAGAAACCAAGCTCAGCATTAAATTGGCCCCACCAAAATTGGATGCTGTGAAGGCGCGATAATTCCATCATGATAGTTCTCATGACCTTCGCACGTTCTGGTACCTCTAGTTCAGCGATTTTCTCAACTGCAGCAACATAAGGATATTCAGCAAGGAATGCTTCAAGCATGCACATTCTTTCTAACACCAATGAGCCTTGCCTGAAGTTTTTGAACTCAAGGACTTTCTCAGCAGAACGATGGAAGTAGCCAGCGTTAGGGTCACATTCTACAACATAGTCACCTACAAGTGTTAACTTGGTTGCCCAACCATGCGCAGATACATGTTGTGGACCGAACCAGATTTCCATTGCTTCATCAAGAATGTCTGGACTCACTTGTCTTCACCTCCAGATTCAGCTCTTGTTTTAGGAGGAGCTATACCAGTTTCATCCAGCCTACTCTGATCAGTCTGGAATCTCTTACGAAGAGGATAAGCCCCTTCTAATTCGTCAGGAAGCAGAAAGAGACGGGGGTCAGGATGATTCTTGATGTTCACACCAAACATCTCTCTGACTTCTCGTTCATGCCATTCAAGACCTGGAAATATGTCACAGGTGGTTTCAATCTCTGGATTCTCACCTTGGAGGGATACTCTCAGTTGCAGAAGCAATCGGTTGATATGAGACCAGAAGATGTAGATGAGTTCGTATTGATCATTCTCAAGATCCACACCGAAAACAGACTCAGGGAGAGCATCTTCTATCTCCTCATCTATGATTGTAATTACATCTCGAATTTTACTAGCTGGAACAATTAGCTCGATTTTATTGCCTTCGAGAGGTTTTGAAGACACCTCGGGAATTTTGTTAATTACGAGTCTTCCAAAGGTTGAAGCACTGATAACAGACGAATCAGACATGTTAAGGCTCCTCCATTTCGATTGGTTGTCCAAGGTCAACAGTATCATAACGTCGGTTATACATCAACATCAATACAAGAGCCAAGGCGGTATGTGCAGCCGCAACTGAGATAATCAGGATGATCAGTCCCTGACCTGTGAACGTGAATATAGGGCTATAGAGGGATACAGCAACTATTGCAATATTGACTCCATTTCCCATTATCTCAGCCCCTATTAGAATCCGAATGAGGTTTCTCTTAACCATCATACCGTATCCACCCAAGCCTATCAGCATGAATGAAAGAGCAAGATACCATGAGAGAGGAACCATTAGCCATCAACCTCCTCTTGAGATTCGGAATGAGAATTGTCGACATTGTTTGAATCAGGTTCCTCTAGTTCAGGTTCCGCTTCAATGCCAAACTCAGCCTGAATCGATACAAGTTGCTCAGCTTTATCCATCTTCATCAAGGCGATGGAGCCAACTAGTGATGTAATCATGATTAGGGCAATCATTTGGACATAGATACCATTGTCTGCCCACAACCACATTGCAAGTTCGTTCAGATTGTTTGAAACTTCGATGACTGAGCTTTCAAATGACTCAGCCCATGGGAAAATAAATGCAAGAATACCTGAGAGTATAATGACTAGTGCCGCCATTAAAAGTCCGATTTTGCGTTTTAATGGCGGAGAAAACTTTTCTAGAGATGAGTCTTGAGCTCTTGGTAGCAGTAGAACAGCGAAGATGATGAGCGCGCTGATACCTCCCGTGTAAACTGCAATCTGCATACCGGCGATGAAAGGAGCCTCAAGTAGTAGGAAGAACCCAGCTACAAATGATGCCATGAACCCAAAAAAGAATGCAGAATAGACTATCTCTTTATGCTCAAGTGCAAGATATGCGAGGACTAACACTATTCCTGCAATCAGGAGAAACTCAAGGGGTTCCATTAATTCCAAAAATGGATCAACATCTTGCATACTTAATGACCTCCTAAAACATGCGTTTCTTGCTCTCTCTCTGCTTTTGCCTTACGATAGACCCGAAGCGTTTCCTTACCGTCCAGAGCTGCATGGGGGAGCATTTTCATAACAAAAGCGATCCCGCCAATGATGATTAACACAAACAAAGTAACCTGCCAAACCACTACATACTTGGTGGCATCAGTCCAGAGAATGTTTGAAGCTGAGAGCAGCCAAAGAAATGCGCCCATGACATCAACTACAACGAAAAGCACAGTGTAAATGAAGTAGTTGTATGGGTATGAGATTCTTGCTGGACCAACCGGTTCCTCTCCACATTCATAGGTTGAAGTTTTCTCTGAGTTTTGCAGTACATGAGGACGTAGCACCCAAGATGCTAGGAGCATCACAACAACAAGAACAACCGCCAATATTGCCCATATTAAAACAGGGATGAATAGCTCATACAATCTAATGTCATTCTGCATCATACCAAGAAACCATCCTCTAGTTTACTAACTGTAAAGTCCATATTGGTAGCACTCAGCGGAACGTCGCGGTTTTTGAAGGTACCTACAAAATCTGCCTTGTCAAGAGTTTCCGTTGTCATTTGTTCCAAAGTCCTTCTGTGCTAATATGTCATTGATATGACCGGTCCGTAACCCAGTGATATGCGAAATGTTGCGTTTCTTAACATTTCCGGACACGGGTTTTAGCCGTACAATGTACATTGAAACTTACCGCGGTAGAAAAAGTACCGTGATAAAAACACTTCGGGTTTTTTTTTTGGACGACACAAAGCAGTTATATATCACGACGAAACGAACAAGAACTCAACACAAT
>JBHLQJ010000223.1:0-4873 GCA_048884945.1 Candidatus Thorarchaeota archaeon | reverse complement strand
AAAAAGAGCAATTCCAAAAAAGAGACCAACTAAGGTAGTTAGCAAGAAGATTGGCTTTGCTTGCATTACGATCTCCCGCCTGAAGATTTTTTCAGCCAATATATTAATTTTCGTTTTATTTTGACTATTTTTTTAGTTGATTTCATATTATAAAAAACGGATGTGATACGATTTTTGCTCTAATAAATCATAGACTATGACTTAATATCGAAAATTCTGATAATAAAAAGACTGTAAGTTCTTTATATCAAAGGTATGTATGCACCTATGGCGACCCAACCAAGTAAATCGTGACGCGCCAATCAATCGGTAGGGGGCATAGTATAGTCCTCAGAGGACTTGAGGAGAGAGAGTGAGATGAAAATACCTGTTAGAGGACACTCTACATCTTGGTGTTATCACTACAAGATGCAGATAATTCTTCTTTTGTGTATGCTATTCGTGGTTGGTTTGTGTGGAGGTTTGGTGGCTGCTTCTCAGCCAAATTCCACTAGCATACATAAGGAATCTAGCAGCTCATCCATTCTTCTTCAGAATTCTGGCATGCACACCGACAGAATCGTCAATAGAGTATATACACTGGACTTCGTGCCGAAGTCGGAAAGCGCTGAATGGGTCGTTGAACCAGAAGATGGAACCATTGAGATATACGATTCCAACCTGCCAACTGGTGACATACCTCTGTGTATAGATCAGACTTGGCTTAGTAATTGGTGGATTATTGTCCGTGTATATGGTGGATACGAAGCTCTCTATGATGGATGGAAATTCGAAGTTACGCAGAAAGGAACAACCTGGGAGTTCATTGTTGAACAATATTATCACGAGGATGGTACTTGCTGTAGTGAAGACTACTACTATTACCATTTGCTCATGCCTGAGGGTGTTGCCAACATCTACTTCGATGCGAATAACTATCCTGAAGATGACCTAGTACTACCTTGGGAGCTTAAGCATGATCCACAGTACACAGATTTGGGCAAGGAAATAAAAATTGAGTTCACGACTCTTTCGGCGGGCTTTGAGATCCCCGAACAACAGTTCACGATAAGCTCGGCACATTCCATATCTGTTTTAGTGGGTATATATCTTGCGAAATTATGAATCATGATTCGTTGAATTAAATATGCACTCAGTTTGAACTCACGATACTTTTCAGGCTTCATTTCGTGAGGATTAATTCGAAATGACTATTTCCCTTGAATAATATTAGTGAATCATCTTTTGTCGAAACAGGTTATTTTCTTAGAGGCATCTCGTAAGTCATTGTTTCTTGGGAATATGTGGAACTATGCTCTTCGTACATATCTCACTGACAAATTTATTGGACCTGGGAAATAGACGAAATACGCAAGTGACTGGGGCGACATCGCAGAATATCAACATCCGTCAAAGGTCTCGTTATTTGGAGACCCCTCTCTAAGAGTATTTGAAGCCCCAGAGTCCACAATATCAATAATTACAATATCCCCAATCTTTGTTGAGTTTATAGGGGGCGGGAGCATTGCTGGGATCTCTGTTTTTGTTATCCTACGAAATTTCCGCTTTCGGCCTAGATTATAGGCATCAGAAATTATTCCGAATGCTGAATGTCATTGGCAATATTGGACCGGAGTCCTCTTCGCATAACTAGTATGCTTATGATTGTTGAGAAGACAAGTGCAATACTCACTATTGCTACTATTAATGACCAAGGGATAGATAGCACCAGTGGTAGTCTTTCCCATGTGACTTCTGAAGAAAGACCAAGATACGTCAGGGGTATCTGTAGAATTATGTAAGTCAAAATTGTGCCCACAAGGCTTCCCATAACTACACCAATAATAACTCCTATGATAGTATCTAGAATCATAGCTCTAAGTAGTGATATTGGTTGTGCTCCAAGTGCTCTAAGAAGCGAGAAGTGCTTTCTGAGGTTCCTGACCTTCATCGTAACAACAAGCGTAACTCCTGCAGTAAGGTAGAGAATTGAGAACAAGATATTCAATGTATACGCTCCGTAAATCGATTCCCCTGCTCTTGAATCTAAGATTGCGTCAATCTGAGTGTATGGTGATTTCATATTTTCGAAACTGAAAGGAGCGATATTGCCAAGTTCACTCATTACTTCAGTATAGTTTGATCCAGGCATAAGATCGAGGTAGAACCTGTTCACATAGGATATGTTGAGGTACTTGTATAATGTATCAATGTCCAGCATTACAAATTGAGCATCTAATTCTTCACCTGGCAGATATGACGCTCCACGGAATAATGTTTCTCCATAAATTCCTTGGACAGCCGTACTAGGTGACGATGCCAAGACATTGATAATTGTACAATTTATAATGTGTTTTCCCGTGGGTCCTAGCAGTTCAACGCCAATGAAATCTGATAAAACGGGATATGAGTTTCCCAATGAATCGCTCTCGTATTCAACAACTGGTTTAAAATTAGTCACAACGTTTTCTTCGGATTGTTGAAGGCGCGGTATTGTTTCTTTGGGATTCCCATAATAGCCAAATTCAGGTCTTAAAAATGCAGTTTCTGAGTATTCGACTGGTTGAACTCCATAGATCAATAACGACCTGTTGAATGGGTACAAATGCCCATTCCAATCCATTAGATATGTTACTCTTGCCGACGTTTTCAAGATACCTGTGGCCTGTGCCACACCATCGATAGCGAGGATATCATCAAGAAGGTCCAGTGTTACATTTTCAAGATTCGATTTTACATCTGCAACTATATCTGCTCCTACATTGAACATGAAGAGATCTTTCATATGTTCATTACCTGAAGTGGCAGCCAGAGCTGAAAAAATCCCCGCCGTAAAAACAAGTGAAATGAACATGACAGCAGCTGCCTCATTTCTTGTAAAAGCTGTCGCATTTTTCCCTAATATTCTGCAACCCACAATCAACGATGGCCTATTAATTCGAAGAAGGAAGCGTGATTTCAATCGGGCTGATGGTCTTGCAAGCAAGAATGTTAATCCGACAATCAATATTGCGAGAAGGATCAATACGATAATTCCCACAAACGCTGAACCTACTGATAGGTCTGTGAAAGATTCTAGACTACTTACCAGAGGAATGAGAAGCGCACCCGAGAGAGCTACAATGCCAACTTGGTAGACAGGATTGCCCAATCCTCCTCTCGGTCTAGTTTCTTCGCGCTTAACAATACTGTGAGCCTCAGTAGGTGACATCAATAATGCACGGATTGCTGTTGGTATTGTTACAAGCAAACCTGCTACAAATGAGAATAGGAAAAGGAGGATGAGCGTTTGCGGTTGAAACACAATCACAAAGCTGCTAATCTGAGAGACATCAAAAATCATCAGCTCTCTGACTCCTCCAGCCAGGAAAGCAGCAGCTGTGCCAGCCAAAATTGCTCCTATGCTACCAACAAATCCTATGAATATTGACATACTCAGAATCCATTGTAATGCTTGACGTCCAGAAGCCCCTCGAGTTTTCAGTGCACCAACACTTCGTCTTTGTTCTTCAGCCTCGAGATTTGAATTATATTGTATCAACATCACAGCCATAATTATCGATGGAATCGAAAATGCAAGAGCAATAATTCGCATCCCGGTCGCCCACATCGAATATTCATAGAAAACGCCAATCAGTGCGAAATCTACCACTGATGCATCTGGCAATATCTTCTGCTCGAGCTGTTTCTCGATAGATCGTAGTTTTGGAACTATTGATGTAGGATCTCTAATGAGGAGTTCTCCTGAATCAAACCGTACCCAGATTCGATTAACAACACAATTTTCTCCGAAATGCTCGAGAGAAGAAAACTGGTTGAGCAAAGCGTTTCTTTGAATAATCACATAAAGATATGAGAATGTGGGTGCGTCATATGTAATTCGTCTTTGGAAAAGATCTGATTCAAATGTACCAGCTATGACGAAAGTACGATTCAGACGTCCGCTATCAAGAGGTATTGAAATTGTGAAGTCATCGCCGATAACAAGACCTTCATCTTCTAGTCTACTTCGTTGTAGATAGCAGTTAGACTCATTTAACGGAATATTTCCTTCAGAAAAGGAAATGCTCTTTGGAAAAGTGTTCTCAAAGGTTTCATCAATGCCAAGAACAGCACTGCGCGTGTATTCTCTAACTTCTAAATCCCTATCATTCACTTCGATGAATGATATACACTCAGCATCTGATACATAATCCTGCTCCAAAACCAAATTTCTAAGTGATTCAACCGTTGTTTCATTTTGATCGTAGAATGATTCATGAAAATTGACCTGCATATCAACAGGAACTTCTTGCGACATTTCAGAGAGAACATCCGGACCAATGCTATCAAGATAGACTATGACTCCCCCAACAACTCCAGATGATAGAGAGAAAATCAAGAAAGCTACAAGAATTTCTGGTGCGCTCGACCTAATTCTTGACAAAAGATACATCAGACTCTCTCTCCGGAAAAAGCATTTTCTCTAGCTATTTCAATCTCCGCCATTATATCCGCGATGCTCTCATCATCTCGTCGTGTTGATAATGCGACAATTAGTAGAATTGATGGGATTAGCAAAAACATGCCAACCGACAGGAAACTAATCCAATTGGCACTTGCAATTATTGAAACTGGGAAAGTATATGCCCACACATTGTAATCTAGTACTCCTATTCTAAGGATATTGGTTATACTAAAGGGGCTGAAAATCATCACAAAGATGATGCTTACGATAATTAAAGCAAGTACCTCTGCTATCTTGATGCGCACTATATGACGTTGTGTTGCTCCAAGAGATTTGAGTAGAGCAACTTCCCCCTTCCGAACTAGATGTGTATTGAGTCGAAAAGCGGCAAAGATTACTAGTGTGCAAAAGATCATAGCTATTGCTATCATACTATCAATTGATCGA
>JBHLQJ010000222.1:0-4894 GCA_048884945.1 Candidatus Thorarchaeota archaeon | reverse complement strand
AGAGGATTCTTGCGACTCATAGGAAGATGAAAGGCTCACATTTAGTAAGAAATGAGTTTCTATGGTGCATTGAGTGATGCTATTCACGGCTTCTTGAAACCAGTCAGATTTGACAGGTAGTCTAGAACTAATTTATACTCCTCAGGGGTCATCTTATTCCTAATCATAGGAAGACCCTCATCAACCAGATCGATGAGGGAGTGAAGATTGATTTTGAGTTCTTTGGCACGGGACCGCGCACCCTGTTGGCGGTCCACGACGACTGCGATGTCATCAACTGTAAAATCAGTGATGCCACTTTTTTGTAACTCTTCAATGACCTGTCCTCTAGCCACAAGTTTACTCTCCATCCCTGTCACAAGGTCATCAACAAGACAGATAGCATCACCATCTCTGACTTCTCCCTCAAGTAGTGAGTGTTGCCCATACTTGCTGATAGCCTCTCGTAATTCCTCCTCAGTCTTGACCCCAAGAATCTTACGAGTGTGACATGCAGGAATTCCTGTTGAGATCGACATTGCAGTTGCGATTGGGATTCCTGCAAATGCAATGCCAACCAGTCTATTGATGTGTGGTGCTTCCTCCTTGACAAGGAGTCCCAGAGCTCTACCAATTTTTTCGAGTGTTTTAGGAAATGAGGAGAGGATTCGCAACTGAATATAGAATGGACTCCATAAACCAGAGTGTAGTGTCCAGCCTTCAGGTTTGTCGCGTATAGATGTCAGGAGCATTTTATTCTCGTAAATCTCTTGCATTATGCTCTTCTTGAGCTCTTTATCCACCAACCTCAGCACCACGATGGCTAGGATGTACGCGTGTTCTTAACTCTGTCCATGGTACAGAGATTACTTATGGAGAGAGCGCTGTTTATAGAAATATGAACCATAGAGACCTAGCATACTGGTTGCTTGATAACGGAGGACCAATTATCAGATTCAGGACTCTTGTAGATATCTTTGAAGAGCAGGATGTAGGAATCGTTTCGAGGGCACTGAAAGATATGATGGAGAGCTCTGAGGTGGCAAAATGGCTAGACCTAATTGAGCACCGTATTGAGCTCAATGATGTGCATTCGAGCAAACCGAGTGCATTTGAGAATGTTATAGGAAAGTTGGTCCAGCTAGGGTGGCGAGCAGGATTACAGCCCTTCGATAACAAGACATTGTTCTTCAGAGTCTGGTTGTCAGAAAATGTTGACAAGGAACCTGTGGCAGCACATGAGATTTTCAAGAGGACACTGGTTGCTTCCGTTCTTGCACATGCAGGATATCATATGGTTGAAGCTGTGCGGAAACAAGTACTGTCGCGTCTGAATACGATTCACAATGGTACAGAGAACCTAGACCTTTCACAGATTTATGTTGACAAATCTGACTATCAAGGGATACCAAATGAACTTGCAAGTCATGATCTTGTTGATCCACAGTTGTATCCAGGTCAGCAATTTGCCCTCCCATGGATTCATGATATCTATGCATTTGGACACCTGAATCTTGTACTGGAGAATGGTCAACATCGTGAGAAGGCAGAACAGATTTTGGATATGATCCTCACTCCTAAATATCAAAACCTTCCGAGAAGTTACGGAATTGCCAAGTATGGAACCAGATATTATGTGTTAGGATGGGCAGCTCATCTTCCAGGTTATTCCAATGCCCCAGAAGGCAAATCGTTTGCAGAGATGTTAGTTGCATTGGATGCATTGGCTCCATTCACCTGTATCAAGAAGAGTCCATGGTTTCAAAATTCAATGAAATTCTTGGAGACATTGAGAACTGAGTCGGGCATTTACGCATTTCCAGAGGAGTGGCTACCTGAGAGAAAAAAGGGCTACTGGATTGGTGGGGAGTATATGGCTTTTGATGCGCGGCGAGGACAATCGAACGCAACCGAGCTAGAATCAACCTTTCATGTCCTCTCAATCAGAAAGCGAGCAGGACTGTTATAGAGCATGTTCTTCCGTTTTACGTTTTCCAGTGAAAAGCAGAGAGAGAGCATTATTTCTATCCACTAACATTGTGAATGGTATTGAAAATCCAAAAGCAAGCAGGAATCGTAGCGGCCAGAAGAGTGCAAATGAGGTGTTATAATCGGTAGCTGAAAGTCCTAACAGACTTAGAAGTATGGGAACGAGATAGAAGAAAACAGGATGAATCTCGTAGATGATTTGAGAGTTCACTCCAAGAAATTGCATCCTTTTGCTGAAGAATGATGGATTTGCTAGACTTGATACCATGAAGAATACTATCGAACCTGAAGTTGCAGTGAGGAGGTACAACCATCCATTGGTGCCGAACCAATCATCGGGATGACTTACAAAGCCATTATACTGAGAGAGAACAATCGTTATTGTTGCAAGAGCTATGAAGATTATTCCATCTCGTATTTTCGAGTCTGTAGTCCAACGTTTCAAGCCTCTATACCTTTTCATTTCATATCCTATAATGCAAAACGCAGTTGCGAACAGCACGCTGTTCAAACGCCAGGGCACCAACATCGGAGAGAACACAGATGTGATCCATAATGCAAGAGATGGGAGAATAACAACAAATAGCCAGCGTAGTCTTGGATCTTGATTCTTTGTTATAGCTTCGATAACTGTGAAAAACATCAAGCCAAAATAGAGGACAGGTAGAAACCACAAGTATGTAGGTTGTCCGGGGGGTCCAGCTCCATAGAATAGCCAGAGAATTAAATCTAAGGGTTTTAGATAGGTATCAACTGAACCAGCCAAGGGGATGAAAAGGAGCATCATGAGTATGTAGATGAAGAAGTAGGGAATCAGAAGTTGACGCCCACGTGAGAGAGCATAACTCTTCAGATTATTACGGTATTTGTCACCATTGTAAGTCATACCCGCCATTATGAAGAAAAGAGCGATGACAAAACTAGTAATGAAAAAAATAGAAGACTCTAGAAATACATTGTTTAGCACTGGAAGCATAGAATGAGCCAGAACCACGAAGATTATCCCGAATCCTTTTGAGATATCAATCCATTCATACCTATTGCTAACTACGGGTTCGGTCAGAACAATACAGCTCCATTGCATCGCATCATGAAAAATGCGTAATGCTTTACTACCCTTGGTAAGCTTTTTAACGCTCACCATCGCGGTGTGTTTCGACGCGCTCGTTGTCTAGGGGCTATGATGGATCCC
This sequence comes from Candidatus Thorarchaeota archaeon, assembly GCA_048884945.1. GTDB lineage: Archaea > Asgardarchaeota > Thorarchaeia > Thorarchaeales > Thorarchaeaceae > SMTZ1-45. Next base: position 1,734 of record JBHLQJ010000222.1, on the reverse strand, counting down.
TGCCACTGTGCGGGGGTTTATCCCTCGGAGCCGTAGAACGGATCCGGCCCGGGTTCGAATCCCGGCGAGCGCACCACTCCTATTTTCCCAGCCAGACTTCACATACTAAACCATTTTCCCCCATAGGTTCATTGTCACGCTTTGAACAAAGCCTGCAGACTCAAGCATCTGATTCAGAGGGTCTGATACATCAATCTCGACCGCACAAATCAGGCTCGGTCGATGTTTCACCACACGCCTTAAGCCCTCAGAGAGTAGAGCTTTTTCTAGTCTTAGGTTTCTGAAATCTGGATGAACCCCAAGTGCTTCCATTTCTGCAATTCTTGTTAGGGGATCTAATCGATACATACAGAATCCAACAAGCCTACCGGTATCATCAGCCACGATTAGATTTAGGTCTTGATGATAGAACTCTGCTGTCGTCATGAATTGCATTTTTTCAACTGTCATATGTTGACGACAGTGATCATACACCGAACCAATTACTTCGACGAACTTAGCATACTCTTGTTCGTTTCTTAGACTTCTTATTATATACCCGTCCTGCAACGGATTGTCAGGTATCGAAGTATCTTGAGGGAACCAATAATTGTATTCATGAAGACCATGGTCTACATAACCCATTTCTGTTAGAACATCAATCCTCATAGAATCAGGTCCTACTGTGTACAGATACATTCGAGATTGAACTTCACAGCTGATGTTTTTCTCAAGCTTCTCAACCTCTTGAAACAGGTCCTTTTCCATGTGTTTGTAGTCCGGGTGTACCTCAATGTGATAGTTAGCTGATGAACCGCGATGAGTGATTGCGATAATATGAGATTCGTCTTTGCCTGATGTTCTCCAAATTTGAATTGCTTCATCATCCTTTGGAGAATAGTTCGGACCACAGGGACCAAACTTTTGATTCTCAATCTTTGTGGGAATCAGGTAGTGGAGTGAGCCAGTTTGTTTATAGATATCCAGCAGGACCTTACGGACCATATCTAAGTCCCTATCAAAACTAAATGATTCTCTGACTAGTTTCATTTCTGCCTCTTAAGTTTGCCTTGGTATAGAAGATAAATAGAACTTGAATTATGCAATACTGTCAGATTACTTTTCAGGACCACCGTAAATCCGAACTGCATTCTCCCAATAGAGTTTCCGAAGAACAGTCAGTGGTAAATCGAGTCCATTGATGAATGTCCCGCCAGTGTCTTTGGTGTCTTCATCTTCGAACGGGAGAGGTACTCCTCGGACACGAGTTTCCCATAGTAATCTCTGAGCCTGATATCTTGAACCAAAGTATTCCATCGTTCCTCGGTTCGTCGAAAGGTCTGTTCCAAATAAGATCCTGTTAGCATATTTTAGCAGAAACGCTCGAGCTTTAGTTACATCTTTGCTAAGTTCACGAGCCATCCAGCGGGAGGATGCTGTGTCGAGGATGATGTTTTGAAATCTATCCAACCACTTAGCTAGGTTCACAAGTCGATGTATCTCTGGTTGAGCACCAAAGTGAGGGATCTGAAAGAGTAATCGAGGATGCCTTTCTAGTACTGCTTCAAGTTGGCTCAAGTTTTCTTCTTTTGCGCCATATTTGGATACATCTTGGTAATGTAGTTGAAAGTAAGTGTCTGGGTCTGCAACATGGACTAGTAATGGAAGTTCATTATCCTCAAGTGCTTGAAAAATAGGCTCTAGCTTTGGACTATCAATTCTGAAATCACTAGCAACTTCCTCGATATAATCTCG
>JBHLQJ010000221.1:0-4937 GCA_048884945.1 Candidatus Thorarchaeota archaeon | reverse complement strand
CTTGAGAAAGTCCTCGAATGCACTAAGTTTCAGGAAATAATGAGTGCGTGTCACAGGCGTAGTGGGATTGCCACAGACAACACATCGAGGGTCGATGATGAGGCCTGGCTCGATATATCTACCACATCCTTGATCGCATTCATCACCACGAGCATCAGAGCCGCAGTATGGGCATGTACCCCTGACAAACCTGTCAGGCTGAGACCGGCCGCAGGTCTCGCAATATGGGGTCTCCAAGTCCTTCGAATAGATGTATCCATTCTTCTGTAGCTCTTTTACAATCTGGGTTGTCCTAGCATGATTCTCAGGGTCATCTGTTGTAGCATAGTTGTCGAAATTAATGTTCAAGCGTGGAAAAGTTTCGAGGTAGTGCTTGTTGTACTTCTCGTAGGTCTCCTTTGGAGTCAGACCTTCCGCCTCTGCTGTTGTGAGGACTGGTGTCCCGTGCGTGTCAGAGCCACAGATGAAGACCACATTCACACCCATTTTCCTTAGGAGTCTGACAAACACATCAGCAGGCACGTAGGTCCTGAGATGACCGATGTGCATCTGACCGCTTGCATATGGTAGTCCGCATGTCACAAGCACTGGATCTTTAGTTGGATAGTTACTCAGTTTCGTCACACTCCTTTTGGCAATGGTAGCAACCTACTCTGAAGTAAATAGGAAAATCTGCAAAAGCTATTCGATACCCTTCTCTCAAGTATATCGCATTAGAGACCTTTGAAACTAGATTTCTTTCGTTTCTTTCGTTGAGCTCTTTTCCCGCCTTCAGCAATAGGTTACAGCATTTCCAGCGTTTTTGGATATAACTCTAACGATATTATTGCGACTAATGCATTCCTCTCCTATTGCCTGTTTGAGATCAAGCAAATAAGAGGGATTGAATCAGCTTTTCTTCTGGAGAACCATAATTCTACGCCATGAATCAGGTTTGTATGGACTGAAATCCCACCCTCCATACTCTTCCAAAATCTCAAAACCAGCGAGTTTCAGGAGAAGGTTTCCCTCCCTTGGCATAACGAGTGCAGTAATAGATTGTGTTTCAATCTTCTCTGCTCGTCCGTCTTTATGTGTGATTTCGATGGTGACATCCCAAGTACGTGTTTGAGAGTTCAGATTATTTGAATACCTGTAAGTCTTCGTGACCATCGCCTCATCAATTTCCACAGGACCTAGTGTATAGGAGCCATCCTCCTCAAACGCCTCCCCTGGATAAAGATCGAGAATAAAGACTCCATCATCTGTCAAATGGTCACTCACACATTTCAGACATGCTAGCTGGTCATCTGTCGTCAAGAGAAACTTGAAAGCAGATGGAATGATGATCAGCGGGAATTTCTGGTCGAGCTTGAAGTCTGTGATGTCCCCTAAATGAAAGGTCACTCGGGACTGAATTTCTTTAGGCAACTTCTCAAATTTTTCTAGTGCAATATTCATCATCTCTGATGACAGGTCAATCCCCACGATTTCGTGACCAGCTTCTGCAAATAGGAGAGTTATCCTTCCAGTTCCGCTTCCCAATTCTAGAATTGGAGAGCTGTAGCGTTTTGCCATCTCTTTAAAGAATGGCTCATCAGGCTTAGTTGAGAAAGCCTCATAGAAAGGCGCTGTGTCACGGTAGTACCGTTCACTTGGTCGTTCTTTCATAAGAGAACCTCGCTAGAAGGTTTACAGACACAATTTTGTAATAAGTTGATGAAAGAACAGTGTTCAGTCCCTTCACGCACAAAGTAAGGTGGAGAAGATTATCTCGTTCTTCACCTTAAAACTACCGATAATTATAATGCGGTTTTTTACTAAATTCAACTAGGATTGCCCCTGATTGAGATGAGAGATTATGACGTCTGAATGGATGTCGGTCCTGAAATCTATTCCAATTGATTGGCTCTTGGAAGCATCTAATCCTTCAGTACGATTTCTAACTATGAGAGACCTTCTTGACTATCGCTCTAGTGATGCTGAACTGATTGCCGCAAGAGAGGATATTGTGAACTATAAACCAGTTCAGAACATCTTGAAAAAACAAAACCTTGACGGGTCTTGGATATCGAAAAACGGACCCTATCTTCCAAAGTTCAAATCATCCTACTGGCAGGTGATGCTCCTTGGCATGTTTGGAATGAGCCGCACTAATTCACAAATCGAGAACGCAGTCAATCATTTGCTTGGCTTTCAGCATGCTGAAGGCGGCTTTACTGAGTATATGGAGAACGGAGCCAAGAAGGAATACGAGTTTGTTCGAAAAAGAAGTTTGGAAAAGAAGAAAGAAGTTCCACGTTTCGAAGATTGGGTTCCTGGAAAGATCCGTGAGACACAGATGTCATGTCTTACAGGGAATGTTGGACTTGCACTCATCCGACTGGGATACTCTGAGGACAAAGCGGTTAAAGAAGCCCTGAAATGGCTTATTGATATTCAGAATGCAGATGGTGGTTGGCTATGTCCATATTGGGGAGCTCACAAAAATGACAAACACAGCTGTTTCATGGGCACCATCACTCCACTTGATGCTTTCTCAGAAACTCCAAAGAAACTTCTCAATGCAAGCATGAAAAGAACAATTGAGCGAGGAATGGAATTCCTTCTCATGCATAGGCTCTACAAATCAGACCATCATGATTTCAAGACCATAAGTGATCGATGGCTGTTCCTCACATTTCCACAGTTCTTCTATGATATTGTCAGGGGATTGTCGGTGATAACAAAGCTAGGGTGTGCTGCAGACTCTCGGATTGATGATGCTCTTAATGTTCTCATGAGCAAGAGACTTGTGTCAGGAGAGTGGCCCCTAGAAAAAACACAATCTAGTTCGATGCATTCAACCATTGAGCCTAAAGGTAGACCAAGTAAATGGATCACATTAGATGCTCTTAGAATCATCAAGCGGGTTGTTCAAACTCGAGGTCATCTTGAATTAAATACATTAAAATGAAACATTGGAACACGTGTTCTAAGATATTCGATAAATCAATTCAATGAAATGTAAATTCTGCAAAATTACTTCCTAGTCTTGAGGCGACGACGAAGTGTTCTTTCAGCTTGGAGGCGATGTTTCCGAAGTAGTGAGGATGTACCCTTTGAACGAGCCAATTTTGTATTTTCTGTGGTTGCCATCTTGATCAACTCGTTTAGATGGTGTGGGGGCCTGACCTAGGGGAGTCCGCCCCCACTGTGTCTCTGTTTGCCGGGAGGTGCACACGGAGACAGCGATTGACCTCATTGGATAATGAGGAGCATGATAAAGTCAGGAACTCGCATAGAGGTAGCGCAGGCTCTGCGCGTCCTGATCGGTTGGTTCACGGTCGCTATCAAGAAGGCCGTACAGGGTATGAAGCACTTCTGCATTCTTTTGGAGGGTTGACGTGCGTCGGTCATGTTTGGTCATCGCTTTTATCTCCATGCACAGTTTCTGTGGTACAACACACCTCTATTTCCACTAAGTTCGTTAATAACCCTTAGCGTTATGTAGCGAATATTTGCATATTCCACAGGTAATACACAGGACTGGTGTGGAGAACACACTCACAGAACAAGCCCAGAAGGCGGGAAAAGCCTCTCTACAGCACCCTGCAATCTTGGTTCCAAAGGAATAGAAGGGGACAGGGGGTCACTCGGTGGATCCAATCATGAAAGAGAGGAGCTAACCGGAGATGATTTTGAAATGAATCAGCTATTATGAGATAAAATTCTGTACTTTTCCATTGCGCTGATAATGGTGTTTTATTAAATATTGTAACCTAAATTTCGAATATAATTTGAAATTTGGTGGAATCAATGAAAAAAGCAAGGCTAGTTCCAATCATTGTTGTTGTTGTACTGCTTCTTGTTGTTGTGCCAAATCCAGCTAAAGCTGAAACAAACAACTCGAGAACCGATTTATCAGGCGTGAAAGTAGCAGTCTACGGTGAAACAAATAATATGGTTGTATCAAGCGGAATAGCACTGCATGCCATGTTTGAATGGATGAATGCAAGCGTAGATTATCTGTTTGGAGATGATGTCAAGGCAGGAGATCTAGAAGACTATGATATCCTCGCAATGCCAGGGGGACAAATGGGGAGCTATTTTGCTACACTCGGTAATGAAGGGATGGATATTATCCGTGAATGGATAACAAATGGAGGTTCGTACTTTGGAATATGTGGAGGAGCTCTTTTTGCAGCTTCCGAATACGCGCTTGGAATTTTCAATGGCTCATATGCACTCGCAATCGAAGGTGAATATACCTTACTTCAACTTACAACAATGAATGTAAATACAACATGCACAGGTCCTGATCTTTCAGAGATTCCGGAGTCTTTTGATACTCTGTTTTGGGGTTCATCGTATTTTATTCCTGATGACGGATTCGAATACATACCTCTCGCAAGGTACAGTGAAGGTGGTGGACCTGGAATGATAGCATTTGAGTACCAATCAGGGAATCTATTCCTTTCAAGTCCTCACCCTGAATATGAGGAAGGGAGCATGAGAGATGATACCACCGAGTTCGATGAATTCAACGATTCGGATACTGAATGGAATTTTCTTCTTCAGATTGCAATCTGGCAAGTTGAAAGCTCTATGACCTATAGCCTTGACACGGAGTTCCCATTGCTGGAAATATCAATAATCAGTGTAGTTGCAGTGTCTTTGGTCATAGTTTTCTATCGAAAGCTACGCTAGATCTAAGCAAGATTGCTTTCTAAGGAGGATGGAGTGGGCATTGCCAGTCTTAATGCCCACTCTGATTTTCGTATTTTTATAATTTAGATTCAGACAGAAAAATCAGACCATTCTTTTTGCAGCATCAATCCAAGTCTGTATTTTCTCTTTACTGAACTTGTATCCACTCGGTACTCGCACATCACCCTTGTCGAGTGCAGCCTTTATCTTCCTATACATGTCATCTGCGGAAGCTGCTGCGAGACCCTTGAGATCAGTGATACCAGAGG
>JBHLQJ010000220.1:0-4963 GCA_048884945.1 Candidatus Thorarchaeota archaeon | reverse complement strand
CTGAGGTTGTGACTATCGATTTTCTCATAACTGCATGTGCCAATGAAACTTTCATCTTCTTTCAATATGATTGCCCAAGCCATTCCAATTTTCTTTTCATAACGATCAATGAAGCTATTGATGATGCTCTTAGAATCCTCCACATTTTCGAGAGGCTCCATTCCAATAAGAACAGCCACCTCATCATCAGAGAGATTCTTGAACCAATTCTCTGAATCATCAACCGTTAGTTGGCGTAAAACTAGTCTATTAGTTTCGAGTATAGGAAAAGGTGAACTTGTAGACATTAAATGCAACTCAATTACTAGGAGAGCTAAATCCGTCAGTTATGTCAATCGGTCTGAATCACCAACCATCAATCCTCTATAGAAACTACCTCTTCATCGTCATGGTTCGTGAGATCTTTGGACCAGACTATCTGCCGTACAGATTCTAATAATGGTCAAGATACGCGAGTCACTCAGTCCTATCACTACTTCCTCTTCAAATATACAACAACTACAATTACAACAAATAATGCACCTACTCCAACTATCAAGACTTCAACTGGGAAAGGAGAGGATTGTTCACTATATGATAGACGAAAGACTTGTCCAGAGTGGGTGCATACCAGTTCATGATTTGCATTTTCAAATACTCCATCATTGTCTATACCGACATTGTTCTCTGCAAGTAGATATGAGTTAGCACCTGAAACAGGCCAGACTTGAAGGTCATCATTTCTTGCAAGAATTATTCCATCAAGGATTGAAGAATATTCAATGTTTACAGCTACAAGATACGCATGTTCGACCACGTTGGAGTGCAATACTTGTGTTTCATTAGTACCATCTGGAACCTTGTAGAGTTTGTTGGCTGATCGTTCTAAGATGTAGATGTTCCCTTCATTGTCAACTGTGCAATCTCCGTTTGTTACATTGTTTATTGATAGTACTTTGAAATAATCATCAGGATTACTGACAGGAATCTTCCACAGGTCGAAACGAGTTGGTATACCGACACTAGTGAGGAGAACCATCAGATCATTCTTCGAATCATAGGCCAAAGATGCTGGTGATCCATTGATTCGTCCTGCAAACCACGTGGAATATGTACCATTTAGATAGACGCTGAGAATCAATGGTGAATCATTGGAGAGAGAGGCATAGATATTCTCAGTTCCATCTAAAACCAAACTATTACAGGGATAGTCGACGTCAGCTATGAACTCGGAAAATACCCCTGACTCGATCTGATAGATGGTGTCTTCAATGCCTAATAGTAACAATCCAGTAGAGGTTTCAACAAGCGAACCCGTGTTAACTGTAGGAGTGATCCGTTCTGGTTCTGAGGCAGCGGGGTCGTATTTTACAATGCAAGCTCCGAATCCAGCTGCACAGAGCGCACTATCGAATTTTTGCGACCATACGATAGGTCCAATCCCATTCTTACTACCCATGATGTTTTCAAAGGCTGTCCCATTGTATTTCCAGAATCCCTTTTCATTCCCCTCTGCCACCATATAGTATAAATCGCCAAGAGGACTGACAGCAATACTGATTCCCTCTCCAGTTCCAGGAATAGCTATCCCGGATGTGAGTATTGTCGTAGAATTCGATGTGAGATTGAGCATCGTGATTCGACCAGGAAATGTTTCTGAGTAGTATAACAGGTTGTTCGTGGAGTCAAGTGCAAGTTGTGCGCATCCTTGAATGTCTGAGCGTATTGTTGATAATAGCGCTCCATTGGAATCGAAGTGATAGATTGTAGAACTATTTGCCCAGTGTCCGGTGTAGATAGAGTCGTCATTAGAGTCAACCACAAATGTCGAAAATTCGATTCCGAATGGATGTTCTTCTATAACTTCGAGAGAAATAGCATCAAAAAAGGTAGATTCTCCAAGAGCTAATATTCGGTCTGCGTTTGGTTGATAGGCAATAGCATTGAACGAGAAATTATCTGTAGAGAGATAGGTTGAAACGGTTCCGTCTAATTCTAACTCGACTATCTCATTTGCTGCTTTATCAAGAATGAACACATCATTATCACCATTCTCGCAGATAGAGATAGGACCCAGTGGTTTTGATTGATAGATGGTGTCGGAGGTCCATCCGGGTTGCAGATTCCGACAAGCCTCAATGTAATTATCTTCATTCAGGACAAAAGCGTTGAATCCGTTTGGCAAAATAAACACTGGTGTTGCAAACAAGATGAATAGTAAAGATATGATTCCAATTCTACTCAAGATATGAAATCTCCCAAGTGCGATGGTACAATGAATACAGTAGGCTACTTATTGTTTGTTGATTGATTTGATTTTTGAACGCGCTTGAAAAAGGAAAATATCCTCATGGCGTGTGAAATCGTTGGTCCTGACTATCTGCCGTACGGGCAAGAAAAACAGATGTAGTTTCGATATTCAAGTTGATAGAGGGTCTTCCTCTCTCCTCCCCCTTTCTATATTCTGGTTTTATATCCAAAGAAATCGTAATCAACATGAATTCTGGTGACAGATAGAAGGGTCCTTGGGATTATCGTGTTTGTGGTTGGAATTGTTCTAGGTTTAAGTGTAGCTAGATTATACATCAATCTATCATTTCAAGTTCCACCCCCTTCACATCTACCAAGAGCAGACCCTGAGATCATCGTCACCGATGAACTTACAGCTTGGGCTAGGGCCACGTACCAGCAGGATTTCATGCCAATTATTCGCCCAGAAGGACCTCCGTTTTTTATTTCAGTTACTGTGAGTGTGACAAATACAGGAAATTCAACAATATCTAGTTTTGAAGTTCCCCGAGTGACCATCTATTTCAATGGCACACGCATACCACTGGTCACACTCAACCTGCGGGTAGTTGAGCCAGACACATTTGAGATTGGACCGAATGAAACTATTGTTGTCAAACTGGCAAACAATAGAGAAACCATTTTCTCTCCTACAATTGAAGAAGGAACAGCACTCTATAGTAGAGTTCTCACAAGATGGGGGGATGGGAGTGAGATGATACTGACCACTCCACCCTCGAGAGTATGCTACACTTTTTGATTGATTATCATGGCACGTGAGATCTTCGGACCTGACTATCTGCCGTACAGGCAAGAGAAGCAGATGTAGTTTCAGTTTCAAATCGAGAGAGGTTCTTCCTCTCTCACTCACTCTCTTCTCATATTAGCCAATTTTGGTATCGTTAGTGTATCCACCAATTCGTAGAAACTGAGCTATGACCAACTATTGTAAGCTTTTTATCAAACCATGACTATATGTTATGTTCGGAAGCTATAGCTTCCAGATGTTGTGTAATGAGTGTGATGTAAATGAATAGAAAACGGAAGACCCTAGTGGTGGCTATAGTTGGGTTGGTCATGCTGGGGTGTGGACTGGTTACATCTGTTTCGGCTGTTAAACCACCGTTTCATAAGCCTAGATATGATCCACAACCAGGATATCCAGATGCAGTGATGATAATTCCAGGATTTGTGTATAATCCATCATATCCGAAGCCATGGTGCTATTGGAACATCATGGATAGATCAGACGCGAGCTTTATCCTAGTCGGTTGGTTCAATTGGGTCGATGAAATGGTTGATGAAAGAGAGCTCTTTCCACAGCCAATAAAAATACAAGTGTGGATTAAATCAGTTGATTCGGACGTTTGGTGTGAAGTCAAACTAAGTCGAACCGCAGTTGGAAATGCACATTTGGAGGACTGGTTGCGGCCCGAATATCTACCGTATGCTTATGGGCCAATACGACAGTGGTATGCCTACTTTGAACCTAACCACTTCGCTGCGGGTGAATATGATTCACACATCTTAATTACGTGCAAAGATCCTGACAATCCTAGTGAAAGGATGACTTGTTGGGATACGTCCGTCGGTCCAGATGAAAAGACTGACTATTATGGCATGTTCCTGGTTAACGAAGGATAGATTTCTTTCAGAACCTCGCCATGATTGGACTTTCTTTGATTTAGACACTGCAAGAATCACAACTTCATTGGTGTGAGAGAGGTTTTTCCTCTCTCCTTTTCTCTTTTTATCACTGAAAGAACTTCCGTGTGATACTCTTTCCCTCTGAGAATTTCAACTCAGCCTCATCAAGGACAGAACGATAGCCTTCCTGTTCTTCACCCTTCATTTTGGCGGCTTTCATTTCATGGTATGAAAAAATGAGTGTGATGGAGTGAAGGAACCCACTCCACCGTGGATGCAGTTTATACCTTGTCAAATTCAGCAAGTTTGGAGATCTTCTCCGTGAATTCATCCACCAGTTTCTTAGCATCCGATACGAGTGTTTCAGAATATTCCTTCCTTAGCTTTCTCCGGAGGGCATAACTGGCTCTCCGCATCTTATGCCAGCTCTCAGCTAGTTCTCTAGCCTCTTCAGGTAAGGCACCGTTCCATTCATCGAACTGGGGTCCGAAGAATCTAGCGCCTTTATCTTGTGCTCTTCGTTCCTCATGCTCTGCCAAAAGTTTCCTACCTTCCTCGGTCAACTCGTATCGTCGGACACCTGCCTCAGTGTCAGCCAGTTCCTTGGTATAGCCTGAGTCTAAGAGCCATGAGAGTAGCGGATAGACAGATCCAGGACTTGGTCTCCATCTATGACCGGTGTTTTCCTCAATATCACTCATAATCTCAGCACCCGACATAGGTCTTTCATTGAGCAGTCGTAGGACTTTGCCTCGAAGGTATCCCTTCGGGACTGATGAGGTTCGTCTATCCCAGTGTCTGTGTTTATGTGGTCTACGCATGTTTTTTCTTTCACCTCCATTCAGGTATTGGAGCAACTTTATCACTATTGATATCGCTTGCGATATCGGTATTGATATTGAAACCATATAAACTTTGAGAGAGTCTTGTAGATAGAAACCAGAGCCAATTTCATCTGATCCGTCGTCATAGCTCGTGAGATATTCGAACCTGACTATCTACCTTACAGACAAGATAGGCAGATGTAGAATCGCTCTTCGTAACTCAA
>JBHLQJ010000219.1:0-5042 GCA_048884945.1 Candidatus Thorarchaeota archaeon | reverse complement strand
GATGTCACAATCACATATGAGTACAAAACAATGCTTGATGTGGGCCATGGGAACGACTATGCAGCTAGTGATTTGGACACAATCAACACAACGCTAGCAATCAAGGGTTTTGAGTTGATACTTCAGAGTACTGCGATCACGACTGAGAGCTTAGCTGGAGTTGACTTGTTTATTGCCACTTGTGCTAGTACCACTTATACTGCAGATGAACTAACTGCGATTACCAATTGGGCAAATAGTGGAAACAAAGCATTACTCCTCACGGGAAGAGGTGATCATGCCTCAAGTCCAACTAATACAGCATATCCTGATGCTATCTTAGCAGCAATAGGCTCTAACATCAGAAATAATGATGATAATGTCTACATGGAAGGAACTTACAATCTTTGGTATAACGACCTAACGGTAATTCCAGCTCCAGCAGATACAGTGAATCTCACGGCTTTCGTAAGCACTGTGACTTTCTTCTCACCAAGCAGCCTTTACTTTCTCGATGATGGACCAGTGCTTCCTATTCTCTATGCAGATGTCACGGGATATCAGACTAATCAGGAACCACCTAGTCCTACAGTCATTTATGATAATGTCATGGATGGACAGTATGGTTATCAAATCCCACTGGCTGCAGCAGAGGAAATTGGGAGTACAAGATTGCTTGTCACTGGAACGACATTCTTTAGTGACTTTGATTATGGAAAACCACAATTTGATAATATTCAGTTATTGGAGAACTTTTTGGATTGGTCAGTGGGCAATCGTTCTCAGTGGAACATTGCGGATGTTGATGAAGTGGGACCAAGAATCGGAGCTATCAGCTGGGATCCTACATCTCCTGATGATGGCGACAAGGTGAATGTTTCAGCTACAGTTTCAGATCCTAGTGGAGTAGCGTCAGTATATCTGAAGTACAATAATGGAACACATGATGTATCATTGTTGATGACTTCAGAGGGTGGTGGAGTATACGTCGGTGAGATATCGGATGTTTCAAGTGGCACTTTGTCCTTTATTATCGAAGCAGTTGATAATTCAGACAATGTTGCAATACGAGCATCATTTACAATTACATGGACGACTCAAACTACAACAACTACAACTCCAACAGACACCACGACGACAGAGGAACCCACAACATCTACGACGCCCACAGGTACGACAACACCACCACCATTAGACATGATGTTAGTGTTTGGCATAGCGGGCGTAGTTGTCATTGTACTAATAATCGTCATTATAGTAATGAAGAAGCGATAGTTCATACAATAATATGTGGCCAGGAACATGCCTGGTCACCCACTTTTCTTTTTTCAAAGGCTGCAAAATTAATTGGGAAAAAACAGTAAACCATTCGATTTCCGCACGACTTTGTATAAAAATCGGATGCGCATACGTTCATATGGATAGGTGAGATGTGTTTCGTAGTATTTCATAGAGAGGGTAAGCAAGATGTCTTACGGGTTGGACGCCAACGACCTGGAGAGAGAGATAGAGATAGGTATCGTGAGTGCCTTTGGATGGGCAGTCATTGAATTTGAAGCCGTCCTTTTCCAGAAGTATATTGTCATGTCAGGGCCAAAGTCACTGATAACTGAGGATATGTTCAGGAAATACCTGATGGAAATGGAGGCAAAAGGATACGTTTCTCCCCTCGAATTTCAGGGTAAAAGAGCTTGGAGAAGACTTGTGATTGAACCAGACATTGAAGAACCAGCAATGACTCCAGAGGAAGTCAAAGAGTTCATAGCAAAAGCGCAAGCAGCTTCAAAAAAGGACAAGAAGCGAGAAGTATCAAGTGAGCATCGTATCCAGGATTCAAAGAGACTGGCAGAGAGCATCATTCGAACACTTCAGCAAGTAATACCAAGGGCAAAGGTGCAAAAAGCTCCTTGGGAACCATCGCTCATTGACCATGTCGAAGGGATGCACAGAGCACTTATCGAGTCAAAAGATGAGTATCTTCAGTACTTGAAAAAGAATATTCCACGGGCCTATGAGCCAATGAAAAAGATGCTTAACTCGAATGGAGAGGAAATGATTCTTCTAAGTCTTAGAATGATTGAATCTGGTCAAAGATTATATCCACCATCATAGAGGTAAACTAACCTCGTTATTTGTTTTCAATTGTCACTGTCCAACAAGTTCAGTTTTAGGAAGCACCATGGTGGGCATTATCACACTTCCATTTCGTCCAGGATTAGAGATTCCATGAATCTCGGGATCGTTTGCCAACAGCATATCACCTTTGAGGCATTCGTATAGATTTCCAACCAATAGAGTGTGTTTAATCTGACCTCTTAATTCACCATTTTCTATGATCTGTGCGTTTCGTATTTCATTTGAGAACGAACCAGAGTTTGGATCTACTTGTGGCCAAGCAAAGTGCTCAATGAATACACCCCTGTCAATCTCACTAATGATGTCATTTACAGATTTTGAGCTTGGTGAAACTTCAAGAGTGGTTGGACTGCAACTCGCAGGATTTACAAAAGCACCATGGATATTACGAGCCCCTCGTCTCATGCCATTACTTGTTGATTCTAATTCCAATTGAGCTGCATAGTAACTATCGGAGATGTAAGATTTCAACATGCCTTTCTCAATGATTGTAGTTTTTTGCATTGGCATTCCTTCATCATCAGCGAGAGCACTGAGCAATCCTATTTCCGATAAACCATTATCAAAGATAGTTACTGACGCATGGGCTACAAGATCCCCAACTTTGTCAGTCCATGGACTTGATTTCTTGTTCACATTTTCTGCCGAGGCTGCTGAACCTATTAATGAATCAATAAGCTCTGCCCCTTCACTGGGAGCTAAAACTGCAACAATATTCTCCAATTTCTCGTTGAATGCCTTTGCCTTTAGAACATTTAACGCTTGATTTTTCAGCTTCAATCCAATTTTTTCAAAATCGATTCTAGTAATATCTCTTGACCAACACCTTTGAATACCTTCGCCAACAGAACCTGATGATTCTGACTTAGCAGTGAAGAAACCAAAAGCAATTGTTGATTTTGAGCCTGTATCTACGCCAAGAGAGTTCATCACTCTGAAATCTAATGAGCTAGAACGCAGCGTACCATTAGGAACTGTAACATTTTCTGCTTTTGCATTTTCTACTACCAGCATTGCATTCTCTGCAAGATTATTACTATCCATCTCTGCTGTTTTTCGGTCAAAAAACTTGTCAGGATTGCCTGATACTTTCTTTGGACTTGGTAATGATTCAAATTTAGGATTAGATTCACTTACTCTTGCCATTGAACTAGCACGATCTACAAAATCCTCAATTGATTCGAATGTAAGTGTTGAACTTGTGTATCCGATTTTTTTATCGATTATGAATTTAAGTCCAAAACCGAGTTCGGTCTGAGAGGTTCCAATTTTTACGATATCGTCATCTATATAGACACCAGACGTTTTCACTAGTATTCCGAAAACCTCGGCTTGAGTAGCGCCTTTCTTCTCAGCTAATTGCATAACGTTTTGAGTAGTTTTAGATATGTCCATTTCAACCGCCTCCAACGATAAGCTCTAGCCGCATATGTGGTCCTCCAGACGATACCGGAATGAAATCTTCTTCCCCCTTTCCACAGGTTCCACCATTGAATGACAATTTGTTTCCAACGGCATCTACTGTTTTTAACATCTCCAAAACTTTACCGGCAATTGAAAGACGTCTAACAAGCTGCGTCTTTTCTCCATTTTTGATAATATAACCTTTCAAAGCTGTTGCTTGAACGCCACCACCAACCACATCCTCCATACCTGATGTGCCTTTTATAATATACAGTCCATCTTTAGTATCAGTTATAATTTCATCATCTTTCCAATCCCCAATGTCAAAGAAGGTATTGGTCATTCTAGCAAAAATACGACGGTTATAGTCTTGCGCCCTACCATTCCCAGTTGGTTTTACACCCATGAGGTATGCTGTTTCAATTGTATGAAGATAGCCTTTGAAAATCCCATCTTCTATGATTGGTGTCCTTGATGTTGGTGTACCTTCGGAATCAAATGGTATACTTCCTGAAGGACCTTTGAGCGTTCCATCATCGAACATTGAAACTTGTTCACTAGCTACTTCTTTCCCTTCAAGATTGGAAAGAAATGACCGGCCTTTAACCACTTCATCAGCCTCACTTCCATGTCCGCAAACCTCGTGAGCTATCAAACCAGCGATATTGCCATCAATAACAGCAGTGACCTTTCCGGAAGGTGGTTTCTTGGCAGATAGAAGGTCGATTGCACCTCTAGCAGTTTTAGAACTAAATTCTTCAGGATCTATGCTTCTGACAACTTCATAGCCCGCTGTTCCATCAACGATATCATAATCGAATTGGATGCTATTTCCCTCTCTAGCTACAGCTTGGACAATCACACGAATTCGTGATTCATCCCACTCTAGCTTCGACCCTGCTGTGTTAACTAACCGATAGACTCTTCGTGTATCAGAGTAAGCCGAGTTTGATGCAACTATCTTGTCATCAATTTTTTGAGCCTTGTCGAGATTCATAACAAACTCAATCTTTTCTTCTATTGATACATTGCTGGGATTCTCTCTGACTTTTTGCCAGAACGTTTCCTCGATACCCTTGACTCCGGAAAGGTCAATCTTCTTTCTTGAAAATCTAGCGGAAGCTTTTGCAATCTTTGTAGCTGTTTTGAGAAGGTCCAGATATCCTTTCTCGGAAAGAGGCAATGAAGAGGATGAAGTCCCCCAGCATTCACCAACTAGTGAACGGGCCACTGCGCCAGCTGCAGAAGCACGATTAAAACTGAGAAGATTTCCATTTGTTACAAAAAAGTTTGTACTAGTTCGGTCTTCAACTCTAAGGTCTGCAAATGAAACATCATTGTCGTAGAAGGCATCTATGGCTTTTTTCATGATATCCAACATCGAAGGTCACCTGATTGCAAATTTAGTGATTAGATAAGTCTTTGGAGCCGAGCAAGTGAGTTGTAGTAAGATTGCGAGATTTTTAGAAATAGAGATTTCCCTTCATGACTGTAACTCCAGTTCCACTAACTTTGACTTGATC
>JBHLQJ010000218.1:0-5057 GCA_048884945.1 Candidatus Thorarchaeota archaeon | reverse complement strand
AATGAGTATGGTCTTGATACAATATCTGCGGGAAACTCCGTAGCTTTCGTCATGGAATGCTTCGAAAAAGGGATCATTACGAAAGAAGACACAGGTGGCATAGAGTTCAAGTTTGGCGACAAGGACTTGATTGTAGATATTGTACCCAAAATTGCCATGCGTGAGGGATTTGGTGATACTATTGCAGAAGGCACAAAGAGAATGGCAGAGAAGTTTGGGAAAGGTTCGGAGCATTTTGCCATGCATGTCAAAGGTCTTGAACTTCCTGCATATGACAGCCGAGCGGCAAAAATCACAGGTTTGGCTTATGCAACAGCAAATAGGGGAGGGGACCACATTACTGCGTGGATTGAAGGACCTGCTTTTCTCTCAATGCCATTCATGATAGTGGATGATGCTAACGTTGGTGACGCGCAAAAAGAATTGCCTGAGAAGTCAGTGATACTGAAGGACTTTGAAGATGCCTTTCAAATCTTTGACGCAGTGGGAGCCTGTAAATTCATGGGCATTGTGATGACTGCAGATGATTGGGCAGTTTTACTGTCTAATCTCATGGGAATTGAATACTCTGCAAGGGACTTCAGACAAACTGGTGAGAGAATCTATAATCTTGAGAGAGTCTACAATATTCGGGAAGGCGCAACTCGAGAAGATGATAACTTACCACCCAGGCTATTGAAAGACCCGCTCCCTGAAGGTCCAGCTAAAGGTTTGGTGGTTAACCTAGAACCCATGCTAGATAGCTATTACGAGTTTAGAGGGTGGGACAAGAATGGTAAGCCAACAAAGGAAAAACTGATCGAACTTGGGTTGGACGGGATTATTGACCAAATTTATTGAGCTAAAGTGTATCTATATGAGATGGTTGCGATGACTGCATCATATCAAGACAAACCATGGCTCAAGGCATATTTCTTGGGACCCTACAAGTTGAAGTATTCAATGGAGCCCTATCCAGAAATCAATGTCTACTCATTTTTGGAGGATTCTACACGAGAGTACCCTGAGAATATAGCTTGTGTATATGCAGATGAGGAGATGACCTACGAGGAACTGAAAGATAAGGTGGACCGATTAGCATCAGCCTTTGTAGATTTAGGAGTAGAGAAAGGAGTCCCAGTGGCAACAGTACTCCCTTCGTGTCCAGAGTTCATAATTGCAGACTATGCGTGTATGAAGATAGGAGCAATTCATGTACCTCTAAGCATTCTTCACAAAGCGGATGACCTATTGCACGAGCTCAAGGAGAGTAAAGCGGAGGTTGTTGTCTGTTCTTACCGACGAATTCCTCGTGTAAATGAAGTCAAACCAAAGACGGACGTAAAGACTGTAATCTATACGCCGACGAAGATCTTTCCTGATTATCAATTCCCCGAAATGGAGAAGATTTCTGAGCCAGGCTACTATCTATTGGATGACCTCTTGAAGAAATACAAACCTCACTCTGAACACATCGAGATCAACCCCAAGAAGGATATCGCCCTTCTACCCTTTACTGGGGGAACAACAGGAGTTCCTAAGGGAACAATGCTGACTCACTATAACCTCACTTCAAATGTTGTCCAAACAATTCACTGGATGCTAGGGCCTCTAAAGGTGGGGGTTGCAGGGAAGGGGGCAACCACAATCTGCGTTCCGATATTCCACATGTATGGTCATTGGGCGGTTCATGCGAGCATCTCATGGGGACTGAAGATGTTCTTGATGGACCCGAGAGATGTAATGAAGATTGTAGAGGTCATCAACGAGTACAGACCTGCAATGGTCTTTGCAGTACCAGCCCATTACACAATGTTCTGTAAAATGCCATTGAAGAAGGGGCAGATATTCTACTACTCTGCAGCTGCGGGGTTACCCCCAGACCTTGCAGAGGAGTTCGAGAAAATCTCAGGAGTTCCTATGGGCGAGGGTTATGGTGCAACAGAAACCTCCGCAGCGGCAACAGCGAACATCTCTGCGTTCTCAAAAGTAACCGGGTTCATAAAGCAGGTAAAGCGTGGAGTCGGTGTCCCGTTGCCAGACACTGAGATTCGAGTTGTCGATCCCGAAACTGGGGAAGAACCTCCAGTGGGAGAACCTGGTGAGATATGGGTCAAAGGCCCTCAGTGTATGGCTGGATATTGGCCAACTCCCGGGTCCGGATTGGAAGAAGGGGGCTGGTTAAGAATGGGTGACGTAGTCAAGATGGATTCTGATGGCTATTTTACGGTGGTCGATCGAATCAAGGACATGATCAATGTTTCAGGCAACAAAGTGTATAGCCGTGTTATTGATGACATCCTTTACGAGCATCCAGCAGTTGATGAAGCTGGTGTGATTGGAGTACCAGACCCAGAAGTTGCTGGCACAGAACGGGTCAAAGCATTCATTCAACTAAAGCCAGAGTTCAGAGGTAAGGTAACTGAGGAGGAGATAATTGAGTTCCTCAAGGACAAAGTGAAGCCATACGCTGTACCAAAGTTCGTTGAGTTCAGGGATGAGCTGCCACTCACACTCATCATGAAGATTCACAAGAAGCTGTTGCGCGAAGAAGAATTAGCCAAGATGTCATAGTTTTCAAGATTTCATCCAAAATGGTCTTGAATGAGAGCCTTCTAAGAGCGAGAAACTGCATTCTAACAAAGAGCATATGGTTGCTAGCTCGATGTTTTTGAGAATATCGTTGATTACATCACTCCAAACTGAATTGGTCATATTTTACCGATTAGAATGTGGAGTAATCAAATGAAAGAACTGAGAGTCAAAGGCTCATACTATGATATGGGTCTTCAATTCGGAAAGTCACTCCATGTGTGGCACAGAGAGTTTTCTCCATCGGATGAACTGCTCCAATTTGCTTGGAGATGTGAAGCTGCTGCACAGAAGTATGCACCTGGGATACTAGAGGAACTGAGAGGTGTTTCAGAATCATCAGGGACAAGTTATGAAACGCTAATCTCGACAAACTTGGCACCAGCTGCATTATTTGGATGTACTATATTTGCGGTGAAAGGAGAGGAAACCGTTAGCGGAAGTCCGATCTACGCAAGACATCAGGACTGGATTAAGTCAGATGTGGAATCTTTACATGTCATCCACGCAGAACCTGAAAATGCTCAGAGGAGTGTAGGGTTCAGCTTCGGTGACATTGGAAGATATGGTGGGCAGAATGAAGCGGGTCATACAATTGCTAGCGCTTATGTTGGGATGTACGTAGGACAGCACCGGAAACCTGGAATCAGGATGAACATCTCTACGCGATGGGTACTGGACAACTTCATCACCACAGAGGAAACTGTTGACTATCTGTTGAAGATACCTCATACCGAGCCGGTGAATTTTCTGGTTGCTGATGGTGCAGGAACAATTGCAAGGGTCGAAACATGTCCAGAAAAAACCGCAGCCAGATATCTGGAACAGGGACTAGAGGTTGTAACTGTCTTCTATGCAATTGATGAGATGAAACATTTGGATCGACCTTGGCCAGAGGATTTCCTCTTCTATGAATATGATAGAAGGGTGAAGAAGTGGTTCGAGGAAAACAGAGGGAGCATCACTGTTGAAAATGTTAAGACTCTGTGCAGAGACCCAGAGAAAGGCATCTGTGAGTACTACGGCAATCCAGGGGACAATGATGAGATAACAATCTGGTCATGGATAGCAGAAACGAACCCGGCAAGAATTCAGATTGCACCAGGACCTCCATGCAAAACTGAGTACAAACATTTGAAATGATAGACCCTAATTCAGTGTTACCCATTCGGTTCTAATCTGACTTAATATCTTGAGTTTTATGAAAATCCACGATAAGGTGTTAAAGGAACAGGAACTCGCCAAGAAGATTTAGACTAGAACAGCGCCTATGTCTTGGTCTTGTGGATGTATTCTGAAACCAACGAATCCAGTGGCTCCCAAAAAAAAGATAAGCACTTTCGGATAAAACAGCATTTTGGGGATTTGAGATTTTAAAGAAAGTCTTGATTGGAGTCTATGCTATTGTAACTGTTGCTGTCATACTGATGGCTGCGTGGACTCAAACAATTGGAAATACAGTTCTGGCAGGAAGAGCGATATCAGCTACAGCAGATTTCGACATCAGCGACGGAGTTCCAATGAACGGTAATATTACCATCACCTCTCATTCTACAATGATGGAATCGAGACCCACATGGATCTCTTACAACATCTCGTTGGAATTTCCAAGCGATACTCCGATGAATCTTAGAGTGGATATGGTGCATTTTGTATTTACAAAAACAGATTTTTGGGAACAACCAAGTGGTGAAAGAACGATTGAAACTGTATTAGCTCTTTCGCAGAATATTGAGATTGTGAATGCAACTTCAGTCATAATGTACGGGAATAATCTGCAGATAATACCAAAGATGTTAGAAGGAAATGCGAGTGGTTTTCTAGGATGCATTATAGAATTCCATTCTTGGGAATATGGACATACACCGCCTTCAATCACTACCCTGCCATCAGGAACAGTAGGTGTAATTCAATTGCGTCCATTTACTATCATCCCTGCATATCTTGCGGAGGAAAACTGGTTTTTTGCTATGGAAGCGTTTCTTCTTGTATGGGCAATACTGATCGTGTATTTTGTCTGTACCAAAGCCAAGACATAGAATAGAGATTACATTATGTGCATTTACTATCTCAAGGACAGCGATAAAACATATTCCATGTAAAAATCTGAAAAACTCAGAAATGGAATTCCGTGCACACTCATAAAGAAACTTCACAAGAAAGTGCTAGGGAATAAGGAAGCAGCCACAATCTCAGAGATTTCTTAGCGTTTCTCCATTAAGATATGCTATGACTCTATTGGAAGATCCAAAAACGAGGTACATCAAGGCTATACCCAATGGAATTAGATAGAGAATAACAATAACAGCCACTCTATGAGAAACCATCGCTACTGGTGGATAGACTAGTGTGAAGAGTGTAATGAGAAAACCTGATGTTGCTAGAGCTATGACCTGTGGAATGAGTTCACCCCAAGGTGCCACTATAAGTGATAGTAATGCAATTAAGATGAGTTTCATCCTCCAGTTTTTGATTGTTCTCAGAGA
>JBHLQJ010000217.1:0-5076 GCA_048884945.1 Candidatus Thorarchaeota archaeon | reverse complement strand
GATGACCGCTCCCGGGTTCGAGAAGACGCTCAAGTCCCGGGTTCGAGAAGACGCTCAAGATGATGGTGATGAAATGTATGCAATCTATTTCTGGATAGGCCCTCCCGACTATTCTTATGCTGGAAGAATTAAGGCAGTCACGGGCTTGAAGGGAGGCCAAAACTACGACATTCAGTTTTTACTGACGTCTTCTGAGGCAAAACAATATTTTGCAGGATCAATTGAAGAAGGAGGGTTTCAGATTTACCCTCATGATAAATACGCTATGTTTATGGGGCTTATTCCTGAAGCGAGATTTATAGCTTATTACGGAGGTAGTATCCCTAATAATGTATATGAAGGGGGGGTGAATGCGACAGTAAGTCATTTCTCAGTAAAAGCACTTCTCAATGTAGACGACCAAACTCCTGAGTTAATTTCACCAAAATTCAACACAACAACATCATGGAGTCCTTATAATGGAATAACTAGACTTGAGCCTTTGGGAGAGAACTCGTTTGTTCATCTCAGTTTCGATTATTTCTTTTCTCAAGAGGTCACACTTGAATGCATGACGTCAAACCATACTTCCATCTGGAATATGACTCCATATCAAGAAGTTTCAACATATGGGTTGTATATAATTGTCGAAGTAGAAGGTGATGGTATATTCCTATGTTCGCCATCGCAATCGTCGCCAGAGAGTGTAAACTTGTTTCTATTAAAGCTAGACTCGAATGGCCAAGAAATCTGGAACAGTTCAATAAAGCTGTATAGTATGGACATTCCTCTTTTTATGGATGTGGATGCGTCAGGTACAATATACATTCTTTCACTTTCACTTAGGTACTTGAATCCTGGAGATTTTAATTCTAGCCGGATTGTTTACAGTCTTATCAAATTAGATTCTATGGGATACAAGCTATGGGATAGAACTTTGCTAAATCTTAGCTATTATGAGTATATATCCTCGGCCTATAGTAAAAATTATCCAAAAGGACTTGGTTGTTACAATGGAGAGGCCTATATTGGTATACCGGACTCTGTCGTACGATATGATGCAAATGGCAACGAGGTATGGAGCATAGAAGAGGAATACGAGGCATTCGCATCAGACCCTTTCGGTGGATTTTATACATGCTCGTATGTTTTCGATGAGGAATTTCGATTATCAAGATGGACTACAGAAGGAACAATCAGTTGGACAAAGTCATTTAGTATCGACTATGGATATGACTGGCAAGATAATCCGAGATTGGATAGATTCGAGGTAGGTCCAGATCAATTACTCTACCTTGTTCTAGAATATAGACATGTGAATCACGTTATGACAATAACTAGAGCCACACGGTCAGGCCAAATCTATTCTCAAGATAGCATATTCAATCTCAATAATACGGAGGCATATGGTCCATACTACATGAGACCGTTCGTAGTTGACATGGCAGTTACAAGGGATGGTCTGGTACATCTTGCAGTAATGAATGAATCAATCTATTTGTACCCAATAATGGACCCATTCTATGTGTTTCCGGCAAATATCTTACTGACCTTTGAGCTCTCAGAACCAACGTTTTTCACTGTGAGTCCAGAAGCAATGATAATCACAGGAGTTGCAACTTTGATATTTGCAGGTATTGCATGGGACCACTTTGTTCGAGGAAGAACAAGACCTGAGGAGATTCTTCCTCAACAAGAAGAGATTGACCCGTGGAAAATTTTGATGGAAGAGAGAGAGGATTAGTAGAGAAACTAGCTTTAGGCTATTGTAAACTCTTGACCCTTTTTCTCGCCACAAATTCTGCTTCAGCCCTTTGGAATCCTTCAGCATAGAAATGGTCAAGGATATCCTCATGTCTATCCTGAACCCAGAAGATTGCCTTTCTGGTAGCAACTTCGTTGATAGCAGCATCAATGACCTTTATGCCATAACCGGGTCGATAGCTGAAAGTAATGACTGTTGAGTCAATCTGGTCTGGGTCATACTCAAGGCGAACAAATCCTACAACCATATTGCTAGACCGTTCTTTCAGGACATAGGAGTTTCCTCCACGAATCGAATATTCAAGCATCTTATGATCCCTATGACCCCAGTAATTGTCAGGGACAAGATGCAATAGAGTTGGAATATCATCGAGTCTAGCAATATTCACATCGAGGGTTTGTTCAGGCAGTGTAGGTGTCGCATTCCCATCCAGTCGTATCACAAGGGATTGGATGCCATAGCCAAGCCGCTCGATGAAAGGAATGGCTCGGAGGTTGTGCATTTTAACACCCCACACAAAATGTGTAAGATTCGGGTTGCGCTCAAGTAGGGCTTTTTCAGACTCATGAACAAGGCTTGTACCTATACCTTTGTTCCTCCATTCTTCATCCACCACGAGCTCCCAAATCGCACCCCAACTAAGACTATCAAGTACAGCATTGATTGCAATACCTACAATCTGGTTATCGACAACCGCGACCCTCCATAGATTTGGTAAATCACCTTGCACCTTACTACGATTCCACCAACGTGAGAATCCATCGAATGTCAATCGATCAACATTAGGCATTCCTGTGCCATATACTCGATAGAAGGAGGTTCGCTCCTCTAATTTGGGGGGTCGGACTATTGTCTCCGTCATTGGTAAACCTCATGCAAAATAAGAGATTCTGTATTCTTGGACAAAAGTACTATGAATGCAAAATCTCAGAACGAGCTTAATGTGAATTTAATCCTAGATAAGGATAGTTACTTGAGCTCAATTTGGATTTGATAACATAAAATGGGATTTAGGCGATATAGGGTTTCAATCAATAGTAACAACTAATACCCTCAGAGCATTATTGTCGAAGTCAGTAAGACTATGACTGCATTTTTATAATTACACAGCTCCTAGGAGAATCGCGAAATGACTGATGATGCCAATCTATCTCAAGCTTCTAGTTACAGGTGGATCATCCTAGCACTCTCATGGCTTGTTTATTTTGCATTTGGACTAATTCTTTCTTCGCTTCCGCCTTTGGTAAATGTCATAGCTGCAGACCTCACATTGAACTATGTTGAAATGGGCATCATTTTAGGTAGCGTTATTCTGATGTATGTTCCTCTGTCAGTTCCTGTGGGTGTGAGCATCGATCGTATTGGACAAAAGAAGATGATCACACTAGGACTTATCCTAATTTCATCTTCTGCAGTTCTCAGATCGTTTGTCTTCAATTTTGAATCACTTTTCATTGTGGTATTCCTTTTCGGTTTTGGAGGACCAACAGTTTCGGTTGGGTTGGCGAAAGTAGTGGCTGCATCTTTTGAGGGGCGGGAGCGAGGTTTAGCATCAGGGATTTACATGACTGGAGCTGCTATTGGTTCTGCATCAGCACTGGCATTGACAAATTCACTTATTCTTCCAATCGTCGGTACGTGGCGGAATGTGTTCTCATTCTATGGAATTATTGGTCTTTTGATTGCAGTTAGTTGGATCCTACTGGCAAAAGATCAATCCGTCAACTCAGGCAATGATGATAGAAATATGTCTATGATGAGTGCGCTTCACTCTTTGCTAAGTAACAAGTATGTCTGGATGGTGGCAATCATTGGTTCTTCATCCTTTCTTGTATTCTACGGTTTTGGGAATTGGCTTCCAACTTTATTGGAAGAAAAAGGACTTGATTCAGCAGCTGCAGGACTATGGGCGTCAGTCCCCACATGGGTTGGACTTGTTGGTAGTGCTATCATCCCAGGAGTTGCCCTTGCAGGTTCAAGGAAACCAATAATTGTTATTGTGCTTCTGATAGAGGGCATCTGTATATACGTTGCAGGAATTTCATCAGGGTTGTCTCTTCTAACCTCACTAATTATCTATGGCATTGTCAGTGGGGCACATATGCCACTAATGCTCGTGGTCATGATGGACCTACCAGATGTCGGAGCTGAATACACAGGGATTGCCAGTGGTCTATTTTTCTCAATAGGAGCAGGTATGGGATTCACGGGACCTATACTCGTCGGTTATCTAAAGGAGTTGACTAGCAGCTTCATTCCAGCTCTGATTGTTCTGGTTCTAATAGTTGAAGCAATGATAGGATTGGCGATAGTTCTTAGAGAAACATAATTCATCGCTTGTCAGTGTTCCTGTCTTCGAACCATTGTAGTGCTTTTCCTAGTATATCTCGCACGAGACTGTCCTTGCCCTTGATATACAGCTCTCGATCTCCAGCGTGTAGCTGGACTAGATGCATCTTAAGCTTGGAGTATTCATTGGCAGCATCAGGATGTTCACGTAAATAATCTCTGAATGCGATATGTCGATGAAGCTCTTCACTCAATAAGTCGCAGACATAGAGGTGATGAGGAGGTAGTTGTTGCCTTAGTTTAATGTCAATCAAATCGAAGGCTTCTCTTCCTGAGATTCCTAGGTCACCGAGATGCTTGTAGCCAATTTTCTCCAGTTTTGATTTGGTTTCTTCGAAGTCAGATATGTGAATGACAACATTCGTATCGATGATGGGTTTGGCAACCATTCCAGGAATAGCAGTACTTCCTACATGTTCAATCCTGATTATGCATCGACCAATATGTGACTCGAGGAAGGATGATAGTCGTTCAAACCACAATGACCATTCAGGGTTGTATTCTTCAACGATGACTAGCTCAGAGGGTTTGTGCATGGTAATCATCACATAATTAGAAAAAAGAAGATTGCTGCTGCAGAGGACAAATTGCTCTGCAGCATGTTTTAATTAGAGCAGCTCATCAAGCACTTCAAGAAGCTCAACGACCTTTATCTTCGACCCAACATCAGACAAGTCCTTGCCTGCTTCTTCCTCTTCTTTCTTCAATGCCTTAATTCCATCATTGAAGTTGGTGATGCAGAAGGGACAGGATGTCATCAGGATGTCTGCACCTGTCGATGCAGCCTCTCGAAGTCGCTCTTTTGATGTTGACAAAGCCATGTCTGGGAATTGTGCCTTTACACCTCCACCAGCACCGCAACAGAAGGAGTCACCCTTGATTCTATACATCTCATTTAACTCAAGCCCTGGAATTGCTTTCAGAACCACTCGTGGAACTTCATAGTGTGCGTCCTTTGCCTTCTCAGCAGCCCTACTGTCGAG
>JBHLQJ010000216.1:0-5125 GCA_048884945.1 Candidatus Thorarchaeota archaeon | reverse complement strand
GGTAATGGTACTTACTCGATTTTGGTATCAACTGATGGATGGGCGGCGGGTCTGTTTAATTATACCTTGATGGTTGATCATAGTTATCTTTCTCAGGATGTAGCAATCAGAGGTTCTATTGAGATACTCGCAGAGCTAGTCTTCGATATTGAATTTTCGCCTGAACAACCCGTAAAGGGTGCGCTCGTAAACATCACTATAGCGATTACAGACAAATATGGAAATCCAATGTCAGGACTTTCTGTCTATGTAACATTTCGAAATCATACGGAAATGGTTCCAGAAACATCCCAAAAAGGCATCTACTTTGTAAGTTTCATTGTAACAGGGGCGGGATTTGGTGATGACAGCATTGTAGTCAGTGCGGAAGGTGTTAGGTGTATCGCGGGGGTGGGAGATGTACCAGCATATGTAGTAGTACCCGCACCACAAATCTCACTAAGCGCTGAAAACTTTGGAATCTTGGCCTTGGGGTCATTCATCATTAGCTTCTTCGGTTTACTTGTATACTTTAGAATTTCGTCGGGACTTTCTATCACCAGTGGGTCCCAAGCGCAGCTGATGCGAGGAATTAGAAGGCTAGACTATCTCTATCTTGGTGTTGTTGGACTCGTTGGATTAACACTTATTCATTCATACGTTTCAGCGGGAGCTGGTGAATACAACCTCGCAGTACTGGAGAGCGTCCTGCTACTTGGAATTTCGCTAATCCTATATGGAATCTGGCTCTATAGAGACGCTACTTCGACAATACTACAGTCTCAGGCTGTTAGTAGAAGAAGAATGATTCTTGGTCTATGGCACCTGATATTTGTCCCACTTGTTATCATACAATTATACGACTGGGGACGTAATATCGAGTGGCTAGATTACTATGTACTGCAAAACGTATTCCATCTTGGCGAACTTGCAGTGCCTACAATAATGATGACAATATTCGCAGCTTACATCTCATCCATTGTAATAGTTGTTGTTAATCTCTATAGAGAGATTAGCAAGGGACTCTACCGAATCAAGGAAATGGCTGTACTTGGCACTCCACCGATTGTTGTCGAACAGGAATGTATTGATCTAGTTGAGAAGCTTGGATCATCAATTCGCACGAAGTTCTTCATGTTCCTTGTAGTTCTCGCGGGAACATCTGTACTCACTATGGATTTTCTGAAGAGCTACTCTCTTGGCGTTATTGTTCTGATGCCAGTTGTGTTTCTTGTAGTTGTTCCATATGTTTCGTCAAAAATGGCCAAAGGCATCACAAGGGTTTCAAAGAGTCGGCATGATAGACGCGAAGCCAGGTCTCTAACAGAAATTGCAGATGAGGAAATCAAAACCGATACTTCCTTTGATGTTGAACCATATTACAAACCAGAATCAGAGAGTGGTTCTAAAGAGAGGGAAACACCTTCTGTTGAAGAGGAACATGAACTCGAGGAGGAAAGTAGAGAGTCAGTAGCAAGTCGAGGTCTAACAAAGAAAGAGCTTATTGATCTTCTTCCAGAAAAAGTGAAAGAATCAGTTTGGCTCGAGGAACTGAAGAAGCTTTCCAAGGACCAGATAGAAGCTCTTGTGGAACTAGAAGAGATGGGAAAAAAGAGTACAGATACTGAAGCTAGCGAGTAGCAAGTAGTTCTGGACAAGAAAGCGGTGCTGCTTGATGCAGCACCTAAAGTGGCTACTTTCGTGATTTGGACTTCAGTTGTCGTACAGCCTCACGGATGTCAGCTTCATCAATCTCTTGTTCTTCCATCATGAGATCTTCCTTCGCGGCTGCAGGAGCACTAGCTGGTCTTGCAGCCATTGCTCTCTTCTTTACTCCCTTTGCTTGAATCTTAGAAACAATCTCAGAGATTTTCTCATCGGTGAAATCCTCATCGGCTGGGAACTCATCCATACTGACACCCATGTCTTCAAGGATTGTCTTCTGGATTGCTAGTTTGTCAATCTCTTCTACTGCAATCCCTGTAATAATATTGACAAGAAGGTCAGCTTTTTCGAGTGGGAAGAATCTCCCTTGAGAATAAGCAGCAATCTGCTCGTAGGTCTTGATTGCATTCTCATAGCTCGCAATTTCAGGGAAACAACCTACAGTATGGATGACAATTCCTTTCTCAAATGCATTCTTCGCTTCTTTTTCCCATTTTGCACCATCTGGAGTTCCCTTAGGCCACCGGTCTCCAGACTCCACACCATGAGGTGGTGCATCTCCTATTAGTACAGCAATCTTTGCGGACTCATAAAGAAACTCCATTTTATTCATAACTTGAAGTGCAGTAGAAACAGCCTCGGGACCATCTCCACCTCCTGATGCATCCATCTGCATAACGTAGCTTTCAATTTTTGAAGTGTCTGGAGAGAGTTCGTATTTCTGAGTGACATATGTTGTTTCTTCTGGAGGATGGTCTCGATAAGACACTAGACCTACTCGGAGCCTGTGAACCATCTCCTCTTTCTTGATTGTACGGATAATCTCAAGTATTTTTGATTTGACGTTTGTAATGTATGGCCCCATTGATCCAGTATTGTCTACAACAAACACTAAATCAAGTTGTCCGATTTTTTCTGACAATTTTACTCTCCTCTTTAGCGTGCTATTGACCTGCAAAAACAAATTAGTGGTTGCAGACAATATTGGTCGATTCCTGTTTTGAGCGCTGATAAGTCTTAGCACTCTCTCACTGTAAAGAGAGATATACTCGGAAGTAAGAGGACCAAAGCATGTTGTTTGAAATCTCCCTAGTCTTCACATTGTTGATATTAATCTGGATCATAGTGACTTATAGACGTTGGAAACAATTTCTGATCTTGGAACTCGAACGCAACAGCGAAATCGCAGAAACATCAGTAGGTGATATCGAATACGCAATCAGAGGAGTTGGACCAGTTGTATTATTTCTACATGGAGGTCCAGGAGGTTATGACCAAGGTCTGCTTGAGAGCGATTTATGGAATGAAGGAGGTTTCTCAGTACTGTCTGTTTCCAGACCTGGATATCTTCGAACACCATTGAGTACCGGAGTGACCTTTGAAGAACAGGCAGATGTTCTTGAGGCACTAATAGTGAGCTTGGGGATATCAGAGGTTGCAGTCCTCGGTGCCTCTGCGGGGGGCCCAGTAGCTATACAGTTCGCAAAACGACATCCAAGGAGGGTAAGAGCTCTAATTCTAATGGCAGCTGTCAGCAAAGAATACATTGTCAGGGAGGATGCGAAGGATTCTGTTCTTGGCAGGATACTCCTCTCTGACACAGCAGCTGACATCGGTGTATGGATATATGATATCCTGACCAGACATTGGCCATCCCTGTCAATGAGGATAGCGTTTAAGGAAACCGTAGGTCTAGAATCGGATGACATGGAGGCTTATGTGAACCAAGTGATGGCCATCCCTGAACAAGTTGCATGGTACAAGAGATTCGTCCGCACCACATGTCCCATGAGCCCCAGAATGATAGGTCTCAACAACGATCTTGTACAACTGGAAAAAGTGGCATTCATTTCATTGGAGGAAATTACATGTCCCACTTTCGTGGTCCATGGAACGGTTGATCTAGATGTTTCATTCTCGCATGCTGAGTTTTCCACCAGTTCTATCCCAAATGCGAGATTGTACAAGGTTGAGAATGTAGGACACGTTGTTTGGCTAGGAGAGCATGTTTCTCAGATGAACCTGAAACTTGTAGAGTTTCTTCGAGAGGTCTATAGCTGAAGAGCCGACAATTTATAGGCCAGATTTCAGGCTGAAGGCTCATGCAGATGTTCAGTGAGAAAACAATCAGAGATTTCGTTTTGATTCATGTCATCTTTGCTGTGATTGCAGTTGTCACACTTTTAGTACCAATTCCTACTGCTACAATCAGTGGCAAGATGTTGGTGTTGGTGATAATCTATAATGGATTGATTGTTATCGAATTCTATAACAAAGGGTATGAGGACTGGAAGAGCATCTGGATCTTCGTCTTCATCCTGAGTCTACTCATGGTTTTTCCAGATTGGTATCTTTCAGAAACATTGAGTGCCCTTCAGTTTCCAGACGATGGATTCCCTATGATTGGAGGAGCTATACCAATCTACATGGCAGGACTGTGGACAATCCCATTCTTCATAATTATGTTTGTCGGGAAACAGGTTGAAGAGCGAAAATCAGCGAATTTTTCGTATATCATAGTGTCAGTACTCTCAATTGCGATTTTTGCCCTTGCTGAGCTGACATTAGTTTACCTACCTTCATGGACTGCAACTGTGAACGGAATGACAGGAAATCTTGCTTGGTATATTATCATTCCAGAGCTGATCTTGGGACTCTCCGCATTCATCTGTTACAATATCATCAGAGACAGAAACATTGGGAACAAAATCCTTGGAGCGTTCACGGTAATGATATTATATATTGGCAATGCTTCATTCTTCTTCTTTCTAATTGAAACACTCCTCCTTGGGTCATAGTCATTTATGGACATAGATTTCATTCATTTGGCAAATGTTGCCACCCAAGTAAGCTACAAAAGGGCTTCCGAAGTTGGTTTGATGAGGGATTTGTATGCAGCTTCCAGAAGGACTCAAGTTTGATGACCTTGAAAAACCGCGAAAATACATCATCAAATTCATCAGGGACTACGTTACCAAGGCACGAGTAAATGGCGTAGTTCTAGGACTTAGTGGCGGAATTGATTCAAGTCTTGTTGCTACTTTAGCCTGCGAAGCCATAGGTTCTGATAGGGTACTTGGCATCATGCTACCAATTGATGCGAAAAAAGATGCTGAGAATATTGGAGATGCAAAGCAGTTGGCTGAGTCCCTTGGAATGAAGCATGAGCTATTTGAACTAAAGAAAGCGATGGCAGCCTATGACGCTCTATCTCTTGATAGAGTGGCACTTGGTAATCTTTCAGCTAGACTTAGAATGGTCACTTGGTATGCCAAAGCGAACCAGGAAAATCTACTTGTTTTAGGGACAGGAAACAAGTCTGAATTGACAATTGGATACTTCACAAAGTATGGAGATGGTGGTACTGATATATTACCAATTGGCGACCTGTATAAAGAGAATGTTTGGAGCCTAGCGCGTCATGTGGGCGTTCCTAAGAAGATTATAGCTAAAGTACCTTCAGCAGGTCTTTGGAAAGGAC
>JBHLQJ010000215.1:0-5162 GCA_048884945.1 Candidatus Thorarchaeota archaeon | reverse complement strand
CTACTAGGTTCCCTTCAGCGTCATAGAAATTGAACCATGGTATTGCAGTTACTCCCCACTCATTCATTTCAGGCGGTGAAGGAGGAGACGCCCATTTATGATTTGGATCTAGGGGCGCTGTCTTGATATTCGTAAACACTAATATCTCGAGACCAAGCTGCTCTTCAAGCTGTAACATAACTGGCATTGCTCTCTTGCAGTCCCCGCACCAGGCTGCACTGAAGACTACGACTGTGAGATCCTTAAGAATTTCTTTCAGTTCGTCGACCACGTTTGTATCTAAATTGTAGGTGTTATAGACTTCGAGGAATTTCTCTTTGTCCTGTTCTTTGAGTCCATTTATGTAATCACGCACATTAGTGGTCCGTGATCTGATGTCTTCGAGGTCGACCATATCAATGAGTCAAATCATATCCTTCTAAAACTTTTACATATATCCTTTCAATTATGATACGTAATGCTGATAAGATGCAATGGAGAATCGTAAATGTTCATGACGGGACCGGTGAAGTGAGTGTCAGTACAGCTTTACAAAGCAATTATTGTTGGTCCTCCGAATGTAGGAAAGACAAGTTTGGTAAGGCGATACAAGAGTGATGAGTTCAGAGAAACACACACAGCGACCATTGCTGCCGAACTAAGCGCTGCAACCTTTGAGTTTCCTGAAGGTCGAGTGGTTCTTACAATTGCTGATATTGGGGGGCAAGAATCTTTTGCAGGACTAAGACATCAGTTCTATCAAGGTGCGCATCATCTCATCATGGTCTATGATGTCACGAGCCGACCATCATTTGAAAGGATATCAGCAATGTATGAAGCTCTTACAGAAAAGATTTGGATTCAGCGAGAGAAGTTCCTTGGCGGCTCTCTCGTTGCAAACAAGTCTGATATGATAGAAGATGCTCAAGTTGCAGCTCATGAAGGTCAGCTACTAGCTGATCTACTCACCCTCAAGTTTTTTGAAACTTCTGCGAAAACAGGGAAGAATGTGAGTGAACTATTTCACTATGCAGCTGCTGAGTCACGTAGACTACATCTTTCTAAATCAATCATGCGAGATCTCTAACTGAATTATTACTGTGTTGCCACAGTCATTCTACAATCGTTTATCCTCATTGATGATATTACAGTTGGTGTTAATACTTCTCTCCAGTAGACTTGTGTGCGATCATTACCAACTGCGTCAATGTTCGAAAGCATGCGCATCGTATTATCACTTATACGCATGTTTTTGATAGGTTTCAGCTCGCCCTTCTCAACAAGGAACATTGCATCTCTTGGGATTGTTGAGAACTCTCCTGTCTGCTGGTTTTGAAATCGAGTATACCAGTTGCACGTTACGTATATCGTTGGCTTGGAAACCTCTAATAGCTCCTCTGTTTTGTGGTCGCCATTTTCGAACACTATATTTGATGGTCCAGGTATGAGCATCTTAATAGATCCACCAGTAAGAATTGAGCTTCCTGTGCTCTCGATTTCGAACATTCGAGCAGTCGTAGTATTATGAACATATGACTTGAGTATACCTTTTTCAAAAATTTTGGTTGTCCTGCAGGGAGTTCCTTCCCAATCGAATCTCCTGCTGGAGATTCCTCCTTTCAAAAGAGGATCATCAGAAGCTGTAACATTTTCTGGAGAAAGTTGCTCTCCAATCTTATCACCAAGCGGTGATGCTCCAATCATGACATAAAATGGATTCGCAAGTCCCGGAATACTACCAATTATGTCCGCAGCGACAATTGGAGTCAATACTAAATCATAGATGCCTGGTTTTCCCTGAACAGCTCCTACAGATTGTTTTGAGAGACGACCTGCTCTGGCGCCTGCTGCAATCCTCCCTTTTTCAGATTTGGAAGGTTCGACTCCGCAAAAAATACCTTGACCTGAATAATCAAGCTCATCCTGTAATGCTCTAACATTGAGTTCGAAATAGGTTCTCTTTTCTGAACCTTGAGGACCTTTGCTTGATCTGAAAAAGAATTCTGTTTCGTCAAACCTAAGTGCTCCGGCAACTCGTTTTGCGCCTTCTTCAAGCGCGCTATCCACAACAGAATTAATTACATTTGGCGCATCTTCGCTAAATGAGTCAAATTTATTGTCATATTGGCCTTTCAGCTCTGGATACGGCTTAACCGTGTCTTCTATACCTGCATAGAACTGAGAGTCTGGCAGAATCTCGGTGAAAGCTACAACGTCATCAACTGCTTGTTTAACGTCACTTTCTGTTGATACTGGGCGTTGAGTTGAACCAGTCTTGGTTCCCTTGACGACAACGAATAACTGAAGCTGAAGTGATTCCCATCTTTTGCTGATGTCGATTAAGTTCTGGGAGAATCTAATCTGTGAGCCTCTGGTATTGATTATCCTTGCAATGATAGTGTCCACTTTATCACTACCATAATCAACAGCGAAGTCAACCATTGCTTTTGTATTATCAATCTCGACCACTACCCTACGCCTCCCAATCGAATACTCCTGAATCGAAGTTCGCCCCCTCCCGCATATACAGGTATCCCCTGAGAAGGTTCACCTTTACCGCATGTTCCTGGAAAATCGAAACTTAGGTTCTTTGAAGCTGCATCCAACGCTGAAAGAAGTCCGACACTCGTTGTTTCCATTATAGGCTTTTTCACCATGGTGTCTGTAATTTCACCATTCCTAATCAGATAGGCTTCAGACCCAGTATACTTTGATTGGTATCTCCGGTCATCTATGTTCCATTCTTTGAAACTATTCATGTAGACACCCAGTTTAACATCTTCAATCAGTTCATCAAATGAAAAATCTCCTGCTTCAAAATATGTATTTGACATTCGAATAATTGGCTCTCTGTTATATCCAGATGAACGAGAAGCAGCATTGGATTCTGCACCAAATTTCGTACTAAATTCTCGGTTTAATAGAGGCTCGTTCAAAATACCCTCATTGATTAGCTTACGTTTTCGTGCCTTTACACCTTCGTCATCAAAAAGATAGTATCCTGATGTATTTGGAATCGTTGGATCTTCACAAACGTTGACAGCTTCTGAGCCTACTCTCGATTCACCAATCTTTAGATCTCTCCAGAAGCTCTCCCCAGCTTGAGCACCCTCTCTCCCCATTATTCTGTCTCCTTCACTAGGATGACCAACATTTTCATGAGCGATTATTCCTGCTACTTCAGGACCAACAACCATGTCAATGGGTTGATTGAGCAAATCTTTGACTTTGACCGCTTCTTTGGCTACTTTCTTTAATTTATCAACCTCATCCCCCACTCTCTCAACAAGGTTAGTATCTGCGATGCGTTCCCATCCGCCTGCTAGAGTGAGATCGAGGTATCTTTGTTCTGAGCCACTAACTCCTTTAGATGTTAAATTTGAATACATCAAAATGTAGGATAGTTGACTCTCGATTTCTGTTCCCTCGCTAGTTGCAAGGTACTTATCTATCACCTTAGGACTGATGAAAAATGTAGATACATCTAATCCTTCCATCTGTTTATTGACTTCTACGGAGAGATCCATTAACGTATCAAAATCGAGATCTTGGAGTGACTCTTTTGCCTTCATCTTCCATTTGGTTTTGTTTGATACTGGTTTACCCAAATCAATAGGAATTTTCCTTTGAGCGTTCTTTGCCATCTTGTAAGCCACTGAAATCGAGGCTTCTGCGAGACTTTTCCCTAATCTATCAAATGATGCAAATCCCATATTACCATCAACTAAAATGCGAACACCAATACCTGTCGAGGGTGTAAATCCTCCTGAAACTGGTTGACCATTTCTGAAGGCGAGCCCCTTTGTAATGTCTCTGACAAATCTGGCTTCGACATAGCTTCCTCCAAGCTTGCTGCCAAACTCGACACAATAGTCAGCTAAATCATGCCAATCATTCAATATATGCACCATTCATGGAACAATTCCAACCTAGTGATAAAGACTCTGCATCACGTCGAATGGCCTGACCGCATACTTCAAAACAACTCACTTATTCCTCCATCTGAGGCCTAGTATATGATTGAGGAAGTCAACAAAAAGAAATGGATAGCCATCTATGCATTTCTGATTATAGATGTTGTTCAGATTCTTCTCGTTTCATTACTGTATGTGGGACATCCAGTTTTTGTATTAGGATTTGACCTTGCCAACACGAATCCCATCATATCATTCTCGCTTTTCGTAGCAATCAGCTTAATGCAAATTACAATGGTCTACTTCACAGCTACTCAGATGCTTCGACAAAAGGATTTGATAAAGCTCTATCCCGGTTTTGATCAAGAAACTGAATGGAAGTGTAGATACTCTCGAGATGAAATTGTTGGCTGGACACAAGAACTCGCGAAACAAAGCAATGTTAATGTTGGAAAGATATACTTGATGAGCTCTCCTCTTCCAAATGCATTTACTTTTAGTCTTCCTCTCTTAGGCTCTATAGTTGTGGTACACACTAACACCCTTGAGGTATTGAACGAAGATGAAGTGAAAGCTATTATTGCTCATGAGTTGGGGCATATCGCAAATCGCGACTCGCTTGTTCAAATATTCACACGGATGCCTTCTTTCTTCATCGATCTTATCTATCTCTATATTTACATCCTACTAGGAGTTGGGGTTGCTAGTGCAGTCTTTCTTGACAGTGATTTCTACCTTGCAGGAATACGACTCGTGGTACTTGGTGGATTCTTTTTTGTTTCAAGAATTCTGACGATTATCTCCAAACTATTCATGCAGCAAGCATCACGATATGCTGAATTGATGGGCGATTATCATGCAGCTTCAGTTCTTGGACGCGAAGCAACAATTAACGCTTTGATCAGATTAGGACAACGTATTGAAGCAATAACTGCGCTTGTTGAAGAAATTCGCTGGCTGGAGTCGCTAAATCCTGAACGCACAGGAATGGTTTCAAATGCTGATCTCATGAACATAATTACTCACTATCCTCTTGATGGAATCGATGAAGTGAATGCTCGTCATGTTGCACCTGGAATCTTTCTTTCCACTAGATTGAGGAATTTGAGAGAAGTGTATGGTGTTCAGTTCAGCGATGAGCAAATTGAAACCGCAGTTGATGCTGCGATTCCAGGTCTTCAGAAGAAGCGAGATGACGATAAGCCATCATCTGAAATAAAACGGGACGAACAAATTGTTGATTGGAGAAAAGTCGATTATGATGAAGAT
>JBHLQJ010000214.1:0-5175 GCA_048884945.1 Candidatus Thorarchaeota archaeon | reverse complement strand
ATAGCTCTGTGGAATTTCTCTCCCCTGTATCTGAATCAATCGTGTAGAATCTTGCTAGGACCTGATCGACACCTGATGCTTCCAGAATCTCCACAGTGAGGGTGGAGCGGTTGTCTGGAGTGAGCCCAATAGGATCAAGTCTTGCTAAGGTCACCTCTGGAGCATTCTCCTCGAATACTCCAATTGCCTTTGCTATTGCCTCACACACCTCTAGGCGATAGAATCGGCTTCGAATAGTAGTGACGATGTTCCCATCAATGATGGGTGGCACATCGCCCGGGATGTAATTTGCTCCTGCTTCGATATACTCCGATGCATAATCCGCATGACCACTTACATTTTTTCCGTTAATTACATCCGCCGCCGCAAGAACTCTGACAGCTCTGCACCATGCACTGACTACTATTCCTATCTCAGCTGCAGATTTTATGAGATTCAAAGCATCTTGCGAACTGAGGAGTCCTGCATGGCTATCACCTGGCATAATTGAGATAGCATCATAGTCTAAGATATTCGAGACCTCCGAGATGAGTAAATCCATGTCCAATGTTGAGGAACCGGATTGGTAGTCGCACGGTTCAATGGTCATCGCTGTTCCAGCAAGAGTTACATTCCATCCCCATCCTTCGAGAATTGGGCGAATGAAGTAATAGTTCGCTCCAAAATCGTTATCCATAATGAATAGGATATTCACGTTACTCGTAGACTTAGTTTCTGTTATGGTGACATTTGATAGGAAAGTGCCTGTTTCAGTTATCACCTCGAACCATGAGAAAACAAGACGGTTCTCCCTCAACATAGATGACCGGACACAGAATGATTCAGTATTGCAACCTACTTCAATGACATCAGACTCCGCAATCAATGAATTGCTCTTATCAAAGAAATGTGCTTTCACCTCGTATTCTCCGTCATAGTCTACATTCCCAGAAACATTGAACATGCATGGTGAATATACTCCCTCATTTTCCAGCACAGGTTTTGAGATAATTGGATCTTCAGGAGCAAGTGGAAACATATTCGCTTCACCACCTACAACATATGATTGTCCAAGCGTCCTAGCTTTGACTCTAATCTCATCTCCAATGGTTGCACTCGTTGGGAGTTCTATTGTCCATGAACATGATGCAGTCCGGTTGACGGAGTTCAAAATGACAGTCGAAGATCCAGAAGTGAGAATAAATCCATCTGCCATTTCCAAGGTTACCTCTATATCTGTGCCTATGATGCTTGGTGAAGAGTACAGCTCAGTTGGATTCAAGGCCAAGGCTTCTGGAAGGTTCAAATCCACGGTACAGCGCACTTCGACAGTATCACCTCCCAGTGCAGGTTTACCTGTCATATCAAGCTCTATTGCTAAGGGTCTAGCATCCATCACCTTGTAGTTGGTATTGTTCCACACTCTCGCAAGGAAATTACCCGGTTCCAAGCTCATGATACAGTATTTGCCACAGTATAAGCTGGCCCCTGTCCAGGTATCATGACAAATGAGCGTGTATGGTGACCAATCATATCCGGTGACAATACGAAATGCTGGAATAGTCCACAACTGATATTTTGTCAAGATTAAGAGTGGCTTTCCCGAGTCAACATAGGCTTGGAAGAATTCCCGCCTGTCCTCATCCGAATACCCTGCTAATGAGTACATTGCAGCTTGGTACCCATAGTCCCTGTGTGCATATTCATCATATTCCGCGGCAACTATGAACCTATCGAACATGAGATCCCCGTCCCAGTCCCCATCGAATAGGACTTCTTCATACTCTGTTTGAGTCACATTGTCACCATAAAACTGAGATAGCATCGACAAACAAGCTGGTCCGGCTCCTCCATGCTCGACCTGTTGGAACTCAAACGGAACTTGAATTGCATTCCAATGTTTTGTCAATGCAGACTCTGACGCTGTTTGGAATGTTGCAATAGGCTCTATAGTTACTTTGCTACTTCTCGGTTCACAAGATATAGGCCCTGTTGTTATTGTGAAGACCAAAATAATGGTCAGAATTGCTATAATCCCACGCTTGTATATCAACACTATCTCCTCAGGAAAAATTTGGTTTACCTCTTTTCCTGAGGTATCCGAAATTCATCAAATAATAGGCTGATTGTTTGGCGCAACTTTTGAAGAATTAATTCTGCATTGAATATATTACTCTAAAGAGACATTTCAAAAGGCATCATTTCATGCATCTGCTATGTATACCATAACCGACCTAATACCCAAAGCTGATTATCAGTATCGAGTCATATCAGCAGCACACCTTAAGGATCTGAAGGATGATTTTTCCTCAGTGAATGATAAGGGGTATATTAGCGATAATGAAACTTTTCGGAGCTACATTTCTGGGGTTTCCTATTCGCTACCAGAGTCTATGCCTGATGCAAAATCAATCATTGTTCTTGCTGTTTTTACTCCCATGGCTCTGGTTAACTTTCACTACAATAATACTGTTCATGAATTAGTCATTCCACCCCAGTACTACTCCACAGGATTGAAGGAAGAACACATAGTTGAAACAATACAGAAGAGCATCATTGTGGAGCAAGGATATCGTGTAGTAAGAGCAACTCCATCCGCGCTGTTGAAGCGACTTGCTGTGAGAAGTGGGCTTGCACGTTATGGAAGAAACAATATCTCCTACGTCGAAGGATTTGGTAGCTTCATCACACTCTATGCATACTTCACCGATTTTCAGTTTGATAGGGATGATTGGACTGAAGTCAGGATGCTTGATGAATGTGAGAACTGTAAAACATGCAAAAATAAATGTCAAACAAGGGCTATCAGAGGCGATCCTTTTGTGATAGATGCTGGAAAATGTGTGACACTGTACAATGAAATTAGTGGAGAGTTTCCAGATTGGATTCCAAATTCAGCACACAATGCGCTCATGGGGTGTATGGCATGTCAAAGACACTGTGTAGCCAATAAAGCTGCAATGAGTAAGCCAATATATCTTGAAGACGTAACTCAAGACGAAACCATGACAATACTTCAAGGAACCTTGGATGAGGATGAATTGAAAGTTCTGAATAGTAAGCT
Organism: Candidatus Thorarchaeota archaeon; assembly: GCA_048884945.1. Classification (GTDB taxonomy): domain Archaea; phylum Asgardarchaeota; class Thorarchaeia; order Thorarchaeales; family Thorarchaeaceae; genus SMTZ1-45. The sequence goes on along the minus strand of JBHLQJ010000214.1, from coordinate 2,132 downwards.
AAAAGGATATTCACCTACGACCTCGATGGAATATCTTCCTATCTTCACAAGAAATTTGAAAGCGCTTCTTAATCCTTAGCGCATTTCAATCGTATTTGGAGTCGAGTAACAAATTTATGAGTCATCCGTGCTCAATGAGAATATACTCTTCTTTTCGTATATGCATTTCTTCCTAAATGTGAGAATATCTATAAGGCGTCAAACAGAGAACCAGCCGCTCAATGAATTAAGGCAGGGAGTCTTTCGAAGAGTTGTATGGTCAAAAATCAACCAGTGCGCAAATCATGCAGACTGCAGTCTTCATTATCTGGATTATTGCTGGCATATGGATGGGATTCTTTTTCATGGAGTTAGCTAATACCTGGCCTGATTTGGGTTCTGGACCACATCCATCCATGTTCGTCTGGATTCCGTTCGCAATTGCTGGCGTTGGCGCCTTGGCGATGGTCGTTCAGATAGTGAATATCGTGAATGAACGAGACAAGTCGAAGCATGCACAAGAATTTTCGACAAGAACATATCCATATGATGATACTCCATCAACCAGTACTCAGATGTCTGGACACAGTGAACCAGAAAGTATCTACCGAACGCCTCCATTCTGCAGTCAATGTGGCGCTGCTCTGGATCCCGAACTAGTAGAATGGATAGGACCTATACGCTTTAGGTGTCCATCATGTGGGAAAACAGGTAAAGCAGAGGAGTCACAGTTCTAATTCATTTACAGGCTCCTGATTAGCTGTTTATGGAGCAAGATACGATATACTCCACCCAGGATGGTAAGAGTTGATGAGGCTCAATATCTCAGCATGGTCACTTGTCCCAAAGAACGGTTCGGGGTCTACCCATTCATTGTTCATTGTAACACCCCAATGAATATGGGCTCCCTCTTCTACATACAAGAACTGTGCTATCAGATCACCTTTTTGAACCCAGTCGCCCTCATGAACCTCTAACATCGCTAGCTGTCTATATTGGTCACCCTCGACATGGGTGAATGGCTCAAATGTATACTGTAGCTTAATTGACATATTGAACTGAATCACCACAAATATGTTGTACATGTTGAGAGTGGTGTCGGGATTCTGACGCCAACTGACCTGCTCGACATAGCCTGGAGCGGCTGCAATGACTTCTGAGTTGTTGTTGAAGAAATAGTCAAGACCATTATGGATAAATCCCCAAGGACACGAAGCGGTTTCGCTGTATCCTTCATTATATGCGTAGATGTCTGACTGATTTGCATAAATAACGCCCATATAGTCCAAACGTTCCGATGGATAACGGTCTCCGGGATAAAAACCAGAAAACCAGTTGTTCTGTAGAGCATAGATGCCAACAAACAGACCTAATCCAATAACAAGGACTAATATCATAGCAAGAGCTTTCAACCGCATGCGTGTTGAACTAGAAAGTCCCCTCATAAACTTGAATTGTCTAAAGTCAATCCATTATCTCTTCTTGTAACTCTGACATCACTGGAAATTCCTCTCCATGGTAATGGAACTGGAAATGCGGTCTCTCTCTATCAGGCAGTCCACACCCAATCAGGGTGAACATCATAATTGAGATGAATATGATAATTGAAGGCATGTCTGATACTGAGATGGCTGTAGAGAATGTTAGTGGCCAGAGAAAGATGCCAGCAATCAAACCGATGGTAACTAGAACAGTAACATAGAAGCCCCATGAACGCTCCGTATTAACACCGTTCCTGACCATATGATTCACGAGCATAAACAATTCACATGTTATCGAATATAGCCTTTGGTCTACGCTGAGGAAAAGAATTAGTGAAAAAGAGAAATTGAACGGGTGATTGGGCAGCAAAATGCTGCCCTCCCGTTTTTTATACTATGCAACCTAGAAGTCGTAGGCTTTCAGGGTCTTTCTTCCATTCTTCTTGCAGCGTTCTGCTGCACCGGTCAGAGCGATGTGTACAGCTTCGTTGACTGCATCATATGCATCTGACCCGACCATCATTCCGCTGTCTTTGGCGAAGTCCTGGATTGCTTTCTTGACGAAAAATGTGTACTTTGGAGCTTTAGCAGCTTTTTTCTACGACATATACTTATTAACTAGTCAACTAATCAATTCCTCACCTTCCGTCAGGGGGAGAATTGGTCACACTT
>JBHLQJ010000213.1:0-5183 GCA_048884945.1 Candidatus Thorarchaeota archaeon | reverse complement strand
TCCTTATTTAGTTCTTAACCTTTGCCTTGACGAATAAATGATGTACTTATTCATTTAAGCAGCTTTTGCCTCAGCTTTCCCCTCTAGTATAGCTCTTCTGATTAGTTGAATTAGCCTATCACGGTACGATATATCAATAGCAACGAGCTCATAAGTTGGAATTCCTAGAATTTGACCAACTCTCTCTGGGGTCAACGCAGTAGGCAAGTCTTGTTTGTTTGCAATGCCAAGTACTTTTGCATCAGGAACTTCATCTTTCACAAGAGTTACTAGCTTCTTACTTCTCAAAACATTCTCTAACGTGCTGTCTGTGACAATTATCACTACTTGTGCGTTGGCAATCATTTTAGCCCAAAGAATACTGAATCGCGATTGGCCTGCCAAATCCCAAAGGACTATGTTTGCATTCTCAACCTCTTCGGGTAATTTCTTTATAGAAACACCTATTGTAGGATCGTGAACTAGTGGCAGTGTTTCTCCTCGAAGAAGATGAAGCGTAGTGGTTTTTCCAACACCAGCAAAACCAAGAATGGCAACTTTCACCATTGTGACTGCAATCTCATCAACTTTTTCATCGAATCCATCCAAGGGTTGATTCGCTGCAGCAAGGTTTGCATAATCGTGCATAAAGGATTCAACTAACTGACCCATCTTCTCTTCAATTTGAGTAGCATCATCTGCTTTGTCAGCCACAAACATGAACGTGAAAGAATCTCTCCTTGCATAGAAGATCCGGGAAATTGCGGCATTCATGAATTCTGTCTTGTTTTCAAGATCAACAGTATTCAAGAAGTGTGTTAGATTGACTAGAAACTCAACTAGCTCCGCTTTAGATTCACTCTTGGCATAATCTTTGGAATAGAGCATATTTCCCTGTTCACCGAGGACATAAACACTTCTAATCATACTGGTTCACCACAGTTTTGTATCAAGAGTTCAAGATGTCTTCGTGCAATTTGTGGTGTTATTTCTTTCTCTGATAACTTCTTTCTTATTATTGGTAGAACATATTCTGGAATAAATGATTCAATTCTTGGATTCGTAAGAAGGGCCCAAACGTCTTCTTCTTCAAAGTGCACCACAACTTTTTCTGATTCAAGTGCCCAAAGAACTTTCTTCACAATAGATGCAGGAAGTGCGGTCTTCAAAGTCACCTCGCTCGCTGAGAGTGGTTCAGCTCTCAGTGAGTCGAGAACCATGTAGTTTAGACTATCTGCGAGAAGTCGAGATAGTTTCTCTCTGTCTTCCAGAATTGGAGAGTTTGGTTCAGTTATAGGCAAGGTTGGATTATACCCTTTGCTTGGCGGTGGAGGTGAGAAAAAGGAGGAAACATATTCTTTGTATTTATCTGCAATCGTTGGCATAGTCTGACTGGCTTTCTTGATAGATTCCGTAGGGGGTGCACGATATCCAAATATGTCCTTTACAAGAAATACCATTTCTGATGTTTTTCCTACCAATTCTACTTTTACGACACCTGAGTTCATCAGGGGGGTCATTGCTTCACGAAGGTCTACTTCATCCTGAACTTCATTCTTAAGCCAGATTGAGAGTTTTGCGGCTTTCTCTACTCCTTCGCATTGCATGCGTTCGAGTATTAATGCTGTTGATGGAGTTACAAAAATGCTTGCGAGCTTTTGTTCTTCACTGGTCTTTTCTAAGATGCTTCCTGCTTTAACTATCTCCTCTAGATTAACTAAATCCGCATCTTCATTCATTAGTGCAAGGATTAGTCGTGCTGATCCTTCAAGACCATCGCTAGCTAGTTCAAAATCTTCGTCTGCACCAAGGATTGTACACACCATCCACTTTGGATACTCAGGAGCGCCAAAGATTGCTATTCTTAGACCTTCAATCTCTGCCAAACTAAGATTTTCTCTGTTCTCTTTCTGTTGTTCATAATAAATGAGATTCAATACTTTCTCATTAAGAGTCAGTGTAGAAGGATATCTTTGCTTAACAAGGAATCCTTGAAAGTCATCAAGATGAACCACAAATGTTGCTTCTGGCATATGCCGTCCCACTCTATGGAGTTGCAATATAGACATAAATGTTTGACCCTCATGTAATGCTTTCTATGAGGTATAGTAAAATCAATGAGATTCCCTTTCTTTCTCGAGATGTATTAGACAAACAATGTCCCCATTAGGATTTAGTATCCAGCATTTTTCACAAACTTTGTGATGACATTCAACACAGGTCCCTATATGTTGATTAAAATTTCTTAGTTGATTCGATTCAGCACCATTACTATGTGTTTCACAGTATCCCCTTCCACATTGTATACAGACTACCACCTGCCTCTGTCCGCAGAGATTGCATGTCTGATTTGTAAACCTAGTTGCAGCATTATTTCTGTTGTCAGACGCTGTACATGCTGGATTCCTACAATCCCCTACACCTTTGTATTCCCCGCAGAATATGCATATCGGAAGTAATAGAGGATCATCTCTCTTCATTATATTCTCCTCGAATTGTGTCGTTTAAGGAAGTAGCGCGCTTGAAAATCCGATTATTTCTCCATAAGAAAGTATGAAAAGCATTCCGATGACTTGAACCATAGGAATCACGATGAACCTTGACCTCTGGAATCTCATTGTACCCTCAACAGCTACGAGGAGACTTCAGTTAGCAGGCGGTCAACCTATGGAACAGTCTGTACCAGAAGATTATGTGGTAGCTGGGATGGTTCTTCGTGCAATTGAAGGACGTGATGGTCGTGAGCTCGAATTCATTCTGAAATGCCATCTACCAGTTGTCATTGCAGAATCCCCCTTCCCCAACCGGAGCTATCTTGTTGAGCTACTCGGTTTAACAAGTGAAACAATAATCAAACACAAGAAATTCAACATAACTGAAATTCTTGAGAAACTTAACTCAAGTACTGAGCTTGAAACAATCTCGAGGTGCGTCAAAGATTCTCGTGATTTGGTTGCCTCACTGAGAACAACTGAACGGTCTGAGGTAATTGGCTTAATGAGTGGTTTAATGGCTCGTGGAATTGCTCAGGTACTTGAAAGGCCTCTTCGTAATCAAGTTCAAGAATATGAGGTTATTCTCTCAGGTCTTCTAAAGCAAAAAGACTTCCAAAGATCAATCGATACTCTACAGGAAACGGCAATAACATTGAGTTCGGTTGAAGATACTGTATCCCATCTCATCAATATGATAATGACAAAGATTGAAGCTTTAGTTGAAAGTAGCGAGGTGAAGTCTGAGCCGGTTCTTTCAAGATTGAATTTGAGAATTGAATCATTGCAGCAACAGATCGAGAATCTCGAGTCGGAGCTAGTGAAAATAAAAGCATCAACCGCAGATACAAAACAGACAAGACTTGCTGAAGTAAAACAGGAATTAACAGCAAGGAGAGCTGCATTTGAGAGAGATAATGCCAGACGGAATGAAATTCTTTCTGATATCCAGGGAACATCTCGCTCTTTACTCATTGAACGAGACAATTTGAGTGCTGAGTTTCAAGCTGCAAGTGCCACTATCCATGACCAACTCTCGTCTATCATTGATATGTCCGTACCAATATCTCCTGTCAACGCTGGAGAAAAAGGTGTACTTGTCTTGCTACCTTTCTTCCTTGCTGGTTTCTCCAAAAAAGGACAATTGCAGATTGAGGTCTATCCAATTTCTCAATTGACTACAAATGGAGAGAAAGTAAGTCGCAGGCGTGATTTTGTTGATGGTTTTACAAGCCCTTCACGTGCTATAGATGCAATAACCTCTATTTTGAGTGAAAGAGCGAACAATGATGTAGCATTAAGAAAATTCATTCGCGAATCCTCGCAAAACTTCAATCTTCTTGCAGTCAAAGAATCAAGAATCCTAATCCTTGAGGGAGCTGAATCCCTTAAGGGCGATGGACTTGTAAAACAGCCGCTCGTAAATGAATTACAAGCCATTCTTTCTGGTATTCCTGAGTTGAAGATCAAACCACGTATGAAACGTCGTGTGACTCCACTTGTAAAAGATGAGGCACTTTGCCGTGTGCGTTTTCATATTCAAGACGAAGCTGGGCGTCCTATTGAGGGTGCTGAGCTTGAGCTTGGTGCACTCTCTGCAAAATCTGATAATAAAGGTGTAATTGTAGTTTCACTACAGGTGAGTAGCTATGAAGGAATTGTGCGCGCTCCAGGATATTTCGATAAACCTGTGGAATTTGCACTCACTTCAACGAGCGATGCTGCAATTCCAATAATGCTTAATTCACTCTCACACGAGGATCAGCTCTCAGCACGATTGGATGAACTAGTTGATAGATCACGACGTCTTGATATGATTCGTGATCGATTGTGGACTGCCTTCGAAACTCAAGGGAGTACCTTGCTAAGTATTCCTGCATATCGATCTGCACTCTTTGAACTTCTTGCTGAACTAGGATACGAACCTGAATCATGGATTGCTGAAGCGAAGAAACAAACAGGAATGGTGAAACGACTTCTTAAGAGAGATAATAGAACTGATGGACTTCGCCGTGATATTCTGAGAATGGCTGAAGAATCGAAAAAGTTTGGAGGAATCATGCTTTTCTCAGAACTTCTCGTACGATTAGATGCTGCTGGTTGGGGGACTCATGCTGACGAAATTGAACGTATCATCGAAGACATGGCAAAGGAGGGCTTAATTCAAGGGCTTTCATCAATTGAGGGTGGTGCACGTCTAGTTGAATTTGTCCCTGTTGCACTTACAAATGATCCGCAAGAGGTACTTAGCCTTGCTGCGACTCATGATGGACATTTAAGTATAGAAGAAATTGTTGTAGGACTAAGCTGGACCGAAGAACGAGTAAGAAATGCGCTCGAGCTTCTTGTTAAGAACGGTGTAGCAAAGGAACAACGGAGTTATTCAAAAAGCACACAATATTGGTTCCCTGGACTGAGAGGGGGAAAGAGATAAGACATACAGCTGGTTAGTAGATGGCAATCTGACGAGGCTTGATGAATGAATCGCGTTTCTCATATTGTATTTGCTTTTGCTCTCTTTGTAGGTTTATACTCCTTAATCTTCTCTTTTAGTGTCTGGCTCTCAGACATTGGCACCCTTAGTGAACTCCTGGAATACTATGCAATTGGTGGGATTCTAACTAGCATTATTTGTGTACCCATTCTTTACTACAAAGCACCTAACAAAGATATGAGAGCTAGAACATTGAGCAATAGAGGTGCTGTTGGAGC
>JBHLQJ010000212.1:0-5208 GCA_048884945.1 Candidatus Thorarchaeota archaeon | reverse complement strand
CTGAAATCAGCGAGCTGGAGGTATACGTCAATATTCCGCTGCATCAATTCCTTCAATATGTCTGCTTTCCCATGTGGGAAGTAGCGATAGATTGTTCCGATACTCAGTTCAGCTTTCTCAGGGATATCATTAACACTGAATCCTTCATATCCTCTCTCAGATATCAAATCAGCCATTGCATGAACAATCTTCTCAATCTTCGAAGCCTTGTCTCTTCTGAACTTCTTCTCGGAATCAGTCATAGGAGTTCATCCAAGTATGCGCTCTTAAAACTTGTTAGATGAGCACTTGCTCAGTTATCAAGCTTTAAATGAGTAAGTGCTCATTTAATCTGTGAGAATGATCTAACTGTTTAGACCGAGGTTGTTCATTGAGTAAGAAAAAGAAGATTGGAGAGGGTCGTACAGACAATCTCTTTGGTGTTTTGAAAGACCCGGAAACTGATTGGGCATTTCAGAGAACTCTACAATATGCCTATGTTGGAGCCGCAACAAATGCGGAATGTCTCTATGCTGCTAGTCGAATAGATGTGAAGGACGGCGAGTCATGGATTCGAGAATGGGCCGAGCTAGCAGAACGTGTGGAAAAGCTAGCACAGGAGTCGCTTCGTGGAGGACACATAGTAAGTGCCAGAACTGGATTCCTAAGAGCGTCGAACTATTATAGAACTGCAGAATATGGAACGCCACCGGATCATCCCAGATTTCATGAGTTATGGAAGAAGAGTGTCCAATGCTTTGGTGAGGCTGCAGAGCTTTTCGATCCCCCCATTGAACGTGTGACAATCAACTTTGAAGGAAAGGATCTACCCGGATATCTGTGGAGACCTGATTCATCCAACACACCCCGACCAACTCTGATAGCAGCTGGGGGAAATGATACGTCGTTGGAAGAGCTTGTCTTCATTTGTGGCTTTGATGCCGTGCAGAGAGGCTATAACTTCTTTACGTTTGAACAACATGGGCATCGAGGTGCCGTCCATCTCTATGAGGACTTCGTCAAGCAAGCGAACTATGAAACCTTGTATGGAGTTGCTATTGACTGGCTAATAGAGCAGTCAGGAGTTGATGAACGAATAGCAATCACTGGCTTCAGTTTTGGAGGATATGTATCTGCAAGAGTAGCAGCCTATGAGAAACGAATCAAAGCAGTCGTTCCGAGTAGTCCGCTTATTGACTTGGATACGATGACCAAGGCGTTTTGGCTCGCAATTCCTAAATGGATGCCTTTGTGGTTACTAGGCAGGTTATTCAATAGAGCAATGAAGAAGTCCCCTCTGAGAAAGGCATTGAAAGATTATTCAGATTGGACCACTGGACTCTTTGGGATTGTCTTTACATCTCTAGAAGAAAAATTGAAGGTCACTAATGATTGGAAGATTCCTCTAGAGGACTTAGCCGGTACAGAATGTCCAGCGCTAGGTCTGGTGAGTGACCGTGAGGGAGATGAGCTGCTTCGACAAGCAAAGCAATACATGGAGGCAATAGCATCAAAAAAGAAGAAACTGGTAGTTCTTTCTCTTGAGGAGGATGGAACTAATGATCATTGCCAACTGGACAATAGGATTAGAGCCAATCAGATAATGTTTGACTGGTTGGACACTCTATTTGAGATGTAGCTGTTGTTTGCAGATTGTCATGGCACGGGAGATCTTCGGACCGGACTATCTGCCGTACAGGCAAGAGAAACAGATGTAGACATTTTCAGGATAATAGGGCTATGGGGTCCTCAGTGTCCTTGAAAAAGTTTGAGAACTATAACATCTTATCTAGAATCTCGGAAACATCTTCAACATATTTTGGACAGTTCTTGAAGGCGCCCACTTCAAATGCCCTTTTCACGTCAGCATCTGAACGTAGATCATGGTCGATTAACTCTCGACAAATTGTTGTTCTATTCATGGCATTGAATTCGTCCATAAGCTTGACTGCAGCTTCGTTGACTTTTGCTTCCATTGGTGAACCACCATATTTCAAGCCAAGTACCATTAGTGCACCAGTCACTGCTCCGCAAATGTTGCCAGTTCTGGCCACTCCTCCACTGAATGCAGAAGATATCTTCATACTGGTTTCAAAATCGACCTTTCCAGAATCTAGGTGTTCAGCGTATGTGGCGAATATTGCTTGAGCACAGTGGTCCCTTTGTTCTTCCATGAGTTTCTTTGCTTTATTTGAAAGATCTGATGGCATAGACTGAATTGAAATTGAAAGGACATAAGAGTTCGCTCCATCAGGCAAAAGCAGCAGAATGAATGAGAATCTAGAAGAGAGTTCACTCTCTTCTTTTCCCCTCTTTTTAAAATCCGATTAATTTGTAAAAATTAAGTGAAAAGCTCGTTAGAGCTTTTCTTTTAGAATCCAATATGATTCAAGTTTTGCCAAATTATGGCACTATTCCCTGCAAAGCCAGAACTAGCTTGAACAAATGAACTATCGCCCACTTAGAAACAATAATGATTGTCAGAAGGATAAACGCCTTCTTGTAGTCAGTGAACTTAGGAATGAGCATCACGAACAACAGTATGAATGCGAGGGCTCCAAGTATGGACAATGGCCAATAGACTGGAATCGGTAACCATTCATCTGGTGGACCACTCGGATGATCTCGAAGTGCTGATAAGGCGGACATCGCGATTCCTAAGAACCATAACACGAAGAAAGGACGTTTGAAATCTTCAAAATATCCCTTGGCTGCCAGAATTACGAGAGTCAATGCGATTGCACCGACACTATATGAAAGAATGAGGTATTCCACTGAATTCACCTTAATGATTGATGTTTATACACAAGGATAGGAGGTATATTATTGCATGTTCACATTTCTTCTCAAAATCGGCGCATTCGTATTGTCAAAACAGCCTGTTTTTCAATGAAAGGATTGAGAATCTGTATCTCGAAGTGAAAATAGGAATTAGGATGAAGATCCAGATAGCAGTTTTATCAGCTGTCTAATGGAAAGAATGTACATTTTTCGGTTAATATTGGATTGAAAACTCCCAATAGTCCAAACGCCATGCTATATTGAATTAATCTACTCAGGTATTGTAGTCACACTTGTTGTGTAAGAAATAGAGTGAAACTACGCATAGAACACATCCGAGTTGATTCGGAGGAATTGACATGAAAACACTGATTGTTTATGGAACAAGATATGGAGCAACTGCAAAGACTGCAGACGAAATAGCTAATGTACTTCGCGACAAGGATATCGAGGTCAAGATAGCTAATGCGAAGGAAGAGAAGATCAAAGATATCTCAGAATATGATTTGATTATAGTGGGAAGTGGAATCAAGACTTTCAGATGGACTAAGGAGCCGAAATCATTCCTAAAGAAATTTAGAAATAAGCTCAGACAGAAGGAAGTTGCACTTTTCGTCTGTGCAGGCACATGGCCCTTAGTCGCTGAAGGTGGTCCATTAAATGATAACGAGGACGACAGTTCTAATCCACTGTCAAAAGAGAAATCATTCAAACGATTCCTAGAAAATGTAGCAAAAGAATTCAATCTCGCTCCCGTATCAATGGGGTTGTTTGGTGGTATTTGGGACTTTGATGCTATCAAAGGACTTTGGGGTAAGATTATGGGAGGTATGAGAAAAGACCTCGAATCTCGGGGGATTGATACGACGTTACCCTACGACAACAGAGATATTGATGCAATTCGAGATTGGGCTGATAGCCTTGTTGTTGAAGTGATTGAGTCAATGTAGAGTGATTTAGCATGGCAAAGCATTCACTAGATTCTCTACGTGACATCCTGTCCCAAAACTTGGACCCAGAAAAGCTCGAGAAGGAGATGGAGGACTCTCAATTTGATGAAAGACTTGTCCTTGTGGGAAGGTTTCAAGATTACAAATTAGGAATCGTAGTAAGGAAAGATATCAATGGGCATCTAAGTTATACACTAGAGCTGCTTTTGAGTGCATTACATAATTTTTCTGAAGTTGATGTGAACCTTCTGAAGAAGACAAGTCGTATAGCTCGCACGCTAGCAAAGAGAAATTACTCTCTACACCATCAAGGCGATGGATGGATTCTATGTGAGAAATCATTGGAATATTCCCAGATACTTTCTGAGTGCACTTTTCTCATAGAAGAATTGGAATAAGATGTCAATCAAGAATGAAGCTGTGCTATCCTGCCGAATCTAGAAGCGTTGCTCTCCAAGTGTCGAAGTAGTGCCCTGAATATAGCACAATTGGGACAGCTGACTCAATTTCATCTATTGACTCCAGCTTTTTGATCAAATCGCCTAATTCTGCTAATGAAAAAGTCCAAGCTACACCCATCAGAAAATTCGGTAAATTACTGAAAGATCGGAAAAAGTCAACTTCGATGAAGAACTCTCGATTCAGATAGTGCTTCACTTCATTCTTGTCACTTCCCTCAACCAAATTAATCTCAAGGGCTGCAAGAATATCTCCAGACTTTGTAGGATTTAATACAACTCCCATTTCAATTACGTTGTCTTCTACCATTCTGTCGAGACGTCTTCTTACAGTCCTAGCAGAAACCGTCAATTCATCTGCAATAACAGTTAAGGATTTTCGAGCATCATTGTGCAGTGATTTTATTATCCTCATATCCAACTTGGATAATTTTAAAGACATCTCTGCTTGTTTTCCACCTCCAAATATCCCTCCTGCGTGAAATGTCTGAAGGCCTATTGTCGGATTTGATATCTGAGCCTTTTTTATGACGAAGTCTGAGTACTCTTCTAAGTCTTCTATTGATCTAAGAATTCCTCCGACGTAAAGGTAGTTTCCACTTCCTATCAGAACCCAGCTTGTGTGATTATTTTCAGACAATTGTGAAACAATTTCGTCTAGAGATCTGTAACCAGATTCACCAAATATGACTGCAGTTGTAGCATTAAGATATCCTAGAGATATATCGGCGGCGAATTTGGCTACGACTCCGTTATCTTGAGCCAACTTCATTCTTCGATGAACTGCCTGAAGAGAGATATCTAGTTCATCAGCAAGTTCTCTGAATGTCATTCTTGGCTTCAATATCAGATGTTTAAACATCCGAAGGTCTATCTCATCCATAGTTATTCTTCAGATTAGAAAGACTCCTGATTACTATACCGGTTCCTTGAGGTAACTATGCATCTAGAGTAACAGATGTAGTTTCAAGTTTCATATCGAGAGAGGGGCTTCCTCTCTCCTCACTCTTTCTTTGTGCCAAGTAGCTGATTACTTCTAT
>JBHLQJ010000211.1:0-5209 GCA_048884945.1 Candidatus Thorarchaeota archaeon | reverse complement strand
CACAAGAAAGTAGTTTGATTGTGTAATTCAAGGCTGTTGGTTGTAGATAACAGTCCTTGACAGTAAAATGGACATCGACATTTCGGATTTCGATGCATATCTGCGGGCTAGTGATATTCAATCCTTCAATCATGTAAGGATTCGACTCCGAACCATTGCCTGGCCAGCCTTGATCAATAAAGTCTTGATTGCTCGTAATGAAAATAGGTCCATGTGGAGCATAAGATGATTGAAATTTTCTAACTTCGTTGATCACCGTGAAGCATTGACTAGAAAATCTTGCATTAATTACTGCACTATTCAAAATCAGTAATAGCATAATGAATAGTAAACATAATCTTGCAGAATTCGGAATCGTTCGTATCCCCAATATGGAATCCCACCGCTATCACAGAATAGGTAACATTCAGCTCTCTTAAACTTCGTGTCAAGATTTTATACCTAGCAGATGAAAGAAAATCAGAGGGTGGACGTAGCTCTGTGCGAGCAACGCGGTGCATCTACACAAATAGTTAGGATTGTAATCAGTCAGTTAAGTCACTTGATGCGTATGTTGTTCGATACAAATCTGGCATGCGCTAGTATTGTTGGGACGAACATCTATTGCAGGATATTTGAAACTCATCCATTAGTAAATACACTATATCGCTTATCACCCAAATTGATGGAGTTCTTTCTCCTTTAATATCGCTAGATATCTTTCGCGTTCAGATTCAGAAGGAATCAGATACCCGTCGAAACTTTGAAGTGAAGAGGCAGACTCAGACGCTCTCTCCAAACATATCGCTAGATGAAGTGGTAACGAATAGCCAATCCTATCAAGATACTTCTGTTCCTTATCGTCTTGACTTTTATAGAATGCTAGAATTCCAGAATTTACATCATATGGTACACTTGCATCTTTTGAAAGTAAACGTAACTGTGCCAGTATATCCATTGCGTTGTTTACATGTTTATAATCTGGCATGAGCATCTCGAAATTCAAAGTTTTCAGACCTGGCGTAAATGGAGTCGATGCCCGAAAGAATGTTTTTGTGTAGAAATCATTTGTTATTCCAACAGTAAGGATAGTCTTGGAACCTCTAGGAGTGACAAGTAGAGCTCTTGAAAATTCTAACTTGTTAAGTATGGAAATCATCTTCGATTTCTTTCCTGCTTCAATTTCTAAATCTAGAAGAAACTGCAAGGGATTAACAGTGCTAATATCAGGACGGTCACCTTCATTTGGCAACACTCGAGTTTTATTTGCCTTCCCGGGTTCCTTTAAGAAAAAGACTCCTCTTGGAACAGAGAAATTTTCGATCAGCCCAATCTCAACTCGTGAAAAAATTCCGTTTATCTTACCCTTGCTGGTGTAGATGGACCCAAGGAACATGACATTTACAATGTCCCCGCCTGCTTCAGGTTGCATGGTGATTAGCAAGCGCATGAGATATGAATCTTCTTTCTTCTTCTGCAACATCACATCTTGACGGAAAGTTGTTGGAGTTAGGTTATTTTGATGAAACCAAGCTGTAATTGGGACGATGCTTTCTTGAACAATTACTTTCCCAAAGATGTCAGATGCTGAACTTAACTCTCTTTCATCCATGATATCACCTCATGCAATCCTCTTCTGGCAACGCGGACATTCAAAAGTCGTCGAAAAAAATGAAGACCCGCAATTCTCGCAAAAGAGAGCTGCACTGTAATCTTCCTTTAGATCAGTAGTAACCTCCTGCTGGTTATACACGAAGTAAGGTGTCTTGCATTTGCATAGAATCGCGACTCCATTTCTCCAGTCATTATCCCACTCGTTGTTTCCTATCTTTTGGAGAAGAGGTTTCCAATCAGCTCCTTTTACTTTCTTCAATAGTCGAGGTTCTTTGTCATTATATTCCAATTTTGCGGTATTGTTGCACCTTGGACATTGTACTTGAATATCAGCCATCTTACATTCCCCAGAGCTGACACGCCACCGTAGTAATAAATTTGGTGGAAAAATCCATAATTATACAGGAATAGCGTAAGTATTTAGCTAAAAGGAAAAGGTGGGCGTAGCTCTGTGCGAGCAACGCGGTGCTTTGCCGCGCCACCACCTAATGTTTTGTGCGCCGCGTTCCGAAGAACCCATTTTGAAGTTAATCGCGAGATAAGCTCCGCACGCCAAAGAGCTTGATCGACCCGCACATTGAATATGCTACGCCCTTGTTTGGTAAAGAGATAGGAGCAATCGCAGTTAACCCTTACGGTTGGCGAAACTCCGGCGTGACTCTTGACCGTGCTATAGGTGATAGGACATATTATACTATCACATACTCGTATAAAAAGTCTGTTTGAGTGTCCATTTAGAGTCTATGAAGTCAATAATCAGTTGCGCCTTAGAGTAAGTCAAGATTGCACCCGCAATCGTAACCTTTAACCGACATTTAGCATGTTCAAACAAGAAGGCCAACGTAAAGAGAGAAAGACCTTAATGTGAGACTGGATGCGAAAGTCCTCTCTGAAGCAGGTTTATTTTCAAACCTTGGCCGGATCATTAGGATTATTGGAGACATGACTATATGCGTGTATATCTAGACGCGAACTTCTTCATATCGGGCTTCTCAGAGCGGCCTAAAGATGTGACTATTGTGAAAAAGGCCGCAGACAATGCAGGTATGGAATTGTGGATTACCAGACAGGTATTCCAAGAACTGCGTTGGTATCTAAGGAGAGAGGCTGAGAATATTGTCCAGATTGATGAAACACTTTCAAAGGACATTAAATCCTTCATGGACAGTATCACTCATCATGAATCTGCACTACCTCAACCAAACGACATGTCTCTGATTTTAGGTGCAATGCGAAACAAAAATTCGAAGATCGTTACAAGCGATATGAAACTCTTGAACACAATCCAAGATCTGAAAGTTGCTGTTGAGGGGATTGTTGGTTCAGCTTTTGTATTGGAACTGATGGAATCAGTCCAGGACGAGAAATTACAGAAAGAGCTATCAATTATCAGGGACCGCATCTACTCAGAAGAGGTACGATATAGTATTGCACGACAGGAGTCGTATGATCCAGTCACAAGGATTCGCATCATTGAAGATCATGCACTTCGAGTTCTTAGAACTGTAAAAAGACCAGCTGAGGGTCTCGACAGAAAGCTTTCAAAAGGCCAGCCCCTTTTTGTGTTGGACTTTCTAGAGGACATCAAAGCCGACATCCCAAATATGTTCGAAGACTTTAGAGAAGGGAAGTATGACAGTCTTGCTCATGAAATTGAAGCAGTCCAGAACGAGATTGAGCGACTATTAATAGTATCCACATTAACTGAGGATAGCGAAACACATGGTCAGCTTGTCCGACATGCATCAGATCTGACGTTATTTCTCTATTACCTTGAAACAATATGCCACTTATATCGAGGAACACGCCAAGGCATCGAAGATGCCCTCACAATAAGTGATGAAGCATTCAGACTACTAATGTTTGCAGAAGTGACAAATAATGAGCTAAAGGCAACAGTGTTTTTTGTCAGAATTGTGCTTGCGCTCATTAGAGAGGACTACGACGAAATTGACTATTACTATAGTCTTTATGATAGTATGATTAACCGGATAGGTCTAGCAGACATGCTAGAAACCTCTGAGGGACTCTATGTCACAATGCAAATCTTGAGGAAGTTCATGGGTGGTTTCAGTCTTACGAAAAATAAACTACAATATCCAGAAGTTACTATGTCCATGCTAAATGATATCGCGAAATATTCTATCCAATTTGATGACCACGATAATGCATGGCAATTAGCTGTAACAGCCTACAAGATTGGTGTTGCATACAACAAAGAAGAAGGATCTCTCGGTTCCTTTCTGATGCTTTACAAAGTATCCTCTTCTTCTCACGATCGATTCAAGCCTGCTCTCGAAAAAATTGCAGAGCATGCATTGAAAGCATTTGTGAAAAAAGGCTGGAATACATCACAGATCACACCGATACTGAATGAAATACAGGGGCAGTTTCCAGCTATTGAAGGCATGGCAACGAGTGGTCCTGTGAATCAAAAGAAGCTCAAGAAAGAGCTTACAGGGTGGATGGATGTTCTATCCCTCGAAACTATTGATGATGTTGAGATGCTTGTCGTCAGAAATGACAAATTACAGACGCGGATTGCGATTGCGATTGGTAATCATCCGGAACTAGGCACACTAAAGACAGGTCATAAGATAGCACTCACGAATGGTAGTTATGAAGTCACGGATGCAAACCCTGAAGTAGTCAAAAAGTATTCAGTAGTATTGACGATTACTCCAAGCAAAAGCGCAGAGATATCATTTGAAGGTGAATATGGATTTAGCTGTCTGAAGTTAGCTGAACCAGCTGCTGAAGCAAAATCATAGTTTAGGATGGACAAAAATTGGATATACTGAGTTGGGTAGTCCTAGTGACTGTAGTCTTATTGGCTGCTGCATTTAATTACTACCTAAATCTAGCACCAGGAGCTGATCCTGAGGACTTTCAAGTTGGACCTCCTCAACTGGGTATAACCTGTGACTGCCCTCTAAACATCATTATAATTGGCGGAATTATTGCTTTAGCTCTTAGCGCTGTTTCAGGATTTTTCAATTCAAGAACTGAACTTATCATTGCTGGAATCATCTCATTCAGTTTAATCACTATTGCTGGATATATTGGTAGAAATCGAAGACACAAAGAGTGGAAAGAACTGCACAAAGCAATTGAGCGTTCTATCCCAAGTACTGCATTTGTAGGTTACCAGAGGGCTCCGACAGATATCACCTTTGAAGATGAAGATGATGAAGACTTTGATGAGTATTTTGATGAGTACTAGTCATCACTTCCCTTTGTTGGTACAACTTTGTCATCCTTAATGTTTGGAAATTTCAAAGCAATGATTCGTGCTGACTTATTGGTCTTAGTCTGAAAGGAATGTAATTCGCCTGGTTCCACAATGATCACATCTCCTTCATTCAAATTATAACAAGTATCACCAATGTACAGCTGAATTTCAGTCACAGCTATGAAGACCTCCTCCAATAAACTATGAGAGTGAGGTGAACTTCTAGCAGTACTCTCAATATCAACTATAATCACTCCGCAACTATTCAAAGACTGCATGAAAGTGAGATCAGCTATGTATCTTGCATCGTAACCAGCACGAGCTATTTTTTCTGAATCTGTTGCTCTGTAAATACGAACCATTATTCTCAGTATATCATTCGAT
>JBHLQJ010000210.1:0-5242 GCA_048884945.1 Candidatus Thorarchaeota archaeon | reverse complement strand
ATCCTGACTACAATGAGGCGTACTAACTTGGTTATTGACACTCAGAACGAACGACCCAGACACAGAATCCAGCTCAGCAAGGTGGGTGTAAAAAATCTCAAGACATTTATCATAACAGAGCGGTCTGGTCTTCGACATCATATTCTTCCAACTGTAGATATCACAATAGATCTTCCCGCAGAACTAAAGGGAGTTCATATGTCCCGTCTTGTGGAATCGATGACTGAGGAGTTAAGCGATCAATTCAGAGTACACTCCTCAATTGAACAGATTCAGATGCGTATCCTAGAAGGTTTAGTGAATAAACACAACTTCAAGCGTGGAGAAGTTAAATTTGATTTCGAGTTTGGATATGTGAGTCACACTCCAATATCGAAAAAGCGAACTTGGGAAGTCTGCGATGTTTCTGCTACAACAATCATGGAAGAAGGGAAGCCCTTCATACATGATATTGAAGTGAAAGTCATTGGTAATACTGTATGCCCCCATTGCATGGCTAATAATGACGGTCTCACTCATATCCAGCGCGCATTTGGAAAATTGCGCATCGTGGGGGAGATTGATAGGATCCCAACCTATGGCTCCATGATTGAAATCATTGAGAAATCATTCTCAAGTAAGACATATTCCCTCTTGAAGTTAGAAGATGAGATTCATGTCACAAAAGAGATGCATGACAACCCATTACTAGTTGAAGACGTCTGTCGAAACATCTTACAGCATGCGAAAGAAAAGTATAGTGACAGAGACTTGGAGATGTTCGCAGAGGCACGTTCACTCGAGAGCATACACAAACATGATGTGATTGCACAAGGCCGTATCGTCACAAATGGTGATGATTAAGCTTGGACTATCCACAGTAACATTATATTATCTTATACTAGCTTTTAGTAGCAAAGATAACTGGATACGATGGTGATGCAAAACCAACTTCCAAGGCATCTTGGAGCAGTTCTAATAATTATCTTGATACTACCAATAATACCTGTCACCATCCAGTCCTCTCCAGTATTGTCGGTCTTTCAAAATAGTCCAATTCACGATGGGATTAGGATAGAACAAAATGCAAATCCTCAAGAAACGCTCCCAATCGTAAAAGTACCCACATTATCTGATACTAATTGTGAGCCTCCTCCCATGAGTGGAGTACTAGATCCAGTTCAAGTAGAGCAGAGTGGATATTCAACCACAGGCAATATTTCTGCTCGAACTGACATAATGTTAAACACAGATCAAACTCTAGCAATCGATTCGAATCATACCTGGGTGGCAAGTACCGCTAATGTTAATCTTTGGAATCTCAAAAGAATGTTTGCGGAGAATGGTACTTTCGATGATGGATACCCCGGAGTAAATATAAATCCAGTGAGTAGTGTACCTTATCATCCCCTTGGTTGGGACGCAACGAGTACGACAACAGACGCTGTTCAAACTCAAATCGCATCATACTCTCTTGGCACGGACAGTTACGTCATTGTAGAAAACCAAGGTACTCCTGTAGGTCCTGCACCTGATCGTGACTATCAACATTCAGCTGGAACCAACATCAGCTGGACACAAAGTATTGCTAATATACCATACACTGAAGATTTCATTCTCAGCTTTAGATACTTCTACTTCAGAGGTCCCACTGGTGCTGTGCTATCAGGCAACTGTTCCATCGTTGTCTATATTGATGGTAGTTTAGCATGGAAAACCAGTCTCTTGGTTGTTGCACAACGTGGTACATGGTTTGATTCTGGTGCTATTGCAATATCACGACCAGGCATTGGTTCGAACTTTGAAATTGAGGTTGGGCTTTCTATCGATGGAACTATGATCCTAGATCCGAATACTGATTACGATGGAGACTCCTATCTCGATGGCCTTCAAAATACGTTCTATATCACTGCATTCATAGATGATGTTTCTCTTTTGTCTGAATCTTCACCAGATTGTGAAACTGTAGGATTAGAATTTTCAATAAATGGATCAACAGCGCAGATTACAGGTGCTCTTGGTTCAGGGTTTGGTCAAATCTTGAACTCAAATAATTGGGATACTAACCTTGATTTCTCAGTGTATTCGAACACAAGCGTTTCATTTGATTATACTATTCACCTTCTTAATCATAGGTTCCTTAACTCCAGTTGGACTACTGATACCCTACATCAAGGTGTTTCATATACGATTGAATCTGGTCTGAGTGGGAAATTGGCTCTCCAAACCTATCTTGGATTTCTAGGCATATATGAGGAGTTAAAACTCACTATAAATCACCCCCTTGATTGGGAGAACTTCACAATCCTTGATCCATTTCTCAGCGATGTAACTGCAAGCTGTATTTTTGAGGTGGATTCACTTACAATACCAGATTCTCTTCTTGACCGACTCGGCTGGTGGAAGATTACTTGTGATGCACCAAATTATGCATTAGCAACTGTAGTCGAACGATACGAATCAAGCATCACAGATTGGGTGAATGAAAGTATCTTCCATAGCGACGATCTTGCAAGATTATCTATCTCCTTAGGAACTGCTGATGGAACTCCAATATTCACAGATCCAGTGAATTTTACTTGGGCATTTCCAAATTCTACAGTTTGGTATGAGTCATCAACAATTGGAGGCATAGGTGGCAACACTAGTAGTTCTGCAGTCACCTTTGGACCAACAAATACGACTGCTGGAATGTGGGGTGTAAATTACATCTGGTCAAATGGTTCTGAGCTTGCCTATGACTGTACAAGCTTTGCTCTGCATCATGTCGCTATTCTTGAGTCAGTCTACTCAACTACCTTAGAAACAGTTGTAGGTCAACCAGTTTCTGTGTTCTTGATATTTCGCGATGCAGAGAATGATCTCTTAATCATGAATAACGGTGCTCAGGTAGTTGGTAATTGGTCAAGTGGTGACATTGAATTCACACCTGATATCGTTAAGAACTGGTGGCAAGCTGATTTCGATACCGCTCTCGTTGGAGCAGGAGAATTTAGCGTACTCGTTGTTTCAGCAGCACCCTATTTTGAAACGGTCCCTCTTATTATCACAATTAAATCACATTATCTAACCACTCTTAATCCTCCATCCGGTCCACTTGCGCCATTAATCTATGGACGACAATATAATTTTGATTTCGTGTATTCTACATCTTATAATGGGACAGGTATTGATGGTGCTAATGTGGTTGCCTCTGAGGAGGGGTCTGAATGGGTTGCAATCGCAAATACAGGCACTGGCCATTATAATCTTACAATAACACCAATGGGCATCGGCGACTATAATGTCCGGATTACATTTTCAAAAGAAGGATATGAAACCAAATCACATGTTCTTTCTTTCCTAGTCAACAAAGTGCCAATTGAAATAGCATCCATTTCTAGCCTTGTTGGACTTGAATCCACTCCACTCACAGTCGAGGTATCGGTTGCCGAATCGGATACTGGTATGCCTGTAGATTATGCTAACGTTACACTTGGTGTTTATCGACCTGGAGGCATCATTTACTTCTACGCAGAAATGAATAGGACCAGTGTAGGAATCTACTCAGTTGATATTCCAATGCCGCTTTCAGGCACAGGAACTTATACTGTCAATATTGCAGTTGAAAAAGAAAACTGCGAGATGGCTCAAAGCTTTAGCGCGGCGCTCGTTCCAATATTTGATAGTAATGTCCGTCTGGTTCAAACGGTTTTGGAATATAGTCCGTACATCGGCATTGGAGTTATAGCCATCATCTCTGTAGTTTCCATAAGGAGATCTCGCGCACGGAAAAGAAAAGAGAAAAACATGGCATCAATCGAGATCAAAAACAGAATAAATGATGCAAACAACATTCTTGGTTTTCTTGTCCTTCACAAACTCAGTGGCGTACCTATCTACAAGAAAATCTTCAAAGGTGGATTCGAAGAGGGACTGCTTTCTGCGTTCATCTCCGCTATCATGCATTTCAGATCCGAGTTTGAAACAGGCAGAGAAAATGGCGAGTACACGATAATTCCAATATCAGAAAACATTCGCACAGTGCCAACACATAATCTGATCTGTGCTTTCATAACCATGACTCCTCCCTCTGTGGAACAAGAAGGTCGAATGAGGAATTATGCCCGTGCAATAGGCATGATGTTTGATGATACGTTGGCTGAACGACCTGACAGAGTCATTGATACCAAGATAACTAGAACCTTTGAACTGATGTTTGACGAGTTCATGGATGGAATTCTTATTCAAGGATTTCGAGTCGGTGAGAAGAAGTTTCCAAAGAAATTGAGATTCATTGAGAAAGCAATCCCACTTGAAGCAAAAGATGGAACTTTTAATCTTGTAAGACTGATTCGCTTGTTAATCTCATCAGGGTATCCAGTGGATGATGTGTATATTTTGATGTTCAAAGCAATCGAAGCAGAGTATATTGTTCCTGTTCATACTTCTACTAGTACTTACAGTGTGCAACCAGATTGATACACATAACTTACTTCAAGGAAATATATTCATACTACATGGCTTGAGGTTACCCTAGGATAAGACATACACCATCACAAACGTATTTAGGCTAAATACTAGACTTCCATCAACTCGACAATCCGCGGTATGGCTTCAGGCAAATTAATCCGGAAAAAAAGTCATCAGAATTTGGGTGATGAGGGATATGGCAAGAAGACTACTATGTTCATTACTGGTATTATCAATGTTCATTATCACGATGACATGGGTTCCAGAAATACCTGTTTCAAACCAGATCGATTCGGAGTTCGCAACTGAAAATAACTCGTCACCGAAACCTATCGAAGAGAATGAATTACCTCCCTTGGATGATGAACCATTAATCGGACCAAATCTCTATAGCCTTGCTTATGAAGCGCCAGTAGATGGAATATTAGATCCTGTTGTAGTCGAACAGTCTGGATATACTGCTTCAGAGATTCTGTCAGCACGAACAGATAATTATCAGAACCTCGCTTATGACTTGCCTCTTGATGTTACACATGATTGGCTTGCTGATGAAGCTGAAGTTTCAGTCTGGAATCTTGAAAAGCTCTATGCAATTAATGGCACCTTTTCAGATGGAATTCCTGGCATCAATGTTAATCCTAATGGCACAGCAGAGTACTATCCTCTAGGTTGGAGTGCGAACAGTACAGATACTGATGCTTATCCTGATGACCTTCAACTCGCTATTTACGATGATACAGGAAGCCAGTTTGTTGCTGTTGAAAGCCAAGGTGGAAAAGTAGGGCAAAATGATTTTGGTCATGTTGCTGGT
>JBHLQJ010000209.1:0-5393 GCA_048884945.1 Candidatus Thorarchaeota archaeon | reverse complement strand
ATAGGCTGATAAGATGGATTGCAATTTCAATATGCAGGGAGCTCTATCGAAAAACGGGATTAATAAGACATGGGGAAGAAAAAGTGCCTAAGGCGATTTACTCGATTTGGTGGGATGACAACCTTGGCCCTTCAGTAGGACGCTCACATCCTGAAACGGACACTTTAACGAGTGAGGAAGCGTTAATTATTTTCATGGGGCACGGAGTGAATCGAGAGGCTGAAATAGGATATTCAAAATTACCCCGCGGACTGGCAATTTCATATATGAAACCACCCAACTGTATAGCAATTCTTCTCGATGAAGGAGATAATACATCAGCAATAGAGCGAAACCTACTCAGATTAGTCAAGTATATTGATTTCAATAGTGACAAATGGGACACAGAGCTTCAAAGAGCGTTTGAATTACTTCATGAATTAATTGACGAAACAAGTGGAGCTGGACTCCTAACAAATCCGGGAGTAAAGAAACTTGTTGAGGATATGTTAGAAAAAAGGGTAGCGGTAATAACTCCAAAACATATCCTAAAAGCATCAGTTAGATACCCAGAAGCATATGACTACTTCGGAACCGATGATGACGAAGTTGTAAGAATATTGAAAGACCTGGAGGAAGAGGATATTCTTATTTCACGTACATATGGACGACGAGTAGAGTGCAGGCAATGTGGAGAGTCAAATCTTATTGTCGAACTTCTCTGTCCTCGCTGCGACTCAAGTGACATTAATAAAGTGTACACTCTCTTCTGCCCAAAATGTAGTAACCAATTTCATGCAGTTTTGATGGATGATATAGCTGAAGTCACTTGCTTGAGCTGTAAACAACCAGTCAAAGTCAGCGAACTAGCAATTTTGGATGTAGAACCTCTTTGTAATCACTGTGGTACTGCATCTAATGATCCCAGAATTGTCTTTCGTTGTGCCAGTTGCGGAAAGCATCTGCGTGGTGCAGATCTTTTAGCTGGTACTGGGTTGGCTTATTATCAAAAACGATAAACCGCAACAGTTTTGTCGAGCGATGCATTGCGACATAGAGGAGTGAGGTGACACTATGTCAGAAACCACAATAAATGTAGGTGTGATCAAACTTGGTGCCATAGCTTCTGCACCACTTCTTGATTTAATATTTGATGAACGAGCAGAACGAGATGACATCAATGTTCGAGCTTTTACAAGCGGTGCGAAGATGGATGAGAATTCAAGCACAAGCCCTGCTGAGTCAGTGATTGCATGGAAACCACATCTTGTTCTCATCGTCAGTCCGAATGCAGCTCTTCCTGGACCAACGAAAGTAAGAGAGATGTTAGCCAAAGCCAGACTTCCAGCAATTACAATCTCAGATGGTCCCGCAGAGAAAGCATTCTTCAAGAAAGATGCAGAAGGAAAGAAACAGATACAGGTCCTTGGTGGTCAAGGCTTCATTGTAATTCCAGCAGACTCCATGATAGGCGCAAAAAAGGAGTTTCTTGATCCAACTGAAATGTCATTGTTCAATGCTGATGCGATTAAAGTTCTTTCAATTACAGGCGTCGTGAGAGCTGTACAGCACGAGCTAGATACGGTAATTGCAGCACTTCAAGCTGGTGAAACTCCTAAGATGCCCATGGTCAAACTCACTGCTGAAGAGATAGTCAAGTGTGGATATTTCAGGAATCCCTATGCAAAAGCAAAGGCAATCGCAGCACTCACAATATCGGAAGCAGTTGCAGAGATTACAACGAAAGGATGCTTCAAGACAAAAGAAGCAGAGGATTACATCCCACTTGTCGCAGCTGGGCACGAGATGATGAGAGTAGCAGCAAAACTAGCTGACGAAATACGTGAACTAGAGAAAGCTGGGGACTCAGTACTAAGGAATCCTCATGTGTCAAAAGGCAAAGTGAAAACCAAGACAGCTCTAATGGATAAACCGAAGTAGTTCCATTACTACTTCTTCTTCTTGACTGTCTTCTTGACTACCTTACGAGCATCCTTCAAGATCTTTTCAGCACGAGAGACAGTAAGCCCCTCAACTTTCTGAGCTAGTCTCTGGGCAGATTCTCCGGCTAGTTGTGCGGCGGATTCGTATCCCGCCGCATTCAGTTTTTTCTCTAAACTTGCACCGATACCAGGAACTCTTCGAAGAGGAAGTTTGTCCCGGAACTCTTCACCAAGAATTGCATCTACATCATTGTCACTCAGTTCAGTTCCTGCATCAATAATGTCAATTTGGCTTCGAATGGACGCAAAATCATCAGCTTTCACAAATGCATCAACTGTCCTTTTGACTTGCCGGTCGTCAAAATCCAAATCAAGATCTTCCATTTCAATTTCTCTTCCAAGAGTTGTTGGCAAAGGACCGGTCAAATACAATGCTCCGAGTGATAACACTATGGCAATCTGGCCTCCTACTGGTTGTAGCCAAATTGGTGCAACAAATGTCACACCAAACAAGATTACATTGAGGTCTAGTGCCCAGAAAAGAGTCATGTAGCCAAGAAAGAAGAACCAATACAATGAGAGGCGAAATCCCCTCGTTCTTACTGGACCAAGTTCGGGCCAAATCAAGAACAGACACAACCCAAGTATAAAACCTTCCACAAACCTCTCAGAAATTAGAAGAAGTAGCAGATTGTCAGTGCTATAAAGTGTGGAACCAAAAATTGTTAGCAAGCCAAGTATGAGAATGACAAAACGAAATGCTGTTTTTCGACCAAGACGATCTGACATGATACCTGCAAGGATGATTGGTACAACAAATGGTATCATTTCATAAAGACCAATATTGACCGATTGACTTAGTGATACAACTGGAGTTTCTAAATCTAATAACGCCTGCTTAGTAACAGTGTACCAAAGAAGATGCGCTCCTAATGCAAATGTCATAGGGATGAAATATTTGAATGAACTACCGGAGATTGCTAGGGATGCGCGGGCAACTCTCCATGGTCTAAAAGCAGCTGAAAGAATCACGGCAATCAATGAACTGAAAGCAGGGACAGCAATTGTGTTCAATAGGACAGCAATGATTGCTAGACTATCAACATATGTAAAGATGGAGTAAATGATTATCGACATCGCAAGGAAAATTGCAACAGTCCTTCCGCGGAAACGAACAACAAAGCTCTGATTGATTCGTACAGACCATGATATTAGCATTAAAGCAAGACAGCCAAAAGTGCTTGTAGCTAGCACCAAAGGATATGTGTCAGAAAACTCTGGTATGATTTCAAACACACTAAGAATTCCAACCAGACTTGGTAATATTGCAGCAAGATACATCAAGAAATCATATTTTCGGACACGATCGACGAGTAGTCCTGAAAGGGGCAGTGCTATGGTAGCAGTTAAAGCACCATACCCAAGAAGTCCATGATGTTCAGCTATTGTTAAACCTACATAGCTAAATAGAGTTCCCGATAAGAGACCTGTGATTACATAGATTGAGAAAGCCAGTGGAACAGAGAGCAACACATAGATAATCATACTCTTAAACGGAAAATCACGATACTCAAGCAAATCAATATCCACCTTTCAGAAAGAGCGAATCATTAACTAGTTATGGATGTTTCGGGCTGTTACATCAACTCACAGGCGATATGTTAAAGACTTAACAGAATCTTAAACAAAAGAAGGAGAGAAAGTGTTTGCTCGAAAGACTTGGCGTTCAAGAGTTTATGGTTCTAACAAGTGGAGGTACTCCAATCTTCCACTTTTCAAATACTGAAACGAGAAAACTAGACGAGTTGTTGTCAGGTTTTTTAAGTGCCATTACAAGCTTTGCAGCCGAGTTTGGTGAGAAATCAGTTCAAAGATTATCTTTCGAAGGGTCAGAACTTCTGTATGAGCAGTATGGAACAGATTATCTCTTTATCTTCCTTGTTGAATCCGGTTCTTCAGAAAAGGTCCTGAGAGTTGTCCTCAGAGAGCTTAGTAAGAGATTTGTTTCTAGATACCAAAACGAACTCAGAATGGACATACCAGTATTGGATGTTTTCATGGATTTCGAGAATGATGTAAGAGGAGTACTATCATATTATGAAGGGATTTTGGTCATAATGTCGAGTCTTAGTTCATTTGTTATTCCAAAAATCAATAAGGATAATCTAGATATTGCAATAAGATCTGGGGGATTTTTGGATGAATTTCACAGAGACCTTGGTAATTCTGGAAATCGAGTCCTCTCTTCAATTGATGGAAAGACATCAATCTATGACCTTAGTAGAAATCTAGGCCTTTCAGAAATTGAAATTTCGGAGATTATCGAATATTTAGCAATTCGAGGACTACTTAGGGTATCAAAACTTTGTCCATTGCTTATAGAAAAGGATGCTCGTTTTGATGCTTATCTCGATCTAATAGGTCTACCAAGTAAGGACTACCAACTACTCGATCGAGCAAAATCGCTGTGCAATGGTGAACGCTCTCTTGTTGATATCAGTGAGCGCCTTGGTGTGGTTCCAGAACAATTGTATGATGTGTTTGAGAAACTTGGAGATGAAGTAGAGTGGAAACTCGTCGAGGTTACAGGATTATCAGATGAATTGAAGTCTTGAACTATGGCCATATCATTTCTAACAAAGGTATTAAGTGCCTTCGTGCCTCATGATGAGGTTATGCTGTGGTGAGGTAAATTTCTTGGTTAAAGAGATCATTGTGCTCCGTGAAGGAGGAATATTGCTATTCCACTATAGCGTGAGCGGAACTCGGAGACTTGACGAACTCACAGCGGCTTTTCTTTCTGCAGTTGGTTCATTTGCACAAGAAATTAGTAAAGATAGAATCATGGTTATGTCTTTTGAAAAGAATAAACTCGTGTGGGAGCGAAAAGGAGACCTCTATTTTATTGCCCTCGTGTCAGAGGAAGATAGTGGGGAAATTCATAGAGTCATCCTTCAAGATCTCGCAGAGCAATTTGTTAGTATGTTCTATTCTGACCTTAGGAAAGAACTCCCTGCTTCGAAAAAATTCAGACCATTTGCAGACATTGTTGAAGTAACACTTCAGAAGTTTGACGGGATTCCGGGCTTGGCGCGTCGATACAAAACTATGCTCCTACCAGCTCAAGATCTAAACTCATTGAAACGAGCCCTTTCGGAAGTTGAAATCAATCGTGATATTCTAAGGGGAGGGGTTGTCACATCGGATGGGTATGTGGCTGTATCAAACTTGAGAGCATATGAATTGGAAGCAGTTCTTGACTTCCTACCAACTGTAAAAAATAAGGTGGAGATGAGGGAACATTCAAGTCTTGAGAAAGACACCTCATTTCTACTCATGCAGATTCCCAAAAAGGGTGTGTGCGCATTTGTAGTCAAGCTTGGGATGTCAGAGAAGACATACCTAGATTTGATTAATCCTTTCACCTCACTATTGCAGCTAACTAGTTTTGAAAGAGCAAGAAAATTTGAA